>DASSKB010000057.1:0-3796 GCA_035690925.1 Longimicrobiaceae bacterium
GAAGCCTGCTCCGCCACGGATTCCGTGGCCAGCCCGACCTCCGCATCGTCAGCGGGGGTGGTTTCTCCGCATGCGCTTGCGAGGAGGACCATGGCCGCGGTTCTTGATCTTCACGACGGCTTCGCTTACTAGGGCTCCACCCGACGTATCTCGATTGTCGTTTTCTCGTTGACGGTCATTTCAGCATCCATCGAATAGGACCAATCGTAGATTTTGCGGGCCACAAGCGGATCCTCCACATTCGTATCCCAGCCGCGGATGAGGTAGTCCATGTCTTCGGCATTTTCGAATCCGCCTTCGGGCGGAGCGACGATCTCTTCCTCGACCACACGCAGGAACCAGAAGTGCATTCCGAAAATGCTGATCCCAATCGAAAAGTCGCCGCCTTCGGTTGGACAGGTAAGCATGATCCGCGGATACTCCGGGAAGTCGAACTGGAGTTCAACCTCATCGCCGGCCCCTGGCATACCCGGAAAAGTGAGGGCTCGGACGCGGAGCGTGCCATCTAACAGCTGCTTGGTGCAGTTGTCTTCGCCGGCAGTGTAGGTGTCCACAAGGTTCACAATCGTGCCGCTGCCGATGTACGCCGTGCCATCCTCGTTGAGTGCCAGCGCGACTGTGCCGGCAACATGCGTCATCATCGTGTGATCGGACGCCACGACCTCGATCGTCGAATCGAACGAGAGCTCGAGGTCACCACCGATGACCAGGCTCACGGTGGCCGTACCGGGCTCCAGCCCCTCGCCCTCCACCAGCACGCTCACCTGATAAGTGCCCGCCCTGTCGTAGACGTGCTCCATGCGCGGCGTGCCCTCTGCTGCCGCGGAGCCGTCACCGAAGTTCCAGGTGTAGGTCAGGTTATCGCCGTAGCTACCCTGAAACCCTGCCTGGAAGACGAATGTATCGCCTGCGTCGCTTCCTCCCACATGCACTAGGCGGACCTCACCGCAGGGATCGGTTGGTGCGCCTACCGAGGTGCCCATCTGCGCCCACGCCGAGGCGAGTGCGTCCAGGACGCCGCTGCTTATCCCCTCACGCTGCTCGTCGATGATCCTCGTATCCACAGCCATATCCTGCGCGAACACGCTGTACTCGCCGGGGCCGATCCGGATGACCTTGAAGTTCAGCAGCCTCACCGCGCCCTCCATGAAGCGTGCGCGCTGCTTACAGTAGGTGGGGTGGAATTCCTGCCATTCCGGGTCGGGGACGATGTTGCCATCCGTGTCGAGCCAGAGGTTTACGTTTCTGATTCCGCCGTCGCTGCCATCAGTGACGTTGGTATGGACGTAATCGTCCAGAGTTAGGCCGCTCTCGGGCGATGGGGTAAGTCCGCGCTGGCGCATAACAACCTTGAGCGCCTCCATGGCCTGCCAGCCCGGAACCGTCGAGAACTCATCCTCATCACCCGCACTCCACGAGGAGAGGTGGGTGATGGTCGCGCTGAGCGCGAGGCCTGTGGGTGAGTCGCTGGACGCGACCACCTCGCCCATACCTTCCTGCGTCCAGATAGCCGAGGCCTCGTCGAGCGACCAGAGCGCGACGGCGTCGCCCGCGGCTACGCCAGCTGTGTAGATGGGGATCTCAATGGTGGCAGTCTTGCCCGGCGCGATCTGCAGCGACTCGCCACCCTGCGTCAGCTCGAACTCCGCGGCGCCGAATGGCAGGAGGATGCTCGTCTCGCCGGTAGCGCTGAGCGCCGTGGTGGAGCCGGGGAACGCGCGCATCGCATCGCCGGATACGTCCAGCGGGGTCAGCGCGCCCCGAATATCGCCCGTTACGGGATTCCCATCCTGATCGACAAGCGCATCGGCGGCGATGGTGATGGTCACGCCATCCTGGCCTGCAATCGTGCCGCCGTCAGCTACGTTCGAGAGCGTCGTGGCGGCATCACGCGCCTGGAGCGCGGCCATGAAGTATCCTTCGGCGCTGCCATCTGCGATCTCGACGCGCGCGAAGGTCGCGGCGTAGCCGTCCTTGCTCAGATTGAGCGTGGCGGGGGCACCGGCGGGAAAATTGGAAAAGGTTAAAGCGCCATCCGCATCCGTAGTGGCCGAAAGCGAGCCGCCGACAAGCGCTACCGTCACGCCTTCGAGAGGATCTCCGGCGGCATCGGTTATTTGGCCTGAGAGCGTGGCGGTGCCCGTAGGCGCGGGCGGCGCGCTTATTGTGAGAGTGCTGGAAACCGTATCCGCGGATCCCCCGGTGTTTGCGACCACCAGGGAGACGTTATAGCTGCCCGCCTCGGTGTAGAGGTGCGCGACAGTTTCCGCACCGCCGCGCACGCCATCACCGAAATCCCAGGAGTAGACCAGTGCGCTCGACTCGGGGTCCGTGGACGCCGAAGCGTCGAAGGTGGTGGGCTCTCCGGCCTGAGTGGACCCGGCAGTGGTGAAGCTCGCCGTGGGCGCCGCCGCGGGTGGTGGTGTTGGATCGGGATCGGGCCCAGGACTGGGCTCCGTCGGCTGATCGCCGCACGAGCCGGCGATGAGGGCGAGAGCGAATATAGCTAGCGAACGAATGCGGAGTTTCATGGTCTGTACTGGATACGCGGGAGATAGATCTGTGGTCGGCGCAACCGACCCTTCAGATAACCAAAGCGTAAGGGGCCGCGCTTCCCCGCCACGGCCCCTTCCGCTCGACTCCCGTGATCCCCCTTACAACGCCGCAATCGCCGCCTTTGCTACCTTCACCGCTAACTAGCAGAATTACCGCGTTTTACGGCACACGTATCAGTCGGCCTTCTTTTCCGCGCTCTCGCCCAGCTTCACTATATCGCCGTCGTGAAAGAGGATCGCCTGTGCGATCTCGCGCCATTCGGGCGTCTTCCGCAGCAGCCACTCCAGATCCATGGCGAAGTGCTTGTACTCCTCCTTTCGAGCGTTGTGCATGATGGCCGTCGCGGTCTCGTCCTGCTCGACCGCGATTCGCTGCTGATACCAGTCGATCGCCTCGGCTTCCTCGATCAGGGACATGATCATGCGCGCGTAGCTCCGCGTCTCCTGCGGCAGCTCGTCGGCCGGTTCGTGGTATTGGTCGAAGCCCATGTGTTTATCTCCAGTAAGATGATGAGTTATAGGAGGCGGAAAAGCTCAGTGATCGAGCAGCAGCGCACCCGTGAGGCCGCCGCCGGGCTTTCTGGATGGCGAGGTCATCCGTCGCCCAGCAGCGCCATCGACGACCGGCTCTCGCGCTCGACCTGGGCCATCCGGCACTGGCTGGCGTCCTTGTCGGGGCGCCAGCGCATGAACTTGGTGCCGTGCCGGAATCTTCCGCCGTTGAAGTGGTCGTAGCGAACCTCGACGACGAGGTCGGGCTCGAGCGGCTCCCATTCGGTCGAGCGTTTGGTGCTCCAGCGGCTGGGGCCCCCGGGTGCCTTGCCGGTGAATCCTTCCCCGCCTCGTAACTTCTCCAGCTTCGGCGTGAGGTCCTTCCGCTGCGCATCGGTCAGACCGGAGCAGAAACCCACGTGATGCAGCAGATCGTCATCGCCATAGAGACCGAGCAGTAGCGAGCCGACCTGTTTGGAGCCCGTCCCATATCTGAATCCACCCACCACACAGTCAGCGCTGCGCAGGTTCTTGATCTTCTGCATCCCCGTTCTATCACCCGACCGATAATCCAAGTCGAGGCGCTTTGCTATCACCCCGTCCAGCCCCATTCGTAGCGATTTCAGCCACTTCACCGCGTCGTTGCGGTCGTGGGTGATGGGAGATAGGCGGATACTGCCATCCTCCGGGAAGAACCGCGCCGCAAAGCTCTCCAGGCGCTTTCGCCGCTCGCGGAACGGCCTGTCCAG
>DASSKB010000058.1:0-2382 GCA_035690925.1 Longimicrobiaceae bacterium
TCTCCCGCAGTTCCTTCCTGTCGCCCTGGCTGAGCGAGCTTTCCGTGCCAGGGGAATGCACATCGAGAAGTTCAGTGAGAATCTCTTTGAGGAATCTGGAGGGCTGGCGCGGAAGAGTTTCAGCGCCGCGCCGCCTGGATCGGCAGCCGGATAGCGTGAGGCGGTGCCTGGCGCGGGTCACGCCAACGTAGAAGAGTCGGCGCTCCTCGGCGAGCGGATCCGCGGAGCCGTTGCCGATCTCGGCAACGGATCGGGCGTGCGGCAGGATTTCTTCCTCCAGGCCGACGAGGAAGACATGGGTAAACTCCAGGCCCTTTGCGCTATGCAAGGTCATAAGCGTAACTCTCCCGCGCATCTCGTCCTCCGACTCATCGCGCGAATCGTCTGACTCAGGATCGTCGAGCGACACGCTCTCCAGGAAAGCGCCGAGAGTGGGCGGACTCCATTCGATATCGTCGTCCGGTAGAGGCTCGTCCGCCCAGGTACGGCGCTCGAAATTACCGATTGCGGCAACGAAGTTCCGCAGGTTGTCTATCCGAATATCCGCGACTTTCTCGGACTTATTCTCGGCGCGCACGGCTTCTTCGAGGCGCAGCGAGCGCAGGAACCCCTCGGCCCAGCCTTCCAGCGACGCGCCGTCCGACCTCCCGTTGCGAATTGCCGCTTCGATCCGGGCGAGCTCCGAGCGCGCGCCATTCATCAGGGTGACGAATTCGCTTATGGCGTTAGCTTGCGCGGCGCTGATCCCATCGATACCGGCACTTCCCTCGAGGACGTCCCAGAGCCCGACCCCCTCCTTGCGCGCGGCTTCAACCAGCCTCAGCAGCGTCACCCGGCCGATACCGCGCGTGGGGTAGTTGATTATCCGGCGCAGCGACATTTCATCGCGTGGGTTCACGACTAGCCGGAGATAGGCGACGGCGTCGGCGATCTCCTTGCGATCGAAGTACGATGTACCACCCACCACACGATACGGTATGTTCGCCGTGCGAAGCGCTTCCTCCAGTGGGCGCGCCTGGAGATTGGTCCTGTACAGCACGCCGAAGTCTCCCCATTGCAGCTTCTCATGGAAGCGCCGCACCCCGATCTCGCGCGCGACCATATCCGACTCGATCTCTTCAGCGCTGCGGCCGCGTTCCTCACATAACTCCCAGTAGTCTATCATGGGGCCGGGGCCGTTCATCGTGCGCATTGCTTTCGGTTTGCGCTCCACGTTGTGGGCGATGACTGCGTTAGCCGCATCCAGGATCCTCTGCGTGGACCGGTAGTTCTCCTCCAGGATTATGACCTGCGCGCCAGGATAGTGCCGCTCAAAGTCGAGGATGTTCGTAAGATCCGCGCCACGCCAGGCATAGATGGACTGGTCATCGTCCCCGACCACACAGAGGTTTTTGCGCGGACCGGCCAGCAGCCGAGCCATTTCCAGCTGAGCTCCGTTGGTATCCTGATACTCGTCGATCATCACGTAATGCCAGCGCCGCCAGACCGCTTCGCGAGCATCCGCGTGGTCACGGAGCAACTTAACAGGGAGCAGCAGGAGGTCGTCGAAGTCGCACGCACCGGCCGCACGAAGTGCTTCCTCGTACCGTCCGTAGACGTCGGCTGCGAGCACATCGTAGTCGTCGGAGCGATTCTCCATTGTCCTGCCGACGGCGACCTCGCGCTTCGCGTCGACGGGACTTGTCATCTGATTCTTCCAGCTCGATATCTGGTGCATCACGCGCTTGGCATCGTACTGATCCTCTCCCGCGGTCGCGACGACGTGCACCTCCTCGGCTACGATCCGGCGGATCATGGCCAGCTGGTCGGATGTCGCGTAGATGGAGAACCGCTCTGGAAGACCGATCGCGGTTCCGTGTTCGCGGAGGATTCGGGCGCCGAGCGAGTGGAAGGTGGAGAGCGTCACGCCGCGTGCTTCACGGCCCACCACCTTAGCAACCCGCTCGCGCATCTCGCCCGCCGCACGGTTTGTGAAGGTTACCGCGAGCACACGCCGCGGGTTCACGCCACCCCGAATCAGGTGGGCGATGCGATAGACCAGCATACGCGTCTTCCCGGAACCGGCGCCTGCAAGCACCAGCACAGGCCCATCCGTCGCCATGACGGCTGCGGTCTGCTCGGGATTGAGGTCGCGGAGGTAGTGTGGAGGGGGCAAGGAGTATGTGGGGCTATCAGCTATCAGCTATCAGCTATCAGCTATCAGCTATCAGCTATCAGTATGCGATCCCGGACTCTTACCCGACCGGACAGAGCTTGTGCCGGGGACCTGCAGGCGTCCACAATGACGACCCACGCGATACAGGCTGACTTCGAGGCCGTTAGCTGATAGCTGATAGCTGATAGCTGATAGCTCTCCTCCCGTTTGACGCACCTTCAGCCCCC
>DASSKB010000059.1:0-5677 GCA_035690925.1 Longimicrobiaceae bacterium
AGGATTGTGATCCTCGATCTTCCGCCAGGCCTCCTCGACCTTTGAGGTTCAACCTGGTCACACTGTTCCCGGACTTTTTCCGGGCGCCGCTCGGCCTGAGTATTCCCGGGCGCGCGGCAGAAGCTGGGCTGGCCGAGTATCGAGTGCTGAATCTGCGCGATTTCACGCACGATAAGCATCGAACGGTCGATGATTATCCCTACGGTGGCGGTGCGGGGATGGTCATGAAGCCGGAGCCGTTCTTCGAGGCCGTGCAGTCGCTCGCGCCTGAGGATGGTGACCGGCCAGCGGGGCCCATCATGATGATGTCGGCGCGCGGGCGACGGTTCAGGCACGAGGACGCTGTACGGCTCGCGCTCGCGGATGAGGTCACACTCCTCTGCGGGCATTATAAGGATGTCGATCAACGGGTAGTGGACGGGTTCGGCGCAGAGGAAGTATCGCTCGGGGATTTCATACTCTCCGGCGGCGAAATCCCGGCGCTGGCGATAGTGGACGCAGTGGTCAGGCTCTTGCCTGGCGCCATATCGGACCATGAATCGGCATCGACCGACTCGTTTTACGATGGCCTGCTGAGCCCGCCTTCGTACACGCGTCCAGCGGAGTATCGGGGAATGGCGGTACCGCCTGTTCTGTTGACGGGCGATCACGCGAAGATCGAGGAGTGGCGGAGGCAGGAATCGGAGCGACTCACCAGTGAGCGCAGGCCGGACCTCCTGGAGTAGTTTAGCAATCGACAGGTTACAGCGTACAGCCGATCGGATCGGTTGGCTGTAATCTCTAACCTGGAACCTAAAGGAGCACGACAATGCACGCGTTTATCGAGACTCAGAAGGAATATATCAAGGAAGACATCCCGAGCTTCCGGCCCGGCGACACAGTCAGAGTCAACGTGCGGGTCCGCGAGGGCGAGAAGGAGCGGATCCAGGCCTTCGAGGGAGTCTGCATCGCGCGCAAGCACGGCGGGGTGAGCGAGACGTTCACCGTTCGCAAGATCTCGAGCGGCATCGGCGTCGAGCGAATTTTCCCGTTGCACTCGCCTTCGGTAGACTCCATCGTGGTGGTCCGGCATGGTCGCGTGCGTCGCGCCAAGCTCTACTATCTGCGCAACCTCCGCGGTAAAGCGGCCCGCATCGAGGAGCGCCGCCGAAGCTGAGCGACGCGGTTCGACGATGGCGAGATCCAAACGTAAGCGGCTCCGGAGCCTGCTCGCAGTCGAGCAGAGTTTCTGGAGCCGCGGCGTTCAGATGGTCGCCGGCGTCGACGAGGTCGGCCGCGGCCCGCTCGCCGGTCCTGTGGTCGCCGCCGCCGTCGTTATGCCGCCGGATCGCCGCATCAACGGGATCGACGATTCCAAGCAGCTCACCGCGGCACAGCGGCAGAAGCTCATCGAGAAGATCCTCGGTCGCGCCTTGGCCGTAGGTATCGGGGCGGCATCGTGCCGTGAGGTCGATCGCCTGAACATTCGCCGTGCCAGCGCGCTGGCGATGCAGCGGGCGCTTTGCCGGCTAGGCATCGCCCCCGAGCACGTTATTGTGGATGGCCTGCCGGTCCCCGAGCTTGGTGACGGCATGCATACCGCAGTGGTAGGCGGCGATGGCTCCGTGCACGCCATCGCCTGCGCCAGTATCGTTGCGAAGGTCTGCCGGGATCGGCTTATGGCTCGCCTGGCTGGACGATACCCGCACTACGCGTGGGAGCGAAACAAGGGTTACGCTACTGAGGAGCATCTGGATGCGCTCGCCCGGTTCGGCCCCACGGCGCACCATCGCCGATCGTTCCATGGCGTCGAACAACTTTCATTCTGCGAGGAACTCTCCGCATGACCGATCTGCTCAAAGATGTTCGACCCACATGGATCGCCTTCGGATGGTTCATCGCCGCAGCGATCACCTCGCTGGTGCTTCTTGCTTTGATCGCCTTCGAGTTCGTTCCCGAGCAGGATGCCGGTGAGGACATCTGGACGGCGTTCTCTTTTCTGGTGGGCTTCTTTGCCGGTGGATTTATCGTCGGTGCGCGCGTAGGGAGCGCCCCCGTGCTTCATGGCATTGCTATGGGCCTCTTCTCGCTAGTTGTCTGGTTCGCTGTGAATCTGTTCCTGGGCGAGCCGACCGGACAGACCGCCTGGAGATCCCTCCCGCTGAGCACCACCACCATGCTGATTGTGCTCCAGACAGCATCCGCCGCGATCGGTGCGCGCACCGGGGCGCGCTGGGCGATGACCCGCAGTTGAAGGACCCCGCACGACGAGTTATGTTTGCGGGCTGGGGTCGGTAGCTCAGCTGGTAGAGCATGCGGCTTTTAACCGCCAGGCCGTGGGTTCGAGTCCCACCCGACCCATTTTATAGTCAGAACAACGGCATCAATTCGGCAGGTTCGAAATGATGCCGTTGTTCCGTATTGAATGGATTCGCTGCGACGCCCGTTATGGGGGACGGGGCTGCAAGGGCCATATCGCTATAGTAGTAAGTATATTAAAATATATGTACTTCTACCAAGGGAGGTCGTCTATCCGCCATGACTACAGATGGATTTGGAAGTAGATAAAGCAGATGAATTCCGGCAAACGAGGAGTGGAGATGCAATATCGCGTCTGGATTGAACAGGACGAGAACGGCATTTTCGTGGCAAAGGTGCCCTCGCTTCCAGGCTGTATCAGCCAAGGCCGGACGCGCCAAGAAGCCCTTGAGAGTATCCGTGAAGCAATGGAACTTTACCTCGAGAGCCTCCAAGAGCACAACGATCCTTTGCCGCCGCCGATCACCGAGGAGATCATCGAGGTCTGAGGCGTGGCCGAGCTACCGGCGGTCTACGTTCGCCAAGCTGGTCGAGCCCTTGAGAAACTCGGCTACGCTTTCGATCGTCAGAAGGGTAGCCGTATGATCTTGCGCCAATCTACATCGCCGTACCGACGCCTCACGATTCCAGGTCACAACGAGGCCGGAATGGTGGGAGTGGCCTATCAGGCTAACTGCGCACCCAAAATCTCGCATGGAGGAGCGCGGGATATCGGAAGTTGAGTTGCGTACGATGCTGGAGGATGCGACCGAAATCGAGCTATCTCGACGACCGGGACGCTGGCTGATCACGACGCGACACCGGAACTCGCCCTGGCACGTGGTCGTCGAGCCGCACCATATAGATCAGTTGTTGCAGGTCGTCACGGTTTACCCGCGCAGGAGCCAACCATGAAAGCGATATCTCTTCAAATCAACTATCAGGACGGCAAGCCGTTCGCCGCCTACATCTATCTCTCGGGGTCACCGGGCCAGAAAGCATTCCGCACGGAGGAAGTCGCACCGGAAGTTCTGGTCGATTACGCCTCCGATGGTACCCCCCTTGGTATCGAGATCGTCTCGCCGGGCTACATCGAAATCGAGGAGATCGTCCAACTCTTCGACCGGTTGGGAATTGGACGACCCGACCCGCGTGAGCTCGCCCCCCTGCGCGCAGCCTGACGGTTTGGGCCGTGCCGGCCTCCAGGTTCGCTCTTTAGACGGAGTCGACGGATGGCAAAGAAGAGGAAGTCCACATCGAAGCCAAAGAAATCGAGCAAGAGTTCACAGAATAGTTCGGGCAAGACCGAGGGCAACACACGGGCGGGTCCGCGCGTGATGGAAAAAACCATGTCGGAGATCGGCCGACTCTTGCAGGAGCAGGAGTTTGCTTCCCATGAGGATGCGAACGCGTTCATCCAAGAGCAGCTTCAGGGTAAGCCAGTTGATGTCTTTTCGAACGAGGCTGAGTGGGACCCGCTCCGCCGAGCTCAGGAACTCATCTATGACGCCTGGGAAATGCTGTACAAGAGTGACCGCGTCCGCCTGGCCGAGAGGGCGCTCGTGATCTCACCCGACTGCGCGGATGCCTACAATCTGTTGGCCGAGGAGAAGGCCAAGAGCGCGGCTGAAGCACGGGCGTATTATGAGGAGGGCGTTCGTGCGGGAGAGCGGGCGCTCGGCCCCGAGGCGTTCAAAGAGGACGTAGGGTATTTCTGGGGTTTAATGGAGACAAGGCCTTACATGCGTGCCCGTGCTGGGCTCGCCGAGTGCCTGTGGATCTTAGGAGAGCGGGAAGCAGCGGTGGAGCACTATCGGGACATGCTGCGGCTGAACCCTGGAGACAACCAGGGGATCCGCTACGTGCTACTTGGGCGACTTCTCGAGATGGGAGAGGAGGAGCGGGTGGGCAAGCTCCTGAAGGAATATGAGGGGGATGGCTCGGCAAGTTGGCTCTACAACCGGGCGCTCTGGCTTTACCGACGAACGGGTGAATCGGGAGCGGAAGCGGCGCTCACGGAAGCACTGGAGCAGAATCCGCATGTGCCGGTGTATCTTTTAGGCAGGAAGCGGGTGCCTAAACGCTTGCCGGAGTACATCGGATGGGGTGATGAATCGGAAGCCAAAGCATATGCATCCGATGCGATAGAGCTGTGGAAGGCGACGGATGGAGCGAGAGGTTGGCTTCTGCGCACCCAGCAGACATTCGCGTTACGCTAAAACAACGCCGCGTCGTCAGGACCGCCCGACATGAGACGCCTAAGGAGAAGCGATGGGTGAGGATGACAAGGAGATCTGGTTTTTGAATCGTGGACTCGTCCTGCTCAGGCCAAAGCAGCCGTTCGTCGATTGGGTGCGGGATTCTGATCCGGGAACGCCGGTAAGCGACGAGGTCGTATGGAAAGAGATGGAGGCGTTCCTGATCCCACAGTTCGACATGACTCGGGATTACTATACATGGATTCGCAAAAACTTTGATTTGATGTTCGAGATAGCGCTCGACAGTTGGTACACGGAGCCGAGCTTGTGGCCCGAGCAGCGGGATTGGGAGACCTTCAATCGCTGGTTCGATGTGGAGTTGGTGGAGATGGCTTGGGACCTCGCGGACGAGCCACTCACGAGTGAGGCTCCGCAGGTTCGAAATGGTGACTCAGGTGGGAGGGGGGGTTCAGATAACAAATTTTGAGCGCGTTCCCTCCCCTCGGTCGCTGGGAATACCCCGTGGTGCCGGGCTTCGTTGAGATTGAGGAGTTTGCAAGTCTTCGACCGGCTGGAGAGGTTCCCTCGCTTCCAGGCCGTATCACCCAGGGCCGGACTCGCCACGAAGCGCTCGATAGTATCCATGAAGCAATGGAACTTTACTTCGAGAGCCTTGGGAAGCACAACGATCCGCTGCCGCCGCCGATCACTGAAGAGATTTAAGCCGCTGCTACCTGGCCTTTCTCGCATCCAGTAATTTGCACATACGAGTCCTTGGGGCGATATTCGAAGTATCGTAACCCTCTCTCGAAATTATGCCGTGAAGCGATCCTCGAAGAGCCGTTTCTCCGCCGTTGGGTTGGCGGTGCTCTTCCTGCTCTCCGGAGCAAGGGACGCGTTCGCGCTGCACGAATGTCCCCACCATAGTCTCCCGCAAGCCGAAGCACCCGCCACTCAGGACCACGAGGGCGATCACGCGAACACCTCGCCTGACCATTCCTCGGACGATTACCGGGCCGGCGCGCCCCAGTCGCAGCATGATAATCACGGGCCGTGCACCTAGACCAGCGGTGAGGGCCACATGATGGCAATTCGCCTCCCGATGAGCACCAAGCCGATGTACCTCTACCTGGAGGATGGTGTGCCGACGCGCTCCACCGGTTTCTTCAACCACAACGCGCTTTACGAGGTCAATCTACCGC
>DASSKB010000060.1:0-6172 GCA_035690925.1 Longimicrobiaceae bacterium
TCAGAACGTCGTGAGACAGTTCGGTCTGTATCCGTCGTGGGCGCAGGAGGATTGAGGGATGCCGTCCCTAGTACGAGAGGACCGGGACGGACCGACCTCTGGTGTACCGGTTGTCGCGCCAGCGGCAGTGCCGGGTAGCTAAGTCGGGACGGGAGAACCGCTGAAAGCATCTAAGTGGGAAGCCTTGCCCAAGATGAATCCTCCCGGAGCGTAAGCTCCCTGAAGGGCCGTGGAAGACCACCACGTTGATAGGCGGCAGGTATACGTGTGGCAACACACTCAGCCGAGCCGTACTAAGTGCCCGTGTGGCTTGATCGGTTTTAACTACCGAGCGCCATACTTACAAGTAAACAAAGCCAGAGAGCCATGCACACGCACCTTCTTTAGCGTGCGTCTCGCTCCTATCTTCTGAAAAGCGCAGATTACTACCCATCCCCCCCTTCTCGCCCACTTACACATGGACGGCGGCTACAGCGCGGGGGATCCACCCGATCCCATCCCGAACTCGGAAGTTAAGCCCCGCTGCGCGGATGGTACTGCCGGGTTACCCCGGTGGGAGAGTACGTCGCTGCCGTCCTTTTCTTGCAACAACACACCCGCCCCGGGTTATCCCGGCGGCGGGTGTGTTGCGTTATTCGCCTACGCCGCTTCGCTGATAGCCCCGATCATCGGCGTTCCTCTGCGTCTCAGCGCATTGGCGGTTAGTTATCACCGCCAAGGCGCTGAGACGCAGAGAAAAAACGGAGGAAGAGTTCTTTAGAAGTTGGCCTCTAGATTCCCAGAGCTGATCTTATCATCGCCGGGATTCGCTCGGGTGTCCACGGCGGGCTGAACGTGAGCTCCACGTCCGCGCTCTCCACGCCGTCCACCTGCTCGATGGCTGTGCGCGCGGAGTTGACTATCTCGCCCGCTACCGGACATGCTGGTGAGGTAAGCGACATGGTCATATCGACGTGATCGCCCTCTATCTTGATATCGTAAATCAACCCGAGGACAACCAGGTCCAGGTTGAGCTCGGGATCTTTGACCTTGCGAAGTGCTTTGCGCACCTGATCTTCGGTAACCATCGTAAACTCCTGGGTGAAAACAACCTGCGCACGAATGAGCAGGTCCATGACTGTGTCCGACGAGGATACCGCGCCAGGGCGCCTTATGTCAAGGAACCGTCTCACCAAACGACCCCGATCCGTTCAGGCACGGGCGTTGCCACACGGTAGCGGCGTTCTTCCCGGGCGGGTTGCCCGTGCGGGAATATTCACTATTGCCCTTTCGAAATGACCCAATCCACAGCAGCGCCTCGCTTCCGCCGCATCGCCATCAACACGGGTGGCGGTGATGCGCCCGGCCTGAACGCCGTAATCCGAGCTGCAACCCTGAGCGCGCTTCACAACGGATGGGAGGTGCTCGGCATCCGTCGTGGATACACCGGCCTGCTGGAGGGTGAGGTCGATGGTGAGCCCGGCGTTTTCCCGCTGACCTTCCAGGCGGTGCGCGGCATCACCCACCTGGGAGGCACCATCCTGGGTACCACGACGCGCGGGAACCCGTTCGGCCTGGACGTACGCAAGCCCGACGGGACCTGGGGAACTGTGGATCGCTCCACCGAGATCGTCAACCGCATCAAGGCTCTGGACGTGGACGCCCTCATCGCAATCGGCGGCGACGGCTCTCTCCAGATTGCCCACGCCCTCTACGAGAAAGGGCTGCCCGTAATAGGTGTTCCGAAGACCATCGACAACGACCTGCGCGCCACCGACATGACCTTCGGGTTCCAGACAGCCGTTGAGGTCGCGACCGACGCCATTGGCCGCCTCCACTCCACCGCGGAGTCGCACCAGCGCGTCATGGTCGTCGAAGTCATGGGCCGGCACACCGGCTGGATAGCCCTCGAATCAGGACTCGCTGGCGGTGCCGACGTGATCCTTATACCGGAGATACCGTATTCGACCGAGAGCATCCTCGAGAAGGTCATCAGCCGGGACGCGGCCGGTCGGCGATTCTCGATTGTGGTGGTAGCGGAAGGGTCGCGACCCCGCGACGGCGAGCCCAGTTTCGTGGATCAGACTAACAGGTACGGTGGGATAGCCGATCGCCTGGCAGCGGAAATCCAGGCGGCGTCCGGTAAGGAAACCCGCTCCATGGTGCTTGGGCACATTCAGCGTGGCGGCTCGCCGATCGCCTACGACCGTAACCTGGCACTGCGATTCGGCGCGGCCGCTGTCCGCTGTATCCACGACGGCCGCCTCGGTACTATGGTCGCACTTCAGGGCGACTCTATCGGTCCCGTCCCGCTGCTGGATGCCGTAGGCGAGATCAAGCGCGTGAACCTGGACAGTGATAGGATCATGACCGCACGCCAGCTAGGCGTCGCTCTGGGCGACTGATCAGCACGCCGGAAGACCGATAACATCGACCCGATAATCCAGATGACACTGTCAGCCAAACAACGCGCGGAACTTCGCAGCCTCGCCCACCACCTCAAGGCCATCCACCACGTGGGCAAGGAAGGCATAACACCCGCCACGATCAGTGCACTCGGCGACGCGTTCAACAAGCGCGAGCTGGTCAAGATCAAGGTTCAGGACTCAGCCCCCCTCACCGCCGCCGAAGCCGGTCCGCTCCTCGCCGCCGAAATCCCCGGCGCCACCCACGTCCAGACTATTGGGAAGACGGTGGTACTATACCGACCTCATCCCGAAAAGCCTGAGATCAACGTCTAGTGCGACGTGCGAGGTGCGAAGTGCGAAGTGCGGGGGTCGCGCCGAAATCCCTGCGCGACACCCGCACTTCGCACCTCGCACCTCGCACTTTTAGTAGATATAAACTTCCGTCCCCACCGGCACATTCGCATACATCCAGAGGACGTCGCCCTCGAGCATGCGGATGCAGCCGTGGCTGGCGGCCGAGCCCACGGAGGCCTCGTTCTGGGTTCCGTGGAAGTAGTAGCCGTCGTACATCTCCAGTTTGGCGGCGCCGAGGACGCCCTCGTACCTGCGCTGAGGGCTGCCCCAGGGCGGGATGTAGATCTTGCCGTCGGCTATGGGTTCGTCACCGGCGGGGAAGCCCGCGAGCGCGTCGGGCGCGGCGTTGCTCATGTTGACGACCTCGAGGCCCTGCTCGCGGGCGATTTCTATATAGTGCCAGTTGGGCGGCACCCAGATGGGGTTCTTCTCCTTGTGGGTGATCTTCATGCGGCCACGCGGTGTCTGGAAGCGCTTTGTTTCGCCTCCTATCACCAGGGTTTCACCCGATCCTACCGCCACCGGCGCGGAGAAGATGGTATCCTCGCCGCTGAGATACCACACGCGCCGATCGGCGATGGACACTACCAGGTATGGCTCTTCGCTCGGGACGAGCGCCTCACTCTGGGCTGTGAGCGCGGCTACGGAGTCGCTTAGCTCCGCCAGTCCCTCGGACTGGCGCTCGGCGAGGAAGTGGAGAGCCCGTGCGTCGTGCGTGTACGCGATATGCGCGACATCACGCTCGAATCGCTCGTTTACCGCCCATGCGGTGGTTGCCACAAAGAGTACAGCCACTGCGACGCCGGCCCCGATGAGCGCGAGCACGAAGGTCCGGTAATCGTGGGCTATTCGACGCAGCCTTCCGGGCGGCGTATGGTTGCGCCGCTCAGGGCCCCCGGCGCGAGTCGTCCTGTTTTCCATTCTGTGCCCTTCTATCAGTAGATATAAACGGGAATGTCGAGCTTTATCGCATCGAATATGGCGCGCATGTCATCCTCGCTCATCATATACGATGCGGGTTTCACCTCACCGGCCAGCGGACCCGCCTCTGGCTCGGTATATATTTCGGTGCCATCGTCCAGGCGCAATACGAATTCGCCGAGTCCACCCTCGATCGCACGCTCCGACTCAGGCGGAACAGGTAATCCCCGTGAGATGTATACCCACTCGGGAATGGTGTACGGCGAATTCGACATCTTCTCTTCCAGATGTCGCTCTCCCAGACTGCGCACGAAGCGCCAGGTCCTGCCATCAGGGGCCTTCACTGTCGAGTCGGCTCCAATCTGGACGGGCGCCTGCCTCAGAGTCGCGGGGCCGTGTCGCAGATAGAGCATGGAGTCCGCCGTGGATATGGCCAGATGAATCCGCTCCTCTTTCATGGACTCCAGGCGGAGCTCACGCCTGAGAAGCGCGACAGCCAGCTGGGCTCGTCTCGCTTTTGAATCGAGGATCCTGTCGCGCGTGGCGAGCTCCGCATCGCTCATGCGCTCCTCGAGTCGCTCCGCCTGCTCCATGTACGCGGGAATCCGAACCGCCACGACTACCGTTCCCATCAGGAGCAGCAGTACTATGGCGATTACCCCCCAGAAGAATATGGGGTGGTCGTGGCGGAAGCTCGTGAGTGTCGGCTCGGGCTCGGTCATATAGTGCGTTCGGGGTTCGGATTCGCCGCCGATCGAGTGCAACTCGCGTTCCGTGCTTGTTGGATGTCCGTAAAACGCTGTTGGCAAATAACTTACACTACCATTGCCACTCTGGTTCCTGTGCGGGCCGCCTTAGCCTCCAATTCCTGATTACATGCGAACCTTCTGGATCATAGGCTGTCTGTTTGCCATGCTCGCGGTAATTGCGGGTGCATTCGGCGCTCACGCTCTCGAAGGGCGCCTTCCGCCGGATCTGCTGGCCGTCTTCGAGACGGCTGCCCGCTACCAGATGTATCACGCGCTGTCGATACTACTCATAGCGGCCGCGGCTGACCGGCTGGACAGCAGGATGGCGAACATCGCCGGATGGCTGTTCGTAGCCGGCATCGTGCTCTTCGCTGGCAGCCTTTACCTGATGGCGTTCACGGGCATCCGCTGGCTCGGCGCTGTCACGCCACTGGGCGGACTCTGCTTCATCGCCGGATGGATAAGCCTTGTCCGAGCGGGGTGGCAGAGGTAACTTGAAGAGCGGAACTTTTATTGCACTGTGTTTTACACGTAGTTAGGCCAGGCACCTGTCGGTCTTATCCCGCCCGAACCTGGAGGTCCACATGCGAGCCTTCCTCGCCCCTCTCATGCTGCTGGCGACGGTCTCCGCCTGCGCTACTCACGCCGCACCTTCCAATGCGCCGTACCGAAGCAATAATACATCGCTTCGCGCGCAGATACATGCGACGCCGAATGGGTACGTGGACTTCTACGTCAATCAGGACGCGTACGTCGCGCTCTTTGAAGTAGTACCGGGTGTAGGCGTATCAGTTCTGTATCCTTATCCTGGCAGGGGCCGGATGAGCGGGTTCGTTTATGCGGGGATGAGGAGCATCCCGAACATAGGTAACCGTACGCGAGATCCGTACTGGCACGCGTCGACCGCCCGCACGCGCACCGGCCCGCGCTACATCTATATGATCGCCTCCGAGCAGCCTCTGAACGTAGATCAGTTCGGAGCGTTCGGCTCGAGCCTCTGGTCGCAGATGGGGGTGAGCTTCGCATCGTACAGCCCGTACCGGACCATGGAGGATCTCACGGCGCTGGTCGTGCCGAACCTCAATTATGGTAACTGGACGACCGACGTCTATATGATCTGGCCGAACGTCCTGTACAATTCACCGCGACAGGGCTCGCTGGTCGCCATCACCTGCGATGGCCATACGTACTACGTGCGCAGGGCGGACCTGGCGCGGGTATACCGCAACATCTGCGGGGTTGGCAACGAGGTTCCGATCGTCAGGGACTCGACTGATAATGCGGAACCGCGCGGCGATGTCCCGACTCGCCTCCGTCCGGTACCGACAACCACGAAAGCGCGGCCGGACATCTGGGCCAACGAGGCGCCGAACGACGGCGAGCGGCGCGCACGTCCGCGTCCGATGCCTGGCGGATCGAACCCGCGTGCCGAGCCTGCGCGAACCGCACCAAGCGTCGAACCACGTCGAGATGAACCGCGCCGCATGGAGCCACGTCAGATAGAGCCGCGGCGAGAAGTGCCGCGACGGGTTGAACCCCGGCGCGTGGAGCCGCCCAGGCCGCGAGCCACACCGCAGCGGGCCACGCCCAAACCATCCAGACCGGCACCCGTAGTTCGTCCGCGGCCAGCGCCGCCAAGCCGACCGGCCACTTCGAAGCCGGTGAAGAAGAAGAGCGGCGGCGGCGGACGCGTGGGATAAGCACCGACCGCAGCGATTTACTCACTCGCCCCTCTGGATAATCCGGAGGGGCGAGATCTTT
>DASSKB010000061.1:0-6656 GCA_035690925.1 Longimicrobiaceae bacterium
ACTCCCGCACTCGTGGTTCTATGCTTCGTCACGGATCACCTCCTCCGGCCCACTTTCGTCCATTATCGTCTGTATCTCGTCGTACCTGTCCGGGCGCGCGTGGGCGAAGACTCCGAAGTTCCCGGACGAGAAGGACGGATGATACAGTGCCTCTTCCTTACCAAGGCGCGGAAGGCGCCCGGTCAGGAACAGGCCCGCAACTGTCGAGAGCGCACCGATCAGGACGGTGACCTCGAACATTATCACTGTGAACGCCGGAATGGAGACGATCTCCTTACCACCGGTTATGAGCGGCCAGTCCAGAGAGGTCCATATCGCTAGTGCGGCACCAGCGGCCGTGCCGGTGAACGCGCCCATGAGGGTGAAGATTCTCACTGCGCTCTCCGGCTCCTCGAGCGCGTGCTCGAGCTCATGCCGCGCGGTAGGCGCGTAGGTGGTCACCTTGTATCCATCGCCGCGCAGCCGCTCTATCGCGTCGGTCGCCGCGTCGAGGTGGGCGAAAACCCCGAGGACCCCAGTTCGTATCTTTTTCATCGCTGCTCCATCTCCTTATAACCCGACGGCAGTTCCTTGTAATTCCCGGCCGGCGGATGTGCCGAATGCTCGTGCGTCTCCGCTTTTCTTCGCAGCGGCGGCGGGAGCACTTCCTTGATCTCCGCGACGGAGAGCCCCGGCAGGAATCGCAGGAAGAGCAGGAACCACATGAAGAACCATCCGAAGCTGCCCACCAGGATGGCTGCTTCGACCCAGGTCATGTGGTAGTTGACCCACTTCCACGGCTCGTAGGAGTGCGACAGCGAAGGAACGATGATGACGAAGCGCTCGTACCACATCCCGATGTTCACAATAATGGAGACGAGGAAGAACGCGTTCATGTTCTTCCTGATCTTCGGGAACCAGAGGAGCTGGGGGATGATGGCGTTGAAGGTCACCATGGACCAGCCAGCCCACCAGTAATCTCCGGTGAGTCGGTCCCAGAAGACGTTACGTTCGTACAGCTCGCCTGAATACCACGCCATGAAGTACTCCATGCCGTACGCATACCCCACGATGAGTGAGGTCAGGATCAGCAACTTACCGAGCCTGTCGAAGTGCATCTCGGTGAAGTACGCTTCGAGCCGGAATATCTTGGTCACCGGTACCATGATGCTAACCACCATGGCCACACCGGAGAGGATAGCACCCGCGACGAAGTAGGGTGCGAAGATCGTGGTGTGCCAGCCGGGTACGATCGATACGGCGAAGTCCCAGGAGACCACCGAGTGCACCGAGAGCACCAGGGGGGTAGCGAGCGCCGCGAGGTAGAGATACGCCCGCGTCCAGTTCTTCCACTCCCTGTTAGTGCCGCGCCATCCCATCGCCAGGACCGTGTAGACTTTCTTCCGCCAGGCGACTGTGGTGGAGTCTCGCGCCGCGGCTATATCGGGGATAAGCCCGATATAGAAGAACGTAACGGACACTGTCAGGTAGGTGGATACGGCGAATACGTCCCAGATCAGCGGTGATCTGAAGTTCGGCCAGAGGTGCCGCTGACTTGGAAGGGGAAGAAGCCAGTATGCGAACCAGGGGCGCCCAACGTGGATTATGGGGAAGAGCCCGGCCGTGAGCACCGCGAAAACCGTCATGGCCTCCGCGAAGCGGTAGATGGACTGCCGCCACGGCGCCCTGAACAGATAGAGGATCGCCGAGATGAGCGTTCCGGCGTGGCCGATACCCACCCAGAATACGAAGGTGGTGATGAACGTCGCCCAGTTCGCCGGATTGGTAAGGCCAGTGACGCCGAGCCCGAACAATATCATGTACAGGAAGGCGCCCCCCGCGATCGCCACAAGCGCTATCGACGTCCCCAGCAGGGCGAGATAGCCTTTGCCCGGCTTGGTCAGCAACCGCATCATGTCGCGGTTGACCTGCTTGTACCCCGTTACGTCCGGGTGAAAGGACGATCGAGTTTCAGTCGCCATCTGTAATCCTATCCAATGCTCTCATGGGATGCCTCACCGGCCGGGGCGTGGCCTCCGTGCTCGGGCTCGCCCAGCGTCACCTTCTTCAGGTAGACGATGGCCGGCTGGGTGTTCAATACCTCCAGAGCGCGATACCCGCGGCTCGACCTGGCCGCCTGGGCAACCTGACTATCCGGATCGGCTATGTTGCCGAACACGAAGACTTCGGTCGGGCAGGTCTGTACGCAGGCTGGTACGATCTCGCCGTCGCGAACGGGGCGATTCTCCAGCTGACCCTTACGCTCCGTCTCCCGGATGCGCTGCACGCAGAAGGTGCACTTCTCCATCACCCCCTTCTCGCGCACGGCGACGTCGGGGTTGAGCTGGAGGTTGAGCGGCTCGATGAAATCGTAGGTGAACCAGTTGAAATAGCGCACCTTGTACGGGCAGTTATTCGCGCAATACCGGGTACCGACGCACCGGTTATAGACCTGTCCGTTGAGGCCGTCGGGTGTGTGATAGGCTGCGTAAACGGGGCACACCGGCTCACAGGGTGCGTTGCCGCAGTGCTGGCAGAGCATGGGCAGGAAACGCACGTCATCGGTGCCGTCGTCCTCGTAGGCCGCTTCCTCGTCCTGACCGACCTTGAAGTAGCGCTCGATCCGGAGCCACGAGAGCTCGCGGCCGCGCCGCACCTCACTCGGCCCCACCACCGGAATGTTGTTCTCCGCATAGCACGCCGTAACGCAAGCGCTACAGCCTATGCACCTGGAGATATCTATCGCCATCGCCCAGCGGGTCGCGCCCTCCACATATTCGCCGTAATGCGTTCCCGGTGGCGGGTAGGAAGCAGGATCCGTTTCTGACGGGATCGGCGTGAATCCGCCGTTGCCGCGCAGCTCACTTATCTGTTCCTGAGCGCCCGGAACCACCGGGTGCGGGAGAGCCTCGAGAGTGGCGACTTCGGCCAGGGAGATAGCCCGAGCGATCTCGCGGTCGTTCTGGGAGCGCTCGCCGGCCTCGAAGAGGCCCTGGGCGAGCTCGCCCTCCGCGTCACCCAGCTTGCTGATGCTGACGCGCACGCCATAGCGCGCGAGGTCGCCGGATCCGGCATCCACCTGCGCGCCGAGCAGTCGGTTCGGATTTACGCCATGCCCCTCAGTGAACCGGCCGAATGCCTCATGACCGAGGCCCATCTGGATGGCCACAGTGTCCGGACGTACCCCCGGATAGACGTACGCGAACGTGTCCACCGCCCCATAGGGAGATGTGACCCTAACGACATCGCCCTGCTCGATCCCCATCTCGCGAGCTGTCCGCGGGTGGATCTCCACGAACGACTGCCAGGACACCTTGGTGACCGGGTCGGGAAGTTCCAGGAGCCAGGGGCGATTCGCTGTGCGACCATCGAAGAAGCGGTAAGACGGATAAACTACCAGATTGAACTCGGCGTCCTCGGCACCCTCGAACTCGACTGCCGCGAACGATGTAGCTGTTACCGCTGCTGACGCCGTAATCGGCTCCCTCGGCACACCTTCGAGGCCCGGACCGGCAGGGACGACACCGTCTGCCGGTGTGGCCGGCCACGCCCCGCCCGCCTTTACGACATCGCGCCAGTCCTGCCCCGGCGCCATCGAACGCCAGTTCTCGCGCAGGTAATCGTAATAGCTGTTGGCGGTAACCCCGGCGGAGACACTGGGCTGTCCCAGGATACTGGCAACACTGAGAAGTACGTCACCCCTCGACTTGGTGTTGAATACCGGCCGCATGGCAGGCTGAACCAGCAGGTTCACCTCCGGCTGCGGTGAGTAGTCGTCCCAGTCTTCGAGGAAGTGGTGCGACGGGAGGAGGTGCGTTGCAAGGAGCGCTGTCTCGTCCGGGTAGGTGGAGAAGCTGACCCGGGTGGGCACCCGCTCCATGGCCTCGGCGAATTTGGCCTCGCCAGGCAGAGTGTAAGCTGGGTTTATATCACCGTCGATGAGGACCATGCCGACGCTTCCGGCCCGCATCTGCTCGATGAGCCGCATGACGTCGCGTGAACCGGTAGGGGGCGCAGTCGGTACATCAGCCGCCGCAACCGGAGCGTTCAGGGCATCGATCGCGCTCTTCAGAGCCCGGCTGTCCCGCGTCGTATAGCCCGCTCCGGGACCCAGCACGACGGGCTTCGTAGCGCTGGCGTACTCCTGCTGCAGCTTCTCGATAATGGCCTGACCGACGCCGGTCTCACGTGCCGCCCTGGCGGCATCCGCTGTGCCGCCGATAGCCATCGCCAGCACGGATTCGGTGCCGGGCCGCGGTGCTATCCACTGGTCGGCGTTAATGCCGGTGAGCGGCCGGTGGGGGCCCACCCATACGAATTTGCCGCGCGTACCGATGCGGTGGTCCCGCATCTGTGCGAACTGCCACGCGTAGTCTACCGGTGAGCCCCACGTCTCCAGGAAGTCCGCACCGAACGAGATGAGGAGGTCGGCGTCGGCGAAATTGAGACCACGCGGCTGCTGGGCGAATGGCTCGTAGACCACGCGTCTGGCGCCCACAGCAGCAACCCAGTCATTGGCGAGCCGCTCCATGGTACCGGTGTAGGCCGGTGTGAGCAGGACTACCTCTCCGCCACCTGTCTGCCGCAGCTCGCGGATCTTATCGGCGACCTGATTCTCAGCGACGCTCCAGCTCACATCCAGCCTGCGGACCCCTGGCTCGATGATCTGCGGGCCTTGGAAGCGGTCGGGGTGATATAGCCCCTGGACTGAGGCCTGGCCGCGCGCGCAAAGGTTACCGCGCGAGATCGGTTGGTCTGGATTACCCTCGACCTTGGTGACTCGTCCACTATGAGTCTCCACATGTATCCCGCAGCCCGCCGGGCATTCCCGGCAGGTGCTTGCGTACCAGGTAGGGAGGCCGGGAACGATCTCCTCGGCGGGAACCACATAGGGGATGAGCCGCTCGACATCGCCAGTCGAACAGCCCACAGTGGCCGCGCCCGCGGTCCCTACACCCAGTACTTTAAGAAAATCCCGGCGCTCGATGCCGTTTTTTGTGACTTCAGACATTCAGTAGCTCCTTATAAAGCTATCAGCTATCAGCTAACAGCTATCAGCTAAAACCGCCGCCACCCCACCATGCTATCAGCTATCCCGTCGCTGATAGCTGATAGCTGATAGCTAATAATGACATACCGTACAATCCGTCGCGGCCCGCTGATTCGGGAAGCGGTCCTGGAGGTCCCGGGTGTCGCTGCCGGCGGCAGCGAGAGCCGCGATCTCGCGAACGTAGGACGACCTGGACTGTACCCTTGCCTCTTCTTCTTCCGACAACGGCAGCGTTCCGCGGTGGCAGTCCACGCACCAGCCCATCTGGAGTGACGCGAACTGGTACATCACATCCATCTCTTCCACGGGGCCGTGACAGGTGGAGCACTCGAGGCCCGCCTCCACGTGCATGAAGTGCGGAAACTGTACGTGTTCCGGAAGATCGTGCACTTTGACCCATGGAATGGCCTCCTGGCGCTGCCAGAAGCCGACGAGCTTCTCGGCTTCCGCATTCCAGAGGGAATCGCGCTCCGGGCCGGGGAACGCAAGCTGAGCCTGGCCAGGTGGGATTATGGCGCTGCCGGGGACGTGACAGCCAACGCAGAGCTGGACGCTGGGGATGCTTGCCGTCTGCGACCGATCTGCCGTGGTATGGCAATACATGCAGGGGATCTGGTTATCCCCGGCATGCACGGAATGGAAGAAGGCGATCGGTTGCTCAGGCCCGGCTGGTGGGTCATCAGAGCAACCGGCCATCACGACTGCGGACAGAAAAAGCCCGGCAATAAAAAGAACTCTCGTCATGGTCTATTCAAGCTAATAAACCGCTTGCGCCCTCGGACGCTTCGCGAGAAAGCGTTGGCGTGGCGCTGGAAGCCCCCCATATAACACTCCGGAGGGGGTGGAAGCAAGGGAAGCGGAGGGGGGAATTTTGAATTTTGAGTTTTTAATTTTGAATTGGCGGGGTGGCTAATACTCTTATGAATCGCCGAATACGTCGGCCGACTCAGACTTCTCGACCAAGAGAGGTGCGGGGGTGAAGCGGGGGCCATGCGCGGACTCGAGAGCTCTCAGGCGCGTGACGATCTCGGCGGCGCCGACCTGGTCGATATGCCAGAAAGGACCGCCGCGGAATGGTGGAAAGCCTATGCCGAGCACCGCGCCGACATCGCCATCGCGCGCACTGCGTAGGACGCCGTCCTCGAGGCAGCGTACCGCCTCGCTGAGCATCCCCAGCGCCAGCCGATCCTGGATCTCAGCGGCGGGCATATCCTTTCTGGCAGGCTGTCCGAACAGCGCATAGACAGTATCGTCGGGCCCCTCGCGTTTGCCGTCAGCGTATGTATAGAAGCCGCGGCCATTCTTCCGGCCCAATCGATCGTCGCTTGTCATTGCGGCAAGAATCTGGTTCGGCTGCATCCTGTCGCCGAAGGCGTCGGCGAGAATCGCACCCGACTTGGCAGCCACATCCAGCCCGACCTCGTCGTAGAGGGTGATAGGGCCGACAGGGAAGCCCCAGTCCAGCATAGCCTCATCGATCTTCTCTATCGCGACACCCTCCTGCAGGAGGATCGCTGCCTCGTTCATGTACGGACCCAGAATTCTGTTTACGTAGAAGCCGGGCGCATCATTAACAATTATGGGCGTCTTCCCTATCCGCTTGGCGTACCGGTGGCTGGTGGCGATA
>DASSKB010000062.1:0-41467 GCA_035690925.1 Longimicrobiaceae bacterium
ATTATGCTTCGTGGTCACGATCTATCCAGATTTAGTTGTGAATGATCTTGCGGTTCCCCTGGTCTCCGCCGTATCAGGAGCCGAGAGGTTACGGGTGTGACGGTAAACCCAGACGATCCGCTGAAATGCCGTGAAGTTGGTGAGAATAGCCATGGCTATAAGCACCCACGTCAGAACGGCTCCATGCCACATCCCTCCGAAGAGGCATGCGGCTACACCTACCAGAACGACGCGCTCCGGCCGCTGCATTAGGCCGACGCTGCAGTCGAGCCCCAGCGCTTCCGCGCGAGCTCTGGTGTAGGACACCATGAGCGATCCGGCCATCGCGAGAGCGACGGTGTAAACCATCAGAGGCAGGTTGAAATCCGGATGCCCGCCACCGTACAACGAGAAGATACCCAGAAACACGACTATCTCGGATATCCTGTCGAGCGTGGAATCGTAGAATGAACCGAAGACAGAAACAAGGCCACTCTTCCGGGCGATCTTGCCGTCCAGGATATCGAATATCCCTCCCAGGAGCACCAGACCACCACCGATGCGGACATGCCCCAGGAAGAATGCTATACCAGCAGATATCGTTACGAAAAAGCCGAGGGTGGTGATGACGTTGGGATGAACGCGCCGCTGAACGAGGCCGTCCGAGATTGGCGAGATGAGCTTTACGAATCCATCGCGGAGCCAGTCCGGTAAAATTGTCATCTCTGCGGCTTGTCCGCTACGAAGAGAGGATGATACGGCTCTGCTCCCCCGCTTCGATTCCGCGCGCGATGTCCTCGTTCATGCGTACCATGATATTGTCGAAATTGGACTGGGCAGCTACCACACCCTGATAAGCCGTGCGCTGCTGAAGCTGATCCGCCAGCCGTCCGTATTCTTCCTGATTCTCTGCGGACGGCTCCTTTCCCTCACGGAGTTCGTTTGACAGCCTATCCTGGAGCGCACCAAGCTCATTGAGGAGGGTGACCGTCTCCCGATCTTCCGACAGGCGTTCGTTCGCCCGCTTCAGTGCCTTGTACTCGTCGGTCTGCGAGAGCAGTCGGCCGATTTCCCTGGCTTTTTCCTGAATGGCTTCCATGTTCTCCTCTTCTCTATTCAAGCTCAGCCAGAACAATGCGATCCCGGCCCGTAAGGTCTTTCCTTATGCGCGGAGTACCGAATCTGCCCGCGCTGGCAATTATCTCGCCGACGCGATCCGCCTGATCAGCCCCGATCTCCAGCGCAAGAAGTCCTCCCGCACGCAGATGGGAAGGCGCACCAGCAACGAGCTCCTCTATCACCTCGATGCCGGTCGGCCCACCGAAAAGTGCAAGCGGTGGCTCCCAATCGCCGACCTCTGGCTGTAGCGAACCCCGCTCGGCCTCGGCGACGTATGGCGGATTCGAAACGATAACCTCGAAGATCTGCCCGGTCACTGCCGAGAATCCACTACCCAGTCGAAATTCGATATCCGTCCCTGCCACCCGAGCATTCTCGCGCGCGACATCGATCGCATCTGCCGAGAGGTCCGACGCAACGACCTTCTCGTACGACCCTTCCTTCGCGAGGCTTATGGCGATCGCGCCCGACCCCGTTCCGATGTCCAGGGCCCGAAGGCCAACTCGTCCGCGACTCCACGCGAGCACTTCGCCGACCAGGACTTCGGTTTCCGGCCGCGGAATAAGAACCCGCTTATCGACCAGAAGACGAAGTTCGCGAAAGACAGCTTCTCCGTCAATGTACTGCATCGGCTCGCGTTTCGCACGGCGCAGCAGGCGCGCCTTGAATCTGGCGAGCTCCTCCGCCTGCACGGGTCGGTCGAACTGGAGATACAGATCGAGTCGCTGTAGGCCAAGAACCCCGGCCAGGAGCAGCTCGGCATTCAGTCGGGGATCTTCGAGGCCCTTCTCAGCGAGATAAGCGGTGGTCCATTTGATGAGTTCGGTAATCGTCCAGACCCGGGTCAAGAATCGTCGCGCTCTTCCTGACGGGCCTCCCGCAGGCGCTCGATCACTTCACCGAGCTGGCCGTCGAGAACCTGCTGCAGGTTGTGAGTCGTGTAGCCGATGCGGTGGTCGGTTATTCGGCTCTGAGGGAAGTTGTAGGTGCGGATCTTCGCCGATCGATCGCCGGTACCGACCTGCGTCTTGCGCTCGGTGGCCCGCTGGGACTCCTGTTCGGCTATGCGGAGATCCAGCAAGCGTGAACGGAGCACACCCATGGCCTTGTCCCGATTCTTGTGCTGGGATTTCTCGTCCTGGCAGGTCACTACAAGGCCAGTAGGGAGGTGAGTGATGCGAACGGCGGAATCCGTTGTATTGACCGACTGTCCGCCGGGCCCCGACGACCGATAGACGTCTATCTTCAGATCGTTATCGTTCAATACCACATCCACGTCCTCCGCCTCCGGAAGTACAGCGACCGTCGCGGCAGAGGTGTGGATTCGCCCCTGACTCTCCGTGCTGGGGACCCTCTGCACCCTGTGCACCCCCGATTCTGAGCGAAGTTCGCCGTATGCGTGTGGGCCACGCACCACGAACACCGCCTCCTTGACCCCGCCCTGGCCGCCTTCGGAAACGCTCACCAGGTCCAGTTTCCACCGCTGTGATTCCGCGTATCTGGAATACATTCGAAAGAGGTCGCCAGCGAATATTGCCGCCTCGTCTCCACCCGTCCCCGCCCGCACCTCCACCACAGCGTCCCGATCGTCGAGAGGGTCACGCGGCGTCAGGCGGCGCTTCAAATCGGCTTCCGCGGTGGCCAGCTGATCGCTCAGCGAATCGGCTTCCTGCTTCGCCAGTGCGGCCATCTCCGCGTCCAGCGTGTCATCATGGAGCAGTTCACGAGTGTCTGCAAGCTCCTGCTGTACTCGCCGGAACTCATGAATGGAGGCGATGGTCTCCACGAGCGGCGCGTGTTCACGCGACACCTCGCGAAGGCGATTGGAATCGCTAATTACGGCGGGGTCCGTGAGGAGCATGGAGAGCTCCTCGTAACGGCGCTCGACCTCGGCAATTCGTCGATCCATGTTTGGCACTGGCTACGCTAAGACAAGAGCCGGGGTGCGAACCCCGGCTCTCGGTCTTACTTGCTGGCCGGCGCGGTAGCGCCGCCGTAGCGCTGTCGGAACCGCTCGACCCGACCGGCGGTGTCCATCAGCTTCTGCTTGCCTGTGAAAAACGGGTGGCAGCTGGAGCACACGTCGACGTGAAGTTCCGGCTGGCTGGACCGGGTTTCGAATGTATTGCCGCACGCGCAATGAACCGATGCGGCTTCATACTTGGGATGGATGTTCTGTTTCATAGCGATTCGCTTCGCAAGGAGTCGTGCATGGCGCGGGCCGTCCCTGTGGCCCATTCACCACGTCGACTCGTAACAATCTGAATCAGCAAATATACCAGATCTACACCCGCGTAGCAACCCGCGAGCCTGGGGGTGGAGCGCCCTATCGTCGACTTAGCTCCAATTTTTCAGCATTCGACGCATGTCGTCGCGGTGATTGCTCTCGTCCACGACCAGATCTTCGAGCTGAACCTTAACGGAGATCTCGCCCGCCTTCTCCGCCTGGTCGATGCGCTTGGTGTATCGCTTGATGGTGTCGATCTCCGCCTGGAGCGCGTTCTCGAGCATCTGATGGTTGTCCGCTGCATCGGGAATTGGACCAACCGTCGTAGTGGGGTTACCGCCAAGAGCGACAATCTTATCGGCAAGGAAAGCCGCGTGCGACAGCTCGTCGGGGATCTCTCCTTCGAAGAAGGCTTTCAGTTCCTGCCTGTAAGGGCCGCTCACAAGGCTCGCATAGGTTCTATACATGATAACAGCCTGATATTCGGCCGATAGATCCTCGTTCAGACCGTCGAGCAATTCGCTTGCGTTGTCCGCCATTTCTGATTCTCCGTTGAGAAGTGATTCGCCTATCGCGATACTTCAATTCCTGTGCAAGAGCAGTACCGACGTGATCAGTTGTGGAGGGGGATTGCGCTGTTCTCGTCCACCGATTGGTATGCTGCCTGAATGAGGCGCATGAGCGTTATATGCTCATCCGGTTTATCGAGGTCACGACCCATCCGGATGGTATCGACGAAGTGCTGAAGCTCCTGGCGATACGAAGCGGTAAACTGGTTCTCCGTCCCTGGCGCGAGAGTCGGCGTTACGTCCACGAGACCGCTATCGAGGTCTTTATGTACGCGGAAGGGTGCCAGTGAGGCGGAACCGGCAGTCCCGGCGAGTCGCAGGTACTGTCGATCGCGCTCTCCCAGGAGGCTCCAGGTGACCTCCAGGTTGATGATCCTGTCGCCCGCCAATTGAAGAAGTAGCACGGCTGAATCCTCCACCTCGCCACCACCCTGCCGGTGCATATGGGCGACCAGGCTCTCCGGCTGCGGATAGTCGAGGAGCCAGAGCGTCAGGTCGAGAAGCTGGATACCAAGATCCATCAGTGCGCCGCCGCCGGCCACATTCTTCCGCTGACGCCAGCTTCGGTCGCCGCGGCCTCCACGGCGGTTCAGCCAGCCGGCGCGGAGATAGAAAATGTCACCCAGCTCGCCACCGGCCACGAAGGTTTTCAGCGCGCTGGCGTCGGGTCGGAAGCGCTGGTTCATGCCCACCATGAGCCGGGAATCCGCGCCTGGCGACTCGAGTACGCGGGCGGCACCCTCTCCGGTCAGCGCAAGCGGCTTCTCGCAGAGAACATATTTTCCAGCCTCCAATGCTTCGCTGGTCTGCTGTTCATGCAGGTGGCTGGGTGTACAGACTACGATTGCATCGATCGATTCGTCCTTCCAGAGATCTTCGAGCGCTTTGTAAACGATGGGTATGTTGAATCGCCCGGCGATGGTTTCCGCTTTCGCCGAGTCGGCGTCGTGCAATCCGGCGAGATTTACTCCGCGCATTTTGGAGAGGATCGGGAGATGCACCACCTGCGCGATGGCTCCGGCCCCGACCACAGCGATGCGAACCGGCTGAAGCGTGGGACTCATTGCCCCGAATTAGTTGGGAGATTCCAGACACCTCCAACGCCGAGATACCCGAAACGGACATCACTCACAAGGACGTATCGCGCTTCCGCGAGTATCTGCAAAGACTCGCCGAGCGGGATGTTCAGGCCGGCAATCGCGTTCACGCCCGGAACGATCGTATCGAGGAGATCCTCCACGAATGTCCCGTTGATGAACTCGCCCTGACCGTTGAGGAGGTGTAATCCAAGACCGCCTCCGAGATATGGCGAGATGGTGTAGCCGGTGTTGAACAGGTAGTGCGCATCCACGCTGAGCTCGAGGTCGCTTCGGTCCACCTCGCCCAGATCCAGCGAGGATGGGCAGCTCGCGGCAGCCTGCTTTTCGCAGATAAGGAGGATCTGGTCGGCCAGTCGCTCGACCTCTTCCACCCGCAGCGATGACGACCAGAACCGGATAGCGGGCGAGATCCGGACGTGAGGCCCAACGTACCCCATGTCCGCGCGCACACCGAACGACAGGGTGGGCTCCACCTGCGCCGGCCACACGGCGCCGAAGTCTACGCCGATCCCGCGGAATGCGAGGTTCTCGTAATCGTAATCCGCCAGAGTCTGGGCGCTGACAGCCCCCGGGAGGGCAAGGGCGAGCGAGAGCAGGGCGGCGACAGACCAGGATTTCACGAATCAGACCTCAGGTTAGGATTACTGGAATCGATCAGTAAAGATCTACGAGCTGGGTGTGCGGGTAATAGGCCTGGAGGATAGTCTGGTAGTCCTGGCCGGCGCGCGCACGGCCCATGGCACCTACCTGGCACATCCCGATCCCATGACCCCAACCGCCGCCTATCGCTGTAATTTCGGTGGGGCGACCTTCGGCATCACGCTCGAGCTCCAGGACGAACTTTGAGCTGTTGAGGAGCGCTCCTTCCGGCGTGAGGAAGAACCTGCGAACGTAGTCCTTGCCGACGATGAAATTACCGGCGGTAGTGCTGATCCGGAGAGCTTCGACGCGATCGGATGGCGTGAGTCGCAGGATTTCGAGATCGACAAGATCGCCGATGGACGATACGCCCGCAGGTAGTGAGTCGGCGAGGGTGCGGTCCAGGATGTCCTCCAACTGCTCGTCGGTCCACTGCTCCGTCCAGCTGAACCGGCTCGAGGTGACATCGTAGGCTTCGCCAGTTCGCGGATTGATATCGACAACCGATACCAGATAGGGGCGCGGTTCGGCGTCCCAGACTTCGTCAATGGCCGCGGTCTGGCCGGCGCAGGTGGAATGGTAGTACGCCTCGATCGGCTCGCCCTGATAGGTCAGGATTTCGCCTGCCGTACTCCGGACGGCCCGGGAGACCGGTGCGTGCTCGGCCTCCAGACCACCATACACCTGGTCTGAGGTGGTCGCGTAATAATCGAACCCCAGCGCCGAGCGTCGCCCGCGCTGAGCAACCGCGTAGGTGCGGGCCGCTACCGCCTGCGCCTTCGCGGCCTCGATTAGATCCTCCCCAACACTGCCGATCTCGCGGGGAACCACGCCGAGCAGGTAGTTCTCCATGTCGACGCGATTGATGGCCGTTACCCGGCCCGATCCCGACGTTCGCACGAGCGCGACGCCTCGATACGGCTTGCCATCGACGAGCAGCGTGCCGCCGTCCTCCGGCCGCACTACCAGCAGGTCGGTACCAGTTCCCACCGCGCCGCCGCCGTCCTTCGAGTAATGGAGCTCGCCGGCCTGACTCGCGGTAAAGGTCCAGCTGGCGTCTGAGTCCGCCTCGTCGATCTCCCTGCCGGTGGTCGCCTCGCTCAGCTCGAATCCCTCCGTGGAGCCGACCACCACGCTCGCCTGATCCACGACGAGGCCCACGCGAACTTCCGGCTCCGCGCCGGGCAGTGCACCGGGTACGGGAGCCGGCGCGGGCGCGGGAGTCTCCACGCTGGGCGCACATGCGGCGAGCGCCACAAGGCCGCCAACGAGTAACTGGTTAGACCAGCGCGGCAGCCAGGGCATCTCTGGCGCGTTCGATAGTTTCATCTATATCCGATTCCTGGTGAGCGGTTGATACGAAGCCAGCCTCGAATGCGGATGGAGCGAAGAAAACCCCCCGATCGAGGCAGCCCTGGAAATATCGGGAAAACAGATCCTGATTACTCGTGGCCGCGCCGGCGAAATTAGTTACCGGCCGATCGGTGAAGAACATCCCCCACATGGATCCAACGCTCGAACCCGTAGCCGGAACACCGAGTTCACGAGCGTTGTTCAGCAAGCCATCCACCAGATGGGCGCTCATCCGGCTCAGGCCCTCGAAAGGTTGGTCCTCTTTCAGGAGGCGGAGCTGCGCGAGCCCGGCCGCGACTGCAAGCGGGTTCCCGGAGAGTGTACCCGCCTGATAGACCGGCCCTACTGGAGCCACCTGCTCCATGATATCCCGATGACCACCGAAAGCGCCGACCGGCAAACCGCCCCCGATCACCTTTCCTAGCGTAGTGAGATCGGGGCGAACGCCGGTAACCTCCTGCGCACCGCCAGGTGCAACCCGGAAACCCGTCATTACCTCATCGAAGATGAGGAGCGCCCCGTTTTCCGTCGCAAGCTCGCGGAGTCCCTGCAGAAAACCCGGCGCTGGCTCAATGAAGCCCGCGTTCCCCACGAACGGCTCCACTATGATGGCCGCGACCTCACCCCGGTGCTTCTGAAAGATCCGAGCCACGGCCTCGAGATCATTGAACGGGGCGGTGGCGGTCAGGCTGGAGAGGGCGGCGGGCACACCGGGTGAATTGGGTAGACCGAGCGTGGCCACCCCCGATCCGGCCTTCACAAGGAAGGAATCGCCATGACCGTGGTAGCAGCCTTCGAACTTGACGATCAGCTCCCGGCCCGTGAAGCCGCGGGCGAGACGAACGGCCGACATGGTCGCCTCGGTGCCGCTGTTGACGAAGCGGACCATCTCCATGGACGGGAAAAAATCGCGAACCAGCTCCGCGAGGTCGATCTCCGCTTCGGTGGGAGCGCCGTAGGAGGTGCCTTTTGCTGCCGCTTCCACGATCGCTTGAACGACTCTGGGGTGTGCGTGTCCGAAGAGGAGGGGCCCCCAGGAAAGTACATAATCCAGGTACTCGTTACCGTCTACATCCCAGATCCGGCAGCCAAGCGCATGATCGACGAAAAACGGCTCCCCGCCGACCGCATTGAATGCCCGGACGGGGGAATTGACCCCGCCAGGCAGGATCTCGCAGGCGCGGCGGAAAAGGGCCGCCGAGCGAGTACGATCCGGGCTCACGATCTGAAGTTGCCGAACTGCAGCTCCAGGTCGAAGTCCTTCTGTTTGAGCATGGCGATAACAGCCTGGAGCTCATCCACTGAGGGGGATTGCACCCGGACCTGGTCGTCCTGGATCTGGGCCTGAACCTTTTTGAACCCGCCGTTCTTGATCGCCTTAACTATCTCCTTGCCCTTGTCGGTGGATATCCCCTGTTGCAGCGATACGGCCTGGCGGGCCATACCTGCCGACGCGTCCGATACCGGGCCGAAGTCGAGGTTGCGGATGGGCACGCCGCGCTTGATGAGCTTCGATTCCAGCACGTCCACAAGAGCCTTGAGCTTGTACTCGTCGTCCGCGAGCAGCGTGAGAGAGCCATCGGACTTATTGAATTCTATCTCCGCGGTGCTCCCCTTGAAGTCATAACGCTGGCCGATCTCCTTTTCGGCCTGGCGAACAGCATTGTCGACCTCCTGGAGGTCAACGGTGGACGTGATGTCGAAGGTAGCGTTCTTTGCCATAATCGGGGATTATTGGGTGAATACCTGTGTACCGGGCGGAGGCGTAAACTCGAACAGATCATCGGAGAGCGCCACGTTCGGCCGGAGGTTACTGAGCTGTACTTTGCGCACGGTGCCGTTCTGCTCGGTTATCTCGAATCGCCGTACAAGGGAGTCGGTAGCGTCGATCCACAGCTTCACGCGCTGAAACTCGGTTTCGCCGGTCGGCGTGAGCACCAGGACGTTCATCGTCCGACCGTTTACAGTCTCCTTACCGACCAGGTGAGCGTCGAACCGCTCGACAGCGTTGCTGAGGAACTGCTGCTGAAAGTCCACCTTCTGGACAGTACCACCGGTCAAAGGGGTGCGGATTACCTGCTTAGGATCGCTGCTGGGGTAGTACATCCAGAGAAACTCGCCGTCGGCCAGCACGATATCTCCGGCGGGTTCGGCAAACTGCATGAGGAAGCGGTCAGGTCGCCGATGGTAGATCTTGCCATGACTCCGTTGAGTTGTGCCAAGCAGCGGAACGGTGAGATCCTGCACGAAATCTGCCGCCATGGAGCGGACATCTGCGTAAGCCAGCTCCGCAGCGCGCAGGACCGCGTCCGCTGTTGGGTCAGCCGGGCTGGGGTTATCGGGGAGTGACCCATTCGCCGCCGCGCCAGTCGGCGGGGTGGTGTTGGCCACGGTCGCCCGCGGGTCAGAGATGGCGGGACTCGACAGGTCCGTGGAGGACTTAACGACCGTACGGACCGAATCCTCGACGGGAGCCGCCGCAGCCAGCGGCTCTGATGAGGTCTGGGATGGGGCGGACCGGTCGGCGGCGCCATTCCCGGGCAGCTCGGCCGCATCAGAGCCGCCGCATGCCGCGAGCATGATGCAGCCAATAAGAGCGAACGAGCAAAGCGATCTATGGATCATAACATCTTATGAAGGCACGGGTGAATGGTGTGTCCGTCGTACCCGTCGCCGCACTTGTCGTTCCTGATGGGCAGCCAGCGATACAGCCTCAATCGTCAGGGTACATCTGGTCCAACTGAACCGAATCCATGAGAATCTCGCGCGGCTTGGAACCGTCAGGCGGACCGAGCACACCGGCGTGGTGCAGCTGATCGATTATCCGCGCGGCGCGGCCGTATCCTATCCGCAGTCGGCGCTGGAGCAGTGACGTGGATCCGCCCTGATGATTCACGCAGAGCTCGGCGGCCTCACGGAAGAGCTTGTCGCGATCTTCCAGGGCCTCGTCGGCCTCCCCTCGCTCCGACTCACCCTCCGTGGCCCGGACGATGTCCAGGATATCGGTCTCCTGGCCGGCCTCGCCTACCGTTTCGTCGCCCTCGTGGCGGTGCTCGGCCTGCTCGCGGTACCATGCCATCAGCCGTTCGGTCTCCTCGGTGGAAAGGAATGCCCCCTGAATTCGTGTAGGATCGCTTCCACCGGGCGGAAGGAACAGCATGTCGCCGTTCCCGAGCAGGCTGTCCGCGCCGTTCTGGTCGAGTATGGTGCGGGAATCGACCTTGGACGAGACCCGAAACGCTATGCGACTGGGGAAATTTGCCTTTATCAGACCTGTTATGACGTTCACTGACGGCCGCTGCGTTGCCAGGATCAGGTGGATCCCTATGGCTCTCGCCTTCTGGGCCAGTAGCGCCAGCGGCTTCTCCACATCTCCCTGCACCGTCATCATCAGGTCCGCGAGCTCGTCGATGATGAGAACGACATAAGGCAGTGGGCCCGCCTGGTAGAGCCAGCGGTCCGGATCGCCTTCCTCGCCCTGCGCCTCGGGCGAGCGTAGGGGCTGCCCCGCCTCCACACGTTTGTTGAAATCCTGGAGATTCCTCACTCCGTTGGCAGAGAGGAGCCCATACCTGCGCTCCATCTCGATGACTGCCCATTTGAGAACGCCCGCGGCGTCCTGGTTGTCCGTTACCACCGGATGCCTGAGATGCGGTAGCTCATTGTACATGCTGAGCTCCACCATCTTCGGGTCGACCATGAGCAGGCGGAGTGTGCGCGGCGAATGCTTGTAGATCAGCGAGGTGATGATGGTGTTGACGCATACTGACTTCCCCGAGCCCGTAGCCCCAGCTATGAGCAGGTGGGGCATCTTGGCGAGGTCGGCGACGTACGGACGACCCGAGATGTCCTTACCGAGCGCGAGCGGCAGCTGCGCGCGGCTTCCCCGGAAGGCGGGAGATTCCAGCACTTCCCGGAAATAAACCATCTCCGGTTCCGGATTGGGTACTTCCACACCCACCGCCGCCTTACCGGGAATAGGAGCCAGTATTCGCAGTGATGGCGCGCGCATGGCGAGCGCGAGATCGGCGTCCAGATTGGCTATGCGGGCCACCTTTACGCCGGGTGCGGGACTCACCTCGAACTGCGTCACCACCGGCCCGGTGGTCATCCCGACGATCTCACCCGCGATCTTGAAGGTGGCGAGCTTGTCGATGAGGACCTGGCCGAGCGCGTCCAGCTCACGTCTGTTACGGAGCTCGTCGCGCGGGGGCGCGGAGGTCAGGAGTTGTGATGTCGGTCGATCAGTCGACTGCGGGTCCCCGGTATCGTCGGCTACCACTTCCGCCGGTTCTCTCGGCTTGCGACCCACACGGCGACGCGGTGGTGCCGATTGCGCGTCCACGCTCGCAGTTACGTCGTCCTCCGGGTGGGCTACGGGGGGAATAGCCGGTGGCGCCGACCCATCGGCATGCCTCGACGCAATGCGGTTCTGAATCCAGTCGGGCAGGCGGGCGACCAGCCGCCGCGTTCTCAGCCACGCCGCAATCCCACCACCCGCTATGCTTCGCATGGGATTCCAGCCGACCGTGGCAATGGAGAGTGCCGCGAAAGCGAATACTATGAGGAGGGCGGCACCCAGCCAGCCGAAACTCCGAGCCAGCGGACCGCCGACTACCGTACCGAGCCAACCGACCTCGGCGGGTCCGCGGTCCAGCGGGATACTCGAAACGTGGATCATGGCGGGAACGAACGCAGCCAGTCCCGCCAGCAGGATAGTCCATCTGATCGCTGTGACCCTCTGGATCTTCTGCAGCGCGGCCGCCCCCCAGAGGGCGGGAAACAGCGGTACGAGCACGGCGGTAATCCCGAGCAGGTCCCAGGTCATCTGGGCGAGGAAAGCACCCGCCACACCGACTATATTGCCGGTGGGAAACAGGCGAATCCCCGCATCGCCGAAAATAGTGGGCGGAAGAAGACTGAGCGTCAGAAGGAGGGCGAGCGCAAAGAGCCCGAGCCCCCATAGATCCCGGCTCAGGCGCTCATCCGGGGCAAATTGAAAGCCTTTGCGCACCGAAAGTGACCTCGGATTATGTGGAGGAGTCTGCCGACGCCTGCAACAGCGTGATGTTGCGGTCGTGAAGCACGGGAACGATGTCGTGTCGATCCACCTGGGCGCAGAAGGCGAGGTCGCTCTCGAGTCCAGCCCCGATGATCAGCTTCCCGGCCGTAGTTCTGCGAAAGAGATCTGGACCGCTATCGTACGTTTTTGCTAGAGCCGTTGCGGCGAGCGCGTCGTCATTGAGCTGCCAGTCATCCGGACGAGCTTTCATGAGGCGGGTGGCCAGCTCCCCAGCACATACAGCGTCTTCGAGTGCGAAACGGTTTTCTCTTCCGGAGCAGAGCAGGATGGGCTCCAACTCTGCGCGTTCGAGCTCATTTACTATCGCACCGAGGTTGAGGAGCGACGCTATGAAGACGCGCCCGGCGCCGGCGGTAAGCGCCATAACGTTCGTCCCGTTCGTGGTGCTCATGATGAGCGTCTTACCCTTGACCCTCGCAGCTGTGAACTCACGCGGCGAGTTGCCGAGGTCGAAGCCTTCTATCGGAAGGCACTTACGCTCGCCGCTGAGAAGCACCTCGTCTCGCCCGAACGTGTTGGCCAGACGGAGCGCATCTTCAATGGAAGCAACCGGGTATATCGCTTTCGCTCCCGCCCCCAGCGCCTCCACTATGGTGCTGCTCGCGCGCAGAACGTCGATGACCACCACCGTGCGTTCCGCTATATCCGGCGCCGTGAGCTCGCCGGGGGTCAATACAACATCGATTCTCATTCAGTCCTTCGGAGTGGTCATACGTTCCAGGAACTTCGTATCGATATCGCCCGCGATAAAGTCGGGGTTGTCCAGAACAGTGAGAAGGAACGGGATAGTCGTGTGCACGCCCTCCAGGATGAACGTTGAGAGTGCGTTGCGCATTCTGGCAAGCGCCTCCTCACGATTCAGCCCGTGAGCTATGACCTTCGCGAGAAGCGAGTCGTAGAACGGCGGAACCCGGTACCCCGCATAAACATGAGTGTCGATCCTGACACCGGGGCCGCCAGGCGGGTGAAAGGTCTGGATGGTGCCGGGTGACGGCGCGAAGTTACGGCTGGGGTCCTCAGCATTGATCCGGCACTCGATCGCGTGGCCGCGAAGCTCGATCGGCTCATCCGGGATGGATAACGGGAGTCCGGCGGCTGCCCTGATCTGCTCCTTCACCAGGTCGAAGCCTGTGGTCACCTCCGTGACCGGATGTTCCACCTGAATTCGGGTGTTCATCTCCATGAAGTAGAACGATCCATCGTCGTTCAGGAGCATCTCGATTGTCCCGGCACCCACATAATCGATTGCCCTGGCGCCCCGGACCGCAGCGTCGCCCATCTTCTCGCGAAGCTCCGGAGTCAGAGCGGGCGACGGGGCTTCCTCGATAAGCTTCTGGTGCCGCCTCTGCACCGAACAATCGCGCTCGCCAAGGTGGATCACACGCCCGTGCTGATCGCCCAATACCTGGAACTCGATGTGACGCGGACGGGCGAGATATTTCTCGATATAGACACTGTCGTCATTGAATGCGGCGCCTGCTTCGTTGCGAGCCATTGCGAACTGGCGCAGGAAGTCGGCCTCCGCTTCGGCCACCCGCATTCCCTTCCCGCCCCCTCCAGCCGCGGCCTTGATGAGGACCGGAAAACCGATCTCGCGCGCCTTGGCCAGAGCCTCCTCCGGGTCCGCTATTAGATCGCTACCCGGTACCACGGGAACGTCGATCTCCACCATGGTACGGCGAGCGGCAGCCTTGTCGCCCATCTGGCGGATCTGCGTCGGAGTCGGGCCAATGAATGCCACACCGCTACGCTCGCAGATCTCGGAGAACTCCGCATTCTCAGCCAGGAATCCGTAACCGGGATGGATAGCGTCTGCCCCTGTTATCTCAGCAGCCGCAATGATTCTGGGGATATTGAGATAGCTCTCGCGCGCGGACGGCGGACCGATGCAGACGTCTTCATCGGCGAAGCGTACATGCAGCGACTCGCGATCGGCCTCCGAGTAGACCGCGACGGTGCGAACGCCAAGCTCTTTGCACGCGCGGATCACCCGGAGCGCGATTTCACCGCGATTGGCGATAAGTACTTTTCGAAACAATTATTCCTCCCGCGGGGCAGCGGCGCCCCCCGACCAACCGGCATCGGACGAGGCCTGAATCCCGGATGCGCGGAGCGCGAATTCAGCCGGATTGGTCGCATAGTTCATGGCAGACTCATATGAAATCAGGCCACGCTGATACAGATCACTCAGGCTCTGGTCGAAAGTCTGCATTCCGTACTGCGAGCGCCCTTCAGAGATGAGGTCGGGTATGGTGTGGATCTGATCGCCCGTTCGGATGCGGTCAGAGATTGCCGCCGTATTGATCATGACTTCGACAGCTGGTACGCGACCCATGCCATCCTCGCGCGGCAGGAGTCGCATCGAAACGATAGCCCGCAACGCATCAGCGAGGAGTCCCCTGACCTCATCATGCTGATGGGGTGGGAAGAACGATATTATGCGCGCGATAGTCTGCGTAGTATCTGTGGTATGCAGCGTCGAGAGTACCATGTGACCGGTATTGGCGGCCTTCATGACAGTCTCGATGGATTCGCGATCGCGGATCTCGCCGAGCATAACGATGTCGGGATCCTGCCTCAGCACGTGACGGAGAGCCTCCTGAAAGGAAAGCGTGTCAGTTCCAACCTCACGCTGGCTGATGAGCGAATGATGGTCACGATGGAGGAACTCTATCGGGTCCTCGATCGTGACTATGTTCACCGCCTCTTTATCGTTGCGATGGCGCACCATGGACGCGAGCGTGGTGGATTTGCCGCTCCCCGTTACGCCCGTAACCAGAACGAGCCCCCTCGGGTAGAGCGCTATCTGCTCCATCACTTCCGGGAGCTGGAGGTCGGCGAGCGACGGGATCTCGAAGGGAATGGCACGGAAGGCGAAGCCAGGGGTACCGCGCTGCTGAAACATGTTGACGCGAAACCGGCCGAGGCCCTGTATACCGACGGCGAAGTCGATCTCCTTACGCTTCGCGAACTCCTCACGCTGGCGCGGGTTAAGCAGTTGCTCGACCGTGCTCTTGAGATCCTCCGGGCGGACGGCCGGAAGCTCACTCTCGTGAAGCTGCCCGTGGATACGCAGAACGGGAGAGCGGCCGACTTTCAGGTGAAGATCGGAAGCCTGTCGCTGTACCATTTCCTCCAGTACGCGACGCAGCTTGAACGTCGAGTCTGCCGCTGCCGTCGGCGAAGGGGCGTCCTGATTCACGCGTCGGGCTCGATGCGGAACAGTACCTGGCCGAACTCAACGGGCTCCGCGTTGTCCACACAGATCTCGCGAACGGTACCGGCGACCTCCGACTCGAGCTCGTTCATCAACTTCATAGCCTCGAGGATGCAGAGCGTCTGCCCCTTGGATACCCTTGTGCCCGTCTCCACATACGGTGGTGCCTCGGGGGCGGGCGCCTGATAGTAGGTGCCGACCATTGGAGACTTCACCTCTATCCAGCCGGCGTCGGCCGCGGGAACTTCCGGCGCAGTAGCGGAGGTTTCGGCCGCGGGCGCGTGCATCTGAGCTGGCGGAGGCGCGGCCGCTGGAGCCTGCTGTTGGGACGAGGTGGCCGGCGACGCTGGGGGAGTTTTGCCGATCCGGATGCGAGTGCCGCCCCTAACTATTTCCAGCGAGTCTATGCCACTGTCGTCCACAGCGGCGATGAGCCCCTGCAGAAATTCAAGATCAATCATCGGTTAACGCGCTCTATGTACTTGTCTTCACGTCGGTCGACGCGAACGACCTGACCTTCTTCGAGAAAAAGTGGCACCTGAATCACGGCTCCGGTCTCGAGAGTAGCTGGCTTGGTGCCACCCTGAGCAGTGTCGCCGCGAACACCCGGATCCGTTTGCGTGATCTCCAGCTCCACAAAGTAGGGCAGCTCCACCGCGATGGTGCGATCGCCATGAACAAGGCCATCGCACTCCATGTTCTCTTTTAGATACAAAAGCTGGTCGTCGCCGATAACGTCGCCGCTGAGCGGTATCATCTCGAAGCTCTCCTGGTCCATGAAATAGTAGAGCTGCCCGTCCGTATAGCTGTACTGTACAGGCCGGTGCTCCAGACGAACCTCCTCTACCTTCTCACCCGATCGGAACGTCTTTTCCAGGATTGCGCCCGTAAGCACGTTCTTCAGTTTGGTGCGCACGAACGCCCCGCCCTTACCAGGCTTCACGTGCTGAAAGTACGTGATACTGAAGAGTGTCCCATCCATCTGGATAGTCATCCCGTTGCGGAAATCCGCGGTTGTGGCCACGTGCTCACCCCAATCTTGTTTGCTTTTTCAGTTTCATTCGTTGCCCGCGCGCAGGTGATCCACCAGCGCGCGGAGCGCCAGAAGATAACTGCTAACGCCGAAACCTGCGACCACCCCGATCGCCCTATCCGCCAGATACGACTGGTGACGGAACGGCTCACGGGCATACACGTTCGAGAGGTGTACCTCCACGAACGGCCGAGCGACGCCGACGAGCGCATCCCGGAGCGCGATACTGGTATGGGTATACGCCCCCGCGTTCACCAGGAATCCCGAACATCCGGGCGCCAACCGTTGAATATGATCTACAAGGGTTCCCTCACCATTGGCTTGTACGCACTCGAGCGAAGCCCCAACATCGCGCCCGAGCTGGACCAGCCGTTCGTTCAGCTGCTCAAGGGTGCCCGACCCATAAACATCCGGTTCGCGGCTGCCCAGTAGATCCAGGTTAGGTCCGTGGACGACCGCGATCCTCAACGCTTCAGACTGCGAAGCCACGCCTGGAAAGATTCGAGGTCGTCGTCCTCACCGGCAGCAGTGTCGTCACTCTCATCCGTTGAGGGAAGGTTGCCGGCGGTCTGGCGCGCGGCGTCCGTCTCAGTCGTGGGTTCCGCCTGCGCATCAGCACCTTCTTCCGGCGTAGCCAGCGACTCATCGAGCGGGTCCGTGCCAGGCATCTCCCACGGCAACTGTTCGTCGGGCAGGAACTCGAAGCCGGCTGCCTCCGCTATACCGCGATCGCCTTCATATTCCTGATTCCACTCATCCTCGTCTACCTGCTCGCCCGGCATTGCCAGGTCCGTACCATCGGGTTCATCAGCACGCGATTCGGCGTGTCCGGGGGTCCAGGCAAGGAGATTCTGGAGATAAGTCTGTATCGTCGCCGGTGGCTCCGCGGGAGGGGCGGTGCCGGCGAAAGGATCATCGGACGTTATATCGCCGTCGAATCCGCCGGAAAAAGATTCCGCGAAAGTGTCCGCGTCCGGGAGCGGCTCGACGTTGCCGAAATCTTCCGGAGCCCGGGGCTCTTCGGCGACGAACACCTCGTCAGTCTGCCAATCGCCAGCGGAGGCGCGTTGTTCGACCGCCGCGAGCCGCTCCTCGAGCGAATCACTCGACCCGTTGCGCCTGATCAGCTCGCGATAGACGGCTGCCGCGCGGTCATAGAAACCCTGCTTGGCGTAGAGGTCCGCAATCGTCTCGGTGACGAGCTCGGTCTCCGCATCCGGTTCAGAGAGGTCGAGGACCTCACCGATGTCGACCGGCTGATCGGGGGCGGTCGCGGCGCCGTCATCACGGCTCCCGTCCAGCGCACGGCGTGCCTCCTCGTTCATGGGGTCGACAGCAAGCAGCTCGCGGTACCAGCGTTCCGCGTCCTCGCGGCGTCCCGCGGCCTGCGCGATCTCACCTAGCGAGCTGAGCGCGACGAGGTTCTGAGCATCGACGGAGAGGACGTGGCGAAACTCCTCCGCGGCCGCATCGAACTCGCTCTGATCGGCGAGGCAGCGCCCGAGCACTATATGAGCGCTGAGGTAATCGGGATGGCGCCTGAGACCTTCCCGAAGCAGATGCTCGGCGTGGTCGGTTTCGCCCAGTTTCCGGTAGGCGTTCGCGAGCGGAACGAAATACCTACCATCCGGATTTTCAGTGTGTTTCCGCTCGAGCTTCTCGAGGTCCATCTGGAGCTCGGAGGGAGATTCAGCCATGATCTCGACCACGCGGGGGAGCTAAAGGATGTGAAACAGTTGAGGGGATCCAAGTTACCGGGCGGCGTATTGATATGTCAACGGTGGAGCGCCGCTCCGGCATCAGCCTTCGCCGTACGCTGGAAGGAACGCATGGCGGCGCTTGCGTGTACCCAACGCTGTAAGTATTTTTCGCCGCTTACATTTCCCAGATAAACAACTGCCGCAAGCTGGAGTCTTACCCTACCATGATGCAAGACCTGCGGGAAAATACCAAGATCATAATGATACTCGTGGCCCTCTCCTTCGTGGGCCTCATGGTCTTCGAGTGGGGAATGGACATCTCCGGCCGAAGCGTCGGGGTCCAGACCGGATCGCTGGGACAGGTGAATGGCGATCCTGTTCCGTACCAGGCGTACATGTTTGCCTACCAGAACCTGTACGATCAGGCTCGACAGGAGGCGGGTGGCAGCCTTCCACGCGCCCGGATAAAGGAAATCGAGGACGCAGCGTTCAACGAAGTCGTCACTCAGGTGCTGCTTCAGCAGGAAATGGACCGCCGCGGCATCGTCGTGACCGACGCGGAGATTCGCCAGGCGGCGCGCTGGAGTCCGCACCCGACGCTGATGCAGAACGAGCTGTTCATGACGGACGGTCGCTTCGATATCCAGAAATATCAGGAGTTCCTGGCGAGCCCCGCGGCCAACGAGCAGCTGCTGCTTCAGCTCGAGCAGTATTATCGTGGCGCGATTCCTCGCACCAAGCTCATGCGGCAGGTCACGGCGGGGACGTACATAACTGATTCCGAGCTCTGGCAGGCATATAAAGACAGGACGGAGACGGCAACGGTAGACTACGTGCTCCTGAATGTGGCGCAGCTGGCACCAGGAGACGTCACTGTCACAGAGAGCGAGATCGAGGAGTACTACGACGCGAACGAGGAGGAATTCGAGCGTGGAGCGAGCGCCCGCGTGACCATAGCGGTTCTCCCCAAAGCCCCGTCGGCGGCGGACAGCGCAGCAGCACTTGCGAAGGTCAGGGAGCTGCGCGCGGAAATCCTGGCGGGCGCGGATTTCGCCGAAGTCGCGGCACGAGAGTCGGACGATCCGGGTAGCAGCGCGCAGGGTGGCGATCTGGGCACCTTCACGCGTGGCCAGATGGTACCAGCATTCGATGAGGTCGCCTTCTCGCTGCCCATAGGGGAGATCTCCGAGCCGATCGCCACTCCCTTCGGCTACCACCTGATTCAGGTTCAGGAGCGCACCGAGGACGAGGCGACGGCACGTCACATACTTATCGCTGTGGAGCCATCAGAAGAGGGCCTCGACCGACGCTATGCCCTCGCCGATTCGCTCGAGAGCCTGGCCATGAGCGCTGGATTGCCTCGCGCGGCACAGGCCACCGGGGCGAGACTGCAGCGTGCTGTCACGATCAACGAGGACGCGGCATTTATTCCTGGCGTCGGCTCGGCGTTGGAAGCTATCGAATGGGCCGAAGAGGAGACCGAGTTGGAGACCGGTGTCAAGGTGAGCCCACTTTTCGAGACTCCGCAAGCATTCTACATAGTCGAGCTCGAGTCGTTCACGCCCGCTGGAACGGTATCACTGGAGGACGCCACTGAGCAGATCCGGCGCGACCTTATCGTTCAGAAAAAGCGCGACCAGGCTCGCGAGGCTGGCATGGCTATGGTAGCCGAGGTTCGTGCCGGAAAGACCCTCGAGCAGGTGGCCGAAGCGCAGGGACTGGAAGTCCGCTCGGCCGGTCCGTTCACCAGGATCGCCTTCAATCCCACCCTCGGGCAGGCGAACGCCGCAATCGGGTCCGCATTCGGGGTTCCTATCGGGAGCGTCAGCGATGTAGTGGAGACGTCGGCGGGGCTGTTCATTATCCGCCCCACCGCGCGCGAAGAAGCTGATCGCGCGGCGTGGGAGGCGCAGAAGGAAGCTCAGCGAATGAACACGATGGTGCAGCTTCGACAGCAGGAGATCGCACGCTGGCTGCGCGACCTCAGGCGCGAGGCCGATATCGTGGACCAGCGTGACGAAGTGTTGAACGCTCCGCCGGTTACGACGACCTGAGGATTGTAGCTGTCAGAGCCAGGCGCGAGCCCCGAGCGCAACGACGAGAACACCTACCACGCTCAGCGCGTTCAGGTTGAATACGAGAGGCCCCAGCGTGATGCCGACCGCCACCAGGTCGATCACGAGGGGGCCGAACGCGGCGGCAACTGATGTTGTGAAAAATTCCCGGGCCGCGCTCTCGGGCATAAAGCGCACCGATAGTTCGGTGAACAACGCGCCCAGCACCAGTCCTATCAGCACAACCAGGAACAGACGGCTCACCCGCCTGCGGATTGCGACGTTCATCTGACCTCCCCACCCGTATCTCAGAAAAAAACCGCCTCAGCGGCGACGTTCAATAGCATAGACAATACTGTCCTGGAGCGCGGCCAGAGCAGGTCCTTCCGGCAGCTCATCCAGCGCCTCACCAGCTCGAGCCGCGTAGACGAGCGCCTGCTCCTTAGCATATTCCAAGCCGCCACGATCGTGGACCCAGCCAACGATGGTAGCAATACTGTCATCGCGCGGCTCCTGATCTCTGAAGAATGCTTCGAGGAGCGCTCTCTCGTCAGCTCCAAGCTGAGGCACCACCGATATCAGTGGTAGCGTAACTTTATGCTCGCGAAGATCCAGCCCGGATGGCTTACCGGTGACCGACTCGTCGGCGGTATAGTCCAGAAGGTCGTCGATGATCTGGAAGGCCATTCCGAGCTGGTGACCGAAGCGAGCGAGCGGCTCCCTCAGCGCCGGATCGCCGGCGAGGGCGCCGAGCTCGCATGCGGCGGAGATCAGCGACGCGGTCTTGCACTCGATGAGCTGGTAGTACGACTGCTCGGTGAAGTCGAGAGCATCGTGGGATGCGAGCTGTCGCATCTCACCAACCGACATGGCGTTCGAGGCGGCGGACAGCACCTGAATGGGTTCAATGGAACCAAGTCGTGCGAGCTCGGATATCGATCGGGAGTACAGGTAGTCTCCCATAATGATCGAGATCTGATGACTCCAGAGGGCGTTTACCGTTGGCATCCCCCTTCGCATCACCGAGTGGTCCACGGCGTCGTCGTGGACCAGTGTGGCGAGATGGATAAGCTCGATAACTGCCGCCAGAGTGTCCGCTCGAGTGCTCGGCCGACCGCCCACCTCGTTGCAGAGCAGCAGGAGGCTCGGGCGGAAGAGCTTGCCGCGCACCTGAAGAAGGTAGTCGTTTATTTCGCCGATCGAGTCGAAGTCGGCGACCACAATACGGCGGAACTCGTCGACGACTGAATCCAGGCGATCCCGGATAGGAGCCTGAATCTGCGACAAAGTCGGCGGTGCGGTACGGAGCATCGTATGCTTTAAGAGGTTGAACCTGGAGGGGTCGGTGCCCAAGCTAGCCGCGTGACCCCGCCGTGTCAAAACGTCCGGGGGTCCTCGCCACCGCGGAGCGACTGGAGGCGCCGAGAGGCGTCGCGGAAACGACTGTCCACCGCCGAGATCCGCTCATAGAGTTCCATCGCGCGGGCGGGCCGGCCGAGGTCCTCCTCGGCGCGCGCCAGCCAGTAATAAACACCGAGAAGGTCCGAGTCGGGTGTCCCCTGCTTCAGCGCGTACTCCAGAACTCTCACAGCCATAGTGGGCTTGCGGAGATCGCAGAAGCACTCGCCCAGCAGCTCGAGGGTCGCCACCGTGCTCGCACCGGCACGCAGCGCCACCTGGAATTCGGCGATGGCCTCATCGAGCAGGCCCATCTCTTTGAAAGCAAGTCCCAGATCGTAATGGCTCGCCGCGTCGGCGGGGTCAATGTGTTCGGCGAGCTTCTGCTTGAATACATTGAGAATCTCCGCGAAATCCTGATCCTCGTCGCCGGAAGGCTCTTCGGCATCCACCACGAACCGGGTTTGTGACACCGGCTCGTCCTCGAGGACCATGGCTGCGAAGTCGACGTACTCTCGGGCAGCGAGCGCTTTGCGAGCTTCTTCGTTCTGCGGGTCCAACTCGAGGATACGCTTGTAAACCACCCCGGCCTTTTCGGAACCCGCACTATTCTTGAGATGCCGCGCCAATGCCAGGTAGGCGGCGACTATCTGGCTGGACTCACCGGAGAGTGAGGCGTACTCCACACGCTTCTGGAGAAGAGCCGTGTCGGTCGGGCCATATTGCAGGAGGAGCCCCACCATGTCGGCTGCATCGGAATATCTACCGGCGGCGGCGAGAGTCGCGTGGGTGGCCTCGGCTACCTGGCGCATCTCCTGGAGATCGCCTTGCTCGTAAAGCAGGCGGACCAGCGACTCACGCGCATCCAGATCGCTCTCATCGGCAGCGACCCGCCGCTGGAGAACCGAAAGCTCGGGTGGCGCGCCTTCCTCCTCGGCGGGCTCGCGCGCGGCTTCCTCGATATCCGGCAGGTCGAGAAGCGGGAGGACGCCTCCATTGTCTTCATCGTCTCGATCACCGGCAGACGATTCTGTTTCTTCAGAGGCGGTGGTTTCAAAGCCCTCGAGCGGCGCGATTTCCTCCAGATCGATCGAGGTATCGTCATGCTCCGGCGCGTTCGGGACCAGCATATCGCTGATATCGGCCGCGGGCGTCTCCGGTGGCATGGCGGGGGGGCGGACATCATCCGAAACGAGATCCTGGAGGGCGAATGCATCGTCCGACCTCTCTGCGGCGGGGGCTAACCGTTCATAATCATCGAGCGCGCTCCGGGCATCCTTCGCAAAGCCCTGCCGCTGCGCCAGCCGAGCAATTTCCAGGTGAGTTTCCGCGCGCTCGGGCTCGGCCTGAAGGCTCTTCCTGCGCAGAGCGATGGCATTGTTCACCAGACCCGCATCGTCGAACAGCGTGGCACCACGCCCATATGAAGTTACCGCGTCGTGCGCGTTCCCCAATCTGACCTGGAGATTCCCTATCCTATTCCAGATAGCGGGATCGGTGCTCGCGGGTCCACCTTCGCCGGCAAGCTGAAGGAAGATAGCGAGCGCATCCTGCCACTGCTCGGACTCCTCCAGAGCAAGCGCCTGTTCTTTCAAATTGTTACGAGGGTCCATCGCGTGGGATCGGGGAGCCGCGCTCCCGATGAGTCGGAGATAAGCCGTTGGATACTAGCGAATATCGACGGGTGACACCCCAAAGATAACCGGGACCGTAGGCGGCAACAACATCGGATCACGCTACTCGCCGGCCTGCTTTCCATACCCCGTCACATATGGGCGTTGCCAGTCGGTACGGTAACTCCTCTATGCACGCCGCGCGCCAGAGGGCCAGATCGGCAGGAGCGCCAGGCGAAAGAGTCCCCGTACCCGGCGCGAGCTCGAGAGCGGCAGCACCCCCGGCTGTCGCGGCGCGAAGTGCTTCCGACGGTGACATCTGCATGTGTGAACAGGCTACAGTCATAGCGAACGGAAGGTTCGGCGTTGGCGATGAACCGGGATTGAAGTCCGTCGCCAGCGCGACCGTTGCACCCGCCTCGAGCAGCGCTCGTGCCGGCGCGAACTTGCGACGTCCCAGGAAGAAGAGAGTTGCCGGCAGCAGAGTCGCGACGGTGCTCGAGCTTGCGAGAGCGGCGACGCCCGCATCGGATATAACCCCCAGGTGATCGGCCGAAGCCGCCCCGATTTCTGCCGCGAGCTCTGCTCCGCCGCTGCCCTCCAGCTCGTCCGCGTGGAGTTTAGGACGGAGCCCGTGCGCCAGCCCCGCTTCGAGAATTCGCCTGGACTCCCGGCTGTCAAAAACCCCGGGCTCCATAAAGACATCACAGAACCGCGCCAACTTCGACTCGGCAACCGCCGGGATCATTTCATCGACGAGGAGATCCACATAGGCGGAGCGCCGGTCCCGAAACTCGGGCGGCACCTCGTGGGCGCCCAGGAAGGTGGGGATGATCTCGATCGGCTGAAGATCCTGAAGGCGGCGGATGGCCCTGAGCGTTTTTATCTCATCGGCCGTCGTAAGGCCGTATCCGCTCTTCACTTCGGCCGTTGTCGTGCCGGTCGCAAGCATCTGCGCGAGGCGCGGGAGCGCCAGCTCGATCAGCTCGTCCTCCGAGCGCTCGCGAAGGTCGCGCACCGACGCATTGATCCCACCACCGCGTCGCGCTATCTCCATGTACGGAACGCCCGAAGATCGCAAAGCGTACTCGTCCGCGCGCCAGCGGCCGAACACTGCGTGCGTGTGCGAATCAACAAGGCCTGGAGTCAGGACCCCGCCGGCGCAGTCCACGCGCCGGGCATCCGGGTAGCGCGCCAGCAGAGTGTCCTCCGCATCGACCTCTGCTATCCTGCCGGCCTGAACCGCTACGGCGGCACCTGTCTGGACCGCAGCGGCGTCGCCCGAGCCATCGGACGGGGGGCCGGTGCAGCGCGCAACTTGCGCGGCTCCGACAAAAAGGAGAGTCTGTTGTTCGGTTTCCGGCATGAGCTTGCTCCTGGCGGAGGAATTGCGAAGTACGGTAGCCGCTATCAGCTAACTACCTTCTCCTCGATACGTCAACTGCCAGCCTAATGGTTCAGGTCCCACATACACCACCGTCGGAACGATTTCCTGGTCGCCCGGGTGGCGGCCGCATAGTGGTCATCGCTCCGACCCGAGCCGCGTGCGAGACTATAGAGATGGGGGTCGGGCTCACCGGGATAACAACGGTCCTGGAGACCGAGCACGGCGAGGAGATACGGGATCTCGCCCGATCGGGTCGCGGCTTTGGGATAGTGGCGGGAACAGGCACGGGCAAGACGCTGGCGGTGCGGCCTATAGCCGAGGAGATCGTGGGCACGCCCTTGTTCGTAGGGGTGGTGAACCGCGAGCGGGAGGCCACGCCGGAGACACCCGACTGGAATGTCGTGATAGTTACCACCGGGATCGCACGGCGCTGGCTACAGGACGACCTGATAGGTGCCGAGGACACGCTGGTGGTGGATGAGATCCATCAGACCTCGGCGGAGCTCGAGCTCTGCCTGGCTCTGGGCAAGCGCGCGGGTTGCCGGTTCATCTGGCTGTCCGCTACGGTGGACCCGACGTTCTACGCGGATTACCTGGATTCTGCTGAAGTCATCGAGACATCGGCGTTCGATCCGTCGAAGGCCGCCGAGGTGCGCATTTCGAACTCCGCGAACCCGCAGGCCTTCCTGAACGAGAGGTTTCTGCGCCACGTGGTGAAGGGCAAGCGCGGCGTCGCCGTGTTCGTACCCACGCGTGCGGGGACCGAACAGATAGCGGAATACGTGTCGGCCGATTGGGACCGTATTTACACCACATTCTACCACGGTGGCGAGCCGGTCACCAAGCTTCGACCGTTCCTGGAAGGTGAGGCCCCGCACCCATACCTCCTGTCCATGACGGCCGCGGGCCAATCTGCCCTGAACATCCAGGGGCTGGACACGGTGGTGATTGAGGATGCGCAGTTCACGAGCATCGTGGAGCGCGGCAAGCGGATCTTGACGCGCCTTCCTTTGGGTGCGAACGAGATCCTGCAGATGGCCGGGCGGGTGCACGGGCGCGTGAAGGGCGGTGAGGTATGGATTCTGTCGGAGCGGAGTATCGACTTCGACAGTCTGCGGCCCACCGCACCCAACTTCCAGCTCGCTGGCGATCCTGAGCGTGTCGCTATGACATGCGCGGATATGGGCGTTCGCGCCGACGATCTGGACCTGCCCGTACCGTTGGATAAAATCGCGTACTCACGGGCGGTCCGGATGCTCGAGGAGCGCGGCATTATCGCTGGTAACCGACTCACCGATTACGGCCGCGAAGTCGAGGTGCTCCCGGTTGACCGCCCCTGGGGCGAGCTCATTATCCGGTCGGATGAGCACCTGACCCCGATAGTCGCCGTGGCCGCATCGATCGAGTCGCTGCACAGGATGACGAGAGCCGAGCGGTTCATAAGGCAGTATATCGTTCCGGGCAGTGACCATCTCACGGCGTACAACCTGTATGAGGATGCGCTGCGCGCCTGCGGCTCGTTGGGAAGTGTCTGGGGACTACCCCGCCATGTGTTCGATGAGGAGGCGCTGGCCGAATGGGGGGAAGAACGTGGCGTTCTGGTGCGATCGATAGAGGATGCCGCTCTCGCGCTCGCATCAATCTACCGATCGCTGGACCTGGCATTGCCAGCGAAGCTCCCGCGGCTCAACGACAGGGTCATCCGCGAATGGCAGCGAACGCTGGCCGAAGTCATGCCTTTCGACCTGGTAATCGACGAGGAGACGAGCTGGGGCGAAGAGGTGCGAGTTTCCAAAACCAGTGTGTGCGGGAGCTGGGGCGCGATAGCAGGCGATCTACGCTACTTTTCTGATAGATTCGGGCGAGCTCGGGGTTCAATAGAAGGCACACAGCTCCCACACGACCTTATCTGGAAGAGCATGGGGAAGGGCGAACGCGAGATTCGCTACGATCCGGGACATCGCCGATCACCGCTCCGCGTTCACGTAGCTCACACATATCATGGGTTCGAGCTGGAGTCGGATGATGAGCCGGTCTCCACCTTTCCTGACGATCTCGCCGACCAGGCACGCCAAGTACTCGCAGAAGCACTCGCTACCGGAGCCGCGTATCACCCGAGCACCCGGGACAACCGGGCAGTAATGCGCGAGCTGCGCGAGATATATAATCGAACCGGAGGAGAAGCGCGCGAGCCTAGCATGAGCGCGCTTACCAGCTACTTTCAGGAGCGGCTAAGCGACGTCGCCTCATATTCAGATTTCCTTGACCGCGATTTGTCGATCGATCCGGGCGAGTGGGTCACGGCGGAGCAACGGCAGTCTGCGGAAGCGCTCCCGGACAACATTGTTCTGGCGGGTGATGAGTATCCGCTGGACTACGCGATCGAAGACGACGGCACAGCGGTAGCGAGGGCTCGGATTCCGTCAAAACTCCTCGGCCGGCTCGACGAAAGCGACGTTCCCGAACTGGATCGTCCGCTCCTCTGGACTATCCTGCGGAAGAGACAGCAGTCGATTCGTGCGAGCACCCTCGATGAAGCGCGTAAACTGTTAGCAGAGGCACCGGCCGACGAGACACAGCGCTCGCATGGCCGCGGTTCGGGGAAGCGAGGTGGCCGGGGGCGACCGCGTAAGGGGAAAGGTGGCAAACCGCGCGGCGGACGTCCCAAGTCGGGCGGCCCTGGGAAGGGTAAGGGACGCCGGGGCGGCCGGGGGCGGAGGTAAACACCGTCTGCTGGTCAGCCGCGGTTCAGCGCGATGCAGATATCGACGGTTCGCGCCGAGTTCCGGAAGTCGGACGCGATGACTTTGAAGTGTGCCTTGCCAGGTGCGGCATCCGCCGGCGCACTCCAGAGCCGCGCCCGGTATTCTTCCGCGCGAACGTTTGCCTGACGGTGGAAAGGGTACGCAATGATCGCCCTTTCGCGGCGTTCCCATAGCTCGCGGAGTTCGACGTCGGCTCCGCGCTCAGCGGGTACCGCGTAAGGCCCGATCTCGTCCATTATCCGACCAACGAGGTGGTTGTCGTCAGCCTCAGCAGTCTGGCCGAAGTCGAAGATGACTATCTCGTAGGGGTGGGCTTCCAGAAAGCGGCGTGTTACGCCCAGCAGGTCCGCGAGCGAGATATCTGTTCGCATCGAGTCGCCCCGCTCCGAACCGCCGTGACAGAGGTAGTAATCGCCGCGAGTATCCGCTGTGGGTCGAAGGTCCAGATATCGGACCCCGCTGTTTAGCTGGCCATCTATCGTATGGACGCCAGTGGCGCTTCTACCCGGATCGCCCGCCGAATCGTCAGTACCCGGAATCCACAGATCGCCGAGCTTCGCATCGCCAATCCGATCAGAGATTTCCTCCATCCACCGCGGGAGGTCTGCTGTCGGCGACTTCACGTTCCTGTGGAGGAAAACTCGCTTGGATGTCAATGGTGATGGCAGTGGTGGAGTAGCGCGAATCGACATGTGGGCCTCCCGTGTCTGCGGGTCCAACGGGGAACGGCCGGAGAACTGGCCGCCGAACGGGACCCTTGCCTCCTATATTAATCACTGGATCGTTCCCGCTATGGTCCGAATTGATCAGTTGAAGGTTCCACACGGCATTGGTCAGGCGCTGGCAATCGTTAACCCGGCGGCAGGCCGTGGCAACGCGGTGCGGTTCTGGGGCCGTGCGGAAAAGGTCCTCAGGGACAAGATCGACCTGGAAGTCATACATACCGCGGAACCGCAACATGCGAATGAGATTGCGAGAACGGAAGCTTCGAGCAGCGGCCGACCGGTAATAGCCGTGGGGGGCGACGGAACGATCAACGAAGTCGCGAGCGGACTACTCGACGCTGCCGGGGCGGACAATCATACACTGCCTCTCGGGATCATACCATCGGGTAGCGGCAATGACTTCGTGAAGCAACTGGATATTCCGGTGAAACCGGAGGACGCGGCTCGAAGACTCTTGACCGCGTCTAAGCGCAGAGTGGATGTCGGGCGCGCAGGGGATCGATATTTCGTGAATGGCGTCGGCATCGGGTTGGATGCGGCTATAGCCGCCGAAGCGCAGCAGATCCGCTGGTTGCGAGGAGCGCCGCTTTACGGTCTAGCGATGCTGCGGGTGATGAGTACCTTCAAGCCGAGGCGCGCTACCGTGACACTGGACGGGGCAGTTGTAGCGGATCGCGAGCTGACCATGGTGACGGTCGCCAATGGCCCGTGCTGCGGAGGCGGTTTCTGGCTCTGCCCGGACGCGCGGCTGGACGACGGTCATTTCGACGTGATGGTAGCAGATACATTATCGGTGGTAGCGGCACTCGGATTGCTAGCACGGTCGCTTCGCGCCCGGCACCTGGATTTGCGCGCTGTTCACCATCACCATGCCGGCACGGTCCAGGTTACGAGCGAACACCTGTTGAACGCGCACGTGGACGGAGAGATCCTGGAAGGGACACATCGTCTCGACATCGAGCTTCTTGCGCAGCGACTTACTGTGCTGGCGTGATGTCGACACCACTCGAGTTTCATAACTGGAGATAGAAATGGCAGAACGACCGGACGACAACGACGCGGATATACACGACGATACGTATGGAATGGCGCTGGGCTTCCGCATAATCGAAGAGGATGGCGGGCTCTACCTCGTGGAGGCCGAGATAGCACCGTATGTGGACGAGCCGCAGGATCTGGGGGTGTCACTCGTCTTCCATCCACTGGATGGAGTCAACCCGGCTGAGGAAACGGACGACGAAGAGTGGCCCGCCTGGCAGATAGATGTGGATGATGACCTCACCCGCCAGGAAGGTAGCTCGATAACCGACCAGTTCCAGAAGATCGCACAACAGCTCCGCGAATTCTCCGAGGACGACCTGCGTAAGTACCTGCGGGCGGCCCGGGAATAGGCGCGAGTCAACCGAGCTGTTCGACCATCACCTTGCGGAGAGACTCGGCGAAGCCGTTGACGTAATCCGTTCTACCACGGCCGGAGGCCATGAACGGGTCCATGACCGTGCAGCGGATAACGTTTAGACCACCCGAAGCAAGGTAATCGGCCTCAGAGAAACCCAGCTCCTCAACCAGCGGAAGCGCCGCGCGGCCGTACTGGCCGGTACGGAGTACGGTTTTGGTGACAAAGTACTCCAGCTGCCGCGCGCTCCTTCCCTCGCCGGCACTCATGGCGCCGTATACCCGGTCGACGAAATCATTGCTTGCTTGCAGGGTATCGAGCGAAGTATGTCCCAGTGCGAAGCAGACTATGTTGAGATCTGGGACCGGGAGCATCACGACCCTGAACGGCTGCCACTCGCCATCCGCGAGTCGGCGGTGCAGAAGGCGGGCTCCATGGGCGGTTTCGCCGATTAGGCGACCGTAGCCTGTGGCATCCAGAGGGAGAACTTTATGGGACATCCACACGCCGGCCGCCGCAGCGCCGGGTTTGGATCCCTCGAAAATGAACCTGCCGATATATCCCCACTCCGACGCGCCGCGGTGGAAGAGGTAAGGCGCCTCTACTGCGACGAGATCGCGCACACGCCGGTCGCGGAACGACACAGCACCTGCCGGATAGGGGATGAACCCAAGCTTATGTGGATCGATCGTGACAGAATCGGTGTGCTCGAGAGCGCATAAGGCATTATAGACACCCTCCCGCGGCCAGGGATCTTCACCTTCGCCGCGCGCCTCCTCATAGCTACGGCGCTTGCCGTCAGGTCCGCGGGTAACCGACGCCGCATACCCGCCCCACGCCGCATCCGCGTGGAGGTGAAAAGCCATCCCGAGCTCGCGTTCCGCTTCCTTTCTGGCCTTTACGACCAGGTCTAACCGATCGACCGCGCTCTCTTCGGTGGTTCCGATAACCGAAACACAGGCGATGACCGGCTGACGGCGGGCCGCGAGACCACGGAGGGTTTCGGAGAGCGCATCCGGATCCATCCGGAAGTTCGCATTTACGGGGACGTGCACCAGCTGCGACCCGCCTATGCCGAGAGACCTGCAGATTTTCTCCCACGAGTAATGGGCCGTAGATGGTACCAGAACGACTCCAGGGGGAAACGCATCGCCGAACACGCTAGAAAGTCGGCGCCCGAACTCCTGATATCCGAGCCCGGCGAGAGAATGATGCCCGAGAATCTCCAGAGCCCGGTAAGGATCATCGAGACGTTCGCGCAGGCTAGCGGCCGCATCGAGTGTAGCGTCGGGAGTGAGATTGAGGAGTTGCCATAGGTCGAGACTGCCCAGGTCGCCCGTGGATCCATCGGCGAGTGCAATTGGGAACGGCGTGATGCCCATCTCCTCAGCCGCCCACCTGACGGCCACGCCAAGATATTTCACGTTCCTGGCGACCCACAGCGCCTCGAAGTTCGCGACAGTTCCGCCCGAAGTCAGGTGGCCCCACTGCCGGTCGACGTCATAGCCGATCATGGAGGCCAGCTGCGCCGCTACTTCGAGCTCCATCCGGGTTGTTACAGGCGATGATTCGGCCGCCACATTGTTCGGGTTGTACAGCATGGCCGCAAAATACCCGATCAGACTCGCCATGGTGAGATCTGAGGCCATGTGCCCGATGTAGCGCGGGCTGAAGAACGGCACACCGGCCTTCAGCTCGCCCAGCAGTCCCATAAGCTCCTGGGACAGCGTGGATATGGCGTGCTCGTATTCTGGCGAGTGCTTCTCCATCTCCTGAACGAGGAATCCATCTTCCGGATGGAAATTACGCCGCCAGAAGACGTGATCCCTGAATGCTTCCAGGAGAAGTCGCTCGAATACGTCCGCATTCTCGCCCTTCGCACCCAGAAATACCGACGCCAGGTCTACGGGGGCCGAACCGGGTCCGGAAGCTTCGCTCACAACGGTACCTTCTTCCTTAACTTCGCGTAGGTCGAAAACAGGTGGCAGAGTGGGGATGACATGGTTCGGCCGGTAACCTCACCATGTTGCAGGGCAGCCAAAAAGCTGGCGCGATCCGGCTCGAACGATGGCATTTCGACATATCCACGTCCGATTTCCGCAATGGTATGCGCATCCGAGCCAGCACCCATGAGCTTTCCGTGCGCCCGGGCCCAATCTTCCGCCTGTCGATTGATGGCGGCCCTCATGCAGCGCGCGTTGTGGACCTCCACCACATCGATCAGGTCACGTAGTTCGGATAACAGCGGCGCGCCACCTGATCGTGAGGTGTCGAATGGGTGAGGCAGGTAAACGACTCCACCCTGATCGCGAATTCGCTTGCAGGTTTCGCGCGCGGGAGTGTTCATCGGGATCAATTCCGACAGGAAGATGCCAATGATATCCACCCCCTCGCGCGTCTTCACCTCTTCACCGACCAGGACCAGCGACGGGTCGACCTCGTGTAACTGGAGCGCGCCGTCGATGGCATTGTGGTCGGTGATAATGATGTGATCGAGGCCGCAAGCACGGGCGGCCCGCAACACCTTATCGGGATCGTTCAGCGAGTCGAAAGACGTGCGGGTATGGATGTGCATATCCACACGCACGCGCGGACCGCCTGCCTGATCAGCCACTCGCGTGGACTTCGCCGCCCGTCGCGTGAGAGCTAAGCTCCTTCCACACCGCGGCCGAACGCGCCTCGAGCTCAGCCGGACCACGATCGTTATCGATTATCCTATCAGCGCGCGCGCGTTTCTCATGTGCCGGAAGCTGGGCGCCCATCATCCTGCGTGCTTCGTCTTCATCGATCCCGCGATCGCGGATTATCCGCGCGAGCCGGACGGGCTCGGGCGCGTCCACGAGGACTACGTAATCGAATTGATCTTCCATACCGACCTCGAAGAGTAGCGGAACATCGGCGACGATTATCGTGGCCCCGCGAGCTGCGGCGGCCCGGTACTCACGATCACGAAGCGCCTCAATTGCGGGGTGGATAATGCTCTCGAGCTTGCGACGAGCTATCGGATCCCGGAAAATTATTTCGCGCATCGCGGCCCTGTCCATGGTGCCATCCGCAGCAAGGATCTCCGGCCCCCACTCGTCGACGATGCTCTCCAAAGCCGGCGAACCGGGCCTCACGACCTCTCTGGCGAGGTGGTCCGCGTCGATTACGCCGGCGCCCAGTCGCTTCCAGACGCGTGCTACGCTAGATTTTCCCGCGGCGATATTACCCGTAAGGCCTACCTTCAGCACACGCGCCTCCCGTCAGCAGTTGTAAGGAATGCCGCAAGCTAGGTCTGCTCCTCCCACGAGGCAAATTCTGATGCGAGTGTGTTGGCTACCTTGCGCTCGACGATGATGCCTGCATCCCTCAAATGATGCAGATGCGCGAGCGTTTCGCGGATGGCCAGCATCCACAGTGCCGGCGGAAGCTCACGGTCCGGATACCGGCGCTTGGCAATCTGCCATGGAGTCGCAGGGACGTCCGATACGAGACGTAGTATTTCGGCTGTCTCCCCGCGAGTTTCCGAAGCCAACTCGTCTATCCGGCGCTGAGGCTGGGTTAGCGGTTCGCCATGGCCAGGCAGGATGAGCGTGAGCTCCAAGCTCGTGAGTTCTTCCAGTGACGAGAGGAAATCCGCTACCGGATCCTGCCGTTGGCGATTCACTCCGATGGTGGCCGAGACGCGCGGCAACACTGAATCGCCGCCTATGAAGATCCTGTCCGAGTGGCGAAAGATGCCGGTATGACCCGCTGTGTGGCCCGGCGTCCAAACTGAAGAGAACCCGGGCGCACCCGGAATCGGGGCGGTCTCCATCGGAAGAAGTACATCAGGGGTCACAAACGGCGAACTCGCCGAGGTCCCGCCGATCACCTTCTGCATAGCACCGTCGATTTCCTGCGGGGCACCGGCAGACTGAAGGAGACTTCGTCGATACTCGGATTCTTCCTGCGTCTGGCTAGCCGCGTGAGCGGCCCGATCGGCGTCCAGCCGCCCCATGAGAAGCTCCGGTCGGCAGGCCTTCCTGACCTGCCCAACCAGCCCTATGTGGTCCAGGTGCATATGGGTAACGAAATGACGGCTGACACGATCCCACCCGCCCGCCAACTCGGTAACACCGGCATCCAATGCCGTCCACGCTTCGGGCAGATCCGCCCCGCCATCCACCAGCAACCACTCGCCGCCCGCCAGTTCAAGGAGGTACGCGTGCACCTCGCGCGGCCGGAACGGCAGCGGGGTGGTGATTCTGAAGATCCCGGGCGCTAATTCAATCGACAAATCGAAACATGATATCTGGCCCTGTTCACTGGCCTGAAAGTGGCGGTCTGGCTATACTGTAGGAGCCATTTTCAACAACCGCGGATACGCGCAGTGCGCCGATCTGTTCCCACGAAAGACGCTCATGGCCACCAAAACAAAAGAAAAGAAGACGAATCCCGCAATCGACCGCGAGACGTTGCTGGGCTTCTATCGGACAATGGTCCTGTCGCGCCGCCTGGACGACAAGGAAATCCAGCTGAAGCGCCAGAATAAAATCTTCTTCCAGATTTCGGGGGCCGGTCACGAGGCCATACAGGTGGCTGCAGCGGCCCATGCGCGGCCCGGAAGTGACTGGTTCTACTTCTACTATCGGGATCGCGCGTTCTCGCTGCAACTCGGCATGACGGCTAAGGACCATCTGCTGCAGGCGGTCGGTGCGGCCGCCGATCCGGGATCGGGTGGACGCCAGATGCCATCGCACTGGGGCAGGCGCGACCTGAACATCGTGTCGACCTCATCACCCACAGGAACCCAGTTTCTGCATGCCGTCGGGACGGCCGAGGCGGGCATGCGTGCGCGCAAGCTCAACGCACCGGAAGTGATCGAAACCACGCAAGCGGTCTCCGATGAAGTGGTCTTTGTAACAACCGGGGACGGCACTACCTCAGAGGGTGAATTCTGGGAAAGCCTGAACTCCGCCTGCAATCTCAAGCTCCCAGTGGTCTACATCGTCGAGGACAACGAGTACGCGATCTCCGTACCCGTCGAGGTGAATACCGCTGGCGGCAGTATCTCGAAGCTCCTCACAACATTCCCCTGCCTGCACATCGAGGACTGCGACGGCACGGACGTTTTCGAGAGTTACGATGCCATGCAGCGGGCAGTGGAATATGCGCGGGCCGGCAACGGACCGGCGCTGGTGCACGCACACGTGATCCGCCCGTATTCACACTCGCTCTCGGACGATGAGCGGGGCTACAAGACCGCGTCCATGCGGGAGGCTGAGTCGCTTCGCGATCCCATCACGCGCACAGCCAAACTTCTCCTGGACAGCGACTATGCGACTCAGGAGGATCTGGACAGAATAGAAGCAGAGGTCAAAGCAGAGATCGAGGAAGCGACTGCCGCGGCTCTGGATTCGCCGCAGCCCGACGCCTCGACCGCTATGGACTTCCTCTATTCGCCGGATGTAGATCCTACAGCGGAGCAGTTCGATACCGAGGATGATCCGCGTTTCGAAGGTAACGAGACCACTATGGTGGATCTCATCAACCGAACATTGAAGGACGAGATGCGCCGCGATCAGCGCATTGTGGTGTTCGGCGAGGACGTAGCCGACGTTTCGCGCGAAGAGCTGATGGAGGAGGTGCCGGGGAAAGGCGGCGTCTTCAAGGTGACGGCGGGTCTGCAGCGGGACTTCGGGTCCACCCGGGTATTCAACTCGCCGCTCGCCGAAGCCAACATCGTCGGCCGTGCCGTGGGAATGGCTGTTCGCGGCCTGAAGCCGGTAGTCGAGATTCAGTTCTTCGATTACATCTGGCCAGCGACGATGCAGATTCGCAATGAGCTGGCGACCATGCGATATCGTTCTGCCAACAGCTGGAGCGCGCCAGTAGTCATTCGCACGACGTACGGTGGGTACCTGAAGGGCGGAGCCATCTATCACTCGCAGACCGGCGAGTCGATATTCGCACACTGTCCGGGGATTCGGGTTGTCCTGCCGTCAACGGCTCTGGACGCCGCGGGGCTGCTCCGTACCGCAATCCGCTCGGAAGATCCTGTGCTCTTCCTGGAGCACAAGCACCTTTACCGGCAGGTGTACAACAAGGGTGCGTACCCGGGCCCCAATTTCATGATACCCTTCGGCAAGGCAAGGGTCGTGCGGGAGGGAACGGACGTCACCATAGTGGCATGTGGCGCCCTCGTTCAGCGTTCGGTTAATGCAGCCAAGCAGGCGGAAGAGCAGCTTGGCATCTCCGCTGAGGTGCTGGACCTGAGAACCATAAGCCCGTTCGATATGGAGGCCATCGCGGAGTCCGTTCGCAAGACCAATCGCGTGATAATCGCCCACGAAGATTCGCTTTCATGGGGTATAGGCGCCGAGTTCGCGGCGCGCATAGCGGACGAACTGTTCCCGTGGCTGGACGCGCCGGTGAAGCGAGTAGCGTCTCTGGATACGTGGGTAGCCTACGCGCCGCAGCTGGAGCGGGCGATCCTCCCGGAAGCGGAGGACGTTCTGAAGGCAGTGAAGGAAATAACCGAGTTCTAGCTTCGGCCGTATACCGGAATTCCGGCGCCATTTATGGCGCCGGAGTCTGCGGAGGAGAGGAATACGATCACGCTTGCGATCTCATCCGGTGTCGTCCACAGCGTCGGGTCGGCGTCGGGCATTGCCCGGCGATTCGCTTCAGTATCTACCGTTCCGGGTAGCACAGCATTCGCCCGTACTCCCTCATCACCATACTCCTCAGCGAGCGCTTCGACGAGCGTGAGCAGGCCGGCCTTGGAGATAGCGTAGGCGGCATGCCCTGCCCTCTCGCGAACCGCCGCGCGCGACGACACGAACACGATGCTCCCGCCGCCGTCCTGCACCATTCGGGGTACTGCGAAGCGAGCGGTCAGGAATGCCGATTTCAGGTTCAGCTCCATCATCCGGTCCCACGCGGCCAGCGCGGTGTCGCCGATGCGAGCACCGCCTATGTACGAGCCGATGAGATGCGCAACGGCATCGACACGCCCACCCCACTCCACGGTCTGCCGCACAGCCTGCTCCGCGCCGCGCTCGGTGGTAAGATCGAGCGCGAAGGTATGCAGGCGGTCAGGAAATTCTGACTGAAGCTGATCGAGGGCGTCCGGCTTATCAGTTTTGTGTAGTGGGACCGCCACACGAGAGTCCGCTTCGAGGAAGGCCCGCGTCACAGCCCGCCCGAGATTGCCCGCACCTCCGGTGACCAGAACTACCTTGTTCGTCATGACCCGAACCTTTCCGGTTTGAGTTTATATCGCCCGACCCGAACCGCCTTAGCGACCGCAGACGGCCGCGAGCGACCGGAGCCGCTGCGCGAGCCCTGGGCTCAACATATCCTCATCGAATCGCCAGCTCCAGTTCCCATCAGTTACACCTGGCACGTTCATTCGCGCCGAACCGTCCAATCCCAGGATATCCTGAAGCGGCACTATTGCCCAGCCTGCGGGTGACTTCATGGCCAGGCGAATCATCTCCCAGGCGATGTCATCAGCCGCGTCGCCGATCCGCGCGCTTAGCTGCTCACGTTCGGCGGCGGTCGCTTCCGACCACCATCCTGCCGAGGTGTTGTTGTCGTGTGTGCCCGTGTAAGCTACGACATTGTGCGGGTAATTCTCCGGAAGATGCGGGTTGTCGGGGTCGCCGTCAAAGGCGAACTGCAACACTCGCATTCCCGGATATCCCAGGCTGTCACGCAGTTCTTCCACCTCAGGTGTTATGAGCCCGAGGTCTTCAGCTATTACCGGTAGCGGACCGAGCGTGCGCTCAGCCGCATGGAAGACGGCGTCACCCGGCCCCTCCACCCATCTTCCGTGAATGGCCGTAGGCTCAGACGCGGGTATCTCCCAGCTGGCTTCAAAGCCTCGGAAGTGATCGATCCTTATCACGTCCACCCAATCCAGAGTTCGCCGGAAACGCTCAGTCCACCACTCATAACCGGTTCGGGCCAGGTCATCCCAACGGTAGAGCGGATTGCCCCAACGTTGGCCCGTCTCGCTGAAATAGTCCGGCGGTACTCCTGACACGAATTCCGGGAGGCCCTCCTCGGTCAATTCGAAAAGCTCGCGGTGTGCCCAGACATCCGAGCTGTCGTGCGAAACGAAGATGGGGATGTCTCCGATGATGCGAACCCCGACAGCGTTGGCGTACGAGCGGAGCTCGCGCCACTGCCGATCGAAGATGAACTGGAGAAATGTGTTGTGCTCTATCCTCTCTGCGAGGCGTCCGCTCCAGTCATCTATCGCCTGCGGGTGCCTGTCACGGATCGGGACATCCCACTCCGTCCACGCCGCGCCGTCGTGGTGGTCGTGCAGGGCTCGAAACAGCGCGTAATCCTTCAGCCAGTAAGCACTTCTGGCGCGGAACGCCTCGTACTCATCTGACAGATCGTGCGCGGCGCCGCCAGCGAAACGGCGGTGGGCGGAGGCGTGCAGGGCTTCCTTCCACGCGATAACCGCCGGAAAATCGATCGGACCGTCCGCGGGTAGCGAAGATTCGAGCTCATCAGCCGGCAGCAAGCCATCGCGGGTGAGGCGGTCAGGCGAGATGAGCAGCGCGTTCCCGCCGAAGGCCGAGGGCGCGTTATAAGGCGAACCGCCCGCCGAAATGGGGACGAGTGGGAGCACCTGCCAGATCGACTGACCCGAATTGGCCAACCAATCGACCCAGCGATAGGCCTGGTCGCCCAGATCACCGATCCCGCGGCCAGGTAAAGATGTCGGATGTAGGAGGACCCCGGCGGCCCGTCCCCCGATCACCCGTCGTGTGTCTGCCACAACGGCTCATCCGAGTCGGGCAATTGGAAGCGGCGCAGCGGTATCCAGATCCAGTCCGGCCGGTTGTTCATCTCATAGCGAAGTTCGTAAATCGCTTTCTCGATCTCGAAGGCGGCGACGACCCTGTCGAATGACTCGTCGTCGGCGGGAGCGATGCCCGCACCCTTCACCGTTTCACGGTAGGCATCCAGAAACACGCTCCTGACTTCAGCCTCCCAGGCGTCCGCCCATCCCTGCAAGTCAGGACTGCCGAAATCCCTCAGACCGACCAGGATCGCATAGTTGAAGGAACGTAGCATTCCCGCAACGTCTCGGAGAGCTATGTGCTTCGTGCGGCGCTCGTCGAGAGGGCGGGCGGGCTCACCCTCGAAGTCCATGATCACCCACTCACGATCGGATCGTTCGGACGGCGTATGTAGGACCTGGCCCAGATGATAATCTCCGTGGTGGCGAATCTTGAGCAGCCCTTCCCGATCCAGACCCGTGAGCCCGTCGAGCTGCTCGCGGAAGTGCGCCTCATTACGCACGAGTCGGGTGACCTTTGCCATATCGTCCTCTCTGAACGCGCCAGGTATGGCTTCGAGGCGGAGCCGAACATCATCGAATACTTTGGATGCCTCGCGCTGCAGAAGCTCGGTCCACTGCGCGAGGTCTTCCTCGGAAATGGGCTCGGCGACGAAATTTTCATTTGCAGCCCTGGCAGATGCAAGCGCCAGATGGAGCCTTCCGGTCACACGGCCGAGCTCGGCGACGGAGCCGAGGTATTCACCCGCTAAACGCCTGACGCCCGCCGCAGGATCCACATTCTGGTCCGATCCGGCCGCGACCGCGAAGAAGTTCTCGAGCCCAGCCATGGTTATCTCCCAGCCGTCTCCATCATTCTCGACGAAGCGGGTAAGTGTCGCGGCCGACCCTCTAAAACCCTCCAAGCCGACGTACTCCACCCAACCCACCAGCTCGGGGATCTCGGTGAAGTCGGTCTCCAGAGTCAGAAACTGCGGGACCTCGAGGTCCGGATTGGTGCCGGGCTCCAGTTTCCGAAGCATCTTGAGGATGAGGTGTTCACCTATCGCCAGATTGGTATTCGTTTGCTCGGCCGAAAGCGGGCGTACCGTGGAGCCCGAAGTATCGATGTACTTAAGCGAGTCCGTGCTCTCCGCAATGAAGCGACCGTTGGACGATTTGAACTCCGCGCCTTCGCGGACTCGGGCGAGCACCCGCTGGCCGACCTCGGGCTCGTCGATCCCGTTCAGGAGATATATTCGGCCGGCATTGTGGGGCAGACTGGCCACCACCTCACCATCGGGCTCGCCGGGGCCGGTCCACACCCGCACCGGAACCAGGTACAGGTCCGGTTTGCCCTCGGCATAGCTCACCCGAACTATCGCCAGCGACGGCGCACCCGCCCCGCCCTCCTCCAGTGGCGCGGAGTCCTCCAGCTCGACGCCCGTCACCATTCTGGCTTTCCCTCGGAACCAGCGCTGCTTCTTCAGCCATTCAGCTGGAATCTCTCGTACCAGGCTGGCGAGGTCGAGTGTGCCGGCGCTGGCGTCGGCTATGGATCCGGCCGCGCCGCGCCGCGCTGCGCCAGCCTCCGTGCCACCGCTGGGCGCGCCCGTCAGCCCGAACCAGAAGAAGCCGTACGGGCTGAGCGTGAGCGTGTACGGACCATCTTCTATAGGGAAGAACTCGGTGTTGCCGAGCAATTCTACCGGGCGCATGCCGGCGAATCGGCTCAGATCCAGCTGTACAGCCTGCGCGGAATCCGCGAGGTTCTGGACCATGAGGATGGTGTCACCCTCGTACTCGCGCAGGTACGCGAGGACGTGCGAATTCTCGGGGTGGAGGAACTCGACCTCGCCGCGACTGAACGCGCGATGCTGCTTCCGAACGTGGATCAAGCGCTTCATCCAGTTCAGCAGTGAGAAAGGTGAGCGCTCCTGCGCCTCCACATTTATCCCCTGAAAGCCGTAAATAGAGTCGACTATTACGGGCAAGTAGAGGCGCGCGGCTTCGGCCCGTGAAAATCCTGCGTTCCGGTCTGGCGACCACTGCATGGGTGTACGCACGCCGTCGCGGTCACCGAGGTAGATGTTGTCACCCATCCCCAACTCATCGCCGTAATAGATGATCGGCGAGCCGGGCATGGTGAGCAGGACGGAGTTCAGCAACTCGATCTTGCGGCGATCGTTCTCCATCAGGGGAGCGAGCCGTCGGCGGATCCCGAGATTGAGCCGCATACGGGGATCAGCCGCGTATTCCTTGTACATGTAGTCACGCTCCTCGTCCGTTACCATTTCGAGGGTGAGCTCGTCATGGTTACGCAGGAACATGCACCAGTGGCAGTCTGGTGGAATCTGCGGCGTACGCTGGATTATTTCGACGATCGGCTTGCGCGTCCCCTGCCGGATAGCCATGAAGATGCGCGGCATGAGCGGGAAGTGGAAAGCCATGTGGAACTCGTCGCCGTCGCCAAAATACGGGCGCACGTCGTCCGGCCACTGGTTGGCCTCCGCCAGCAGGATTCTGTCCGGATACTTCGCGTCGACGCGCGCTCGCAGTTCTTTGAGGATTACATGGGTCTCCGGGAGGTTTTCGCAGTTGGTCCCCTCCCGCTCGATCAGGTACGGAACCGCGTCGCAGCGGAACCCGTCCAATCCGCGATCCAGCCAGAACTCCATCACCTCGAACATAGCTTCCCGTACCGCTGGATTGTCCCAGTTGAGGTCCGGTTGATGATAGAAGAACCGATGCCAGTAGTATTGTCCCGCCAGCGGATCCCAGGTCCAGTTCGACGGCTCGCTGTCTGTGAAGATGATGCGAGCGTCGCGATAAAGGTCGTCCGTATCGCTCCAGACGTAGAAGTTCCGCTCGGGGGAGCCTTTCGGGGCCTTCCTCGCCCGCTGAAACCATGGATGCTGGTCGGAGGTGTGATTCAGAACCAGATCGGCGATTACGCGTAAGCCGCGGCGATGTGCCTCCTCGAGGAAGATCTCGAAATCCTCGACGGTGCCGTAGTTGGGATGAACGCCCAGGTAATCTGCGACATCGTACCCGTCGTCCCTGAGAGGCGAGGGCGAAAACGGGAGAAGCCAGACGACGTCCACACCAAGCGACTGGAGATAATCCAGCCGGTCGGTGGCGCCGCGAAAATCCCCCATCCCATCGCCATTGGAATCCTGAAAAGCCTTGACGTGCAGCTCGTAAAAAACAGCGTCTTTATACCAGAGCGTATCCCCGGTCGGCATGGGGCTCCTCTTGAAATGTAAGGGGAGCGCCGTGGCTGGCTCCCGAACGAAATCGGCTGCGGCGCGTAGTTGCAGAAAGCGTTCCGGTGGCCGGCTGA
>DASSKB010000063.1:0-9023 GCA_035690925.1 Longimicrobiaceae bacterium
CGTGGTTTTTCAGGACACCCAGACGGACATCCAGGAACCGGAGGGTCCCGTTACGGTCGATGAGCAGGTCGGCGACATTCCCTACCCGCTCCCCACCAGCGTCTATTACGTCCAGCCCGACAAGGTCCCGCGTTCGGAGCACTTCGACGCGCGGCGACGTGCCATCCGGCATTCCCACCTCCACTTTTAAGGCATGAGCATGTTGCGGGCGGCCCAACCATCCTTCCCCGACGACAGCCGCTGAACCATCTCCGCGCTCCGAGGTGCACATTTCGTGCACCGATTATCCCGTCGCACGTGTCGAGCCGATCATCAGATATTGAGAACCAGCACAGGACACGGTGAGTCGTGGAGGATTCGCTCGACCCTGGGACCCAGAAAGAGCCGTCCGGACCCCGGCCTTACGTCGGTCCCAAGGATGATGAGATCCATCGACTCTTCCATCGCGAGGCCCAGTATCACGCTCTCCGCGTCGGGCGCTTCGCGGACTTCCGTACGCGCCGTTACTCCGCGAGCTGTTGCGATTTCCTGCAGATCGTTCACTATCCGCACACCGGCCTCGAAGTGGCGGTCTACCAGATCGTTCCGTATCCCCATGCGGCTGGACGTGTGTTGCTGCTGGACAGCGTTCAGGATCACGACTTCGGCGGGGTTATCGCCCGATGCGAAAACGAACGCTAGATCGGCCGCCGCTCGCGAAGCCGCGCTTCCATTCGTAGGCACTAGGATGCGGCGCGGAGGCCAGCGACCCTCTTCCAATCGTCCCTTCACGACCAGTGTAGGACAGGGTACCATCCGCACCAGCTGATCCACCATCGGGTGGAAGAGCGCGGTCGCCGATGCGGTCTCGGTCGCGCCCAGGATCATTAGATCGTAGTGTTTCTGCGCCTCTTCCAGAATGACGTCTGCCGGTTCACCGCTCTCGACTACCTTTCTGGTCACGTCCACGCCCGAAAGCTCCATTTCGAGAGTTTCGAGGAACTCTGTACTCCTGGCTTTGCCACCCTCTTCAGAGACGTTGAACAGGGTAACCGCGAGGCCGTCGTTAGCCATGCGCTCGAGCACATACGCCTCGATGCCATGCACAGCATTGCCACTCGGCCGTCTTCTTACCGGCAGGAGGACCCGGTGAATCTTGGAGATCACGCTCTTGGCCGCCAATTCCTCCTGGCGAAGCCGATCGAGCTCCTGCTGCTCCGGCTGAACATGAGCTAGCACCCAGCGGAGCGCAGGTGGCGCCATCAGCGAGGTGGCCATGGCCATGACCACGATGATCGAGAACATGTCCTGGGAGAGTATCCCCAGCTCGAGTCCGATTGTGGCGATGATGATCTCCATCGCGCCGCGGGCATTGAGCCCGGCGCCAAAGCTCAAGGCGGTCCAGTGTTCACGTCCGCCTATCACCCGCGCTCCTACGTAGGTGCCGACGACCTTGCCAACGGATGCGACAAGAATCACCGCCACCGTCAGCAACATCAACTCTGGCTCCAGGAGGCTGCGTATGTTGACCTTGAGCCCAGCAACCGCGAAGAAAATGGGGGTGAACACCGCCAGCGAGAGCGTACCGAGTTTCTGATGAACAGAATTCGGGAGGCGCGGCATCTGCCCGAACAATATTCCCATAACAAATGCACCGAGGACTGCCTCCAGACCCAGCGCCTGCGTGAGCGCACCCCATGCGAGGGTCATTACCACTACGAGCGTTACCAGGCGATCGGAAGCGCGAATCTCGTCCTGGACGTAATCCAATGCCCGCTTCACCAGCCATCGGCCGATGGTGAAACTCGCCACCATGAACAGCAGGACGCTCCCGACCGAGCGACCCACGGCGCCAGCAGTGACCTCACCAACGCTCGCCAGGCCCGCGACAATTGAGAGTAGCACCCAGCCGATGGTATCATCGCTCATACCCGCCGCGATGATCGTCTGCCCGATGTCGCGCCGCATGAGGTTCAGATCCATCAGAACCTTGGCGATAACGGGAATGGCCGAGATCGACATCGCCGTCGCGACGAACAGCGCAAAGACAAGTCGCTGGTCAGCATCCGCCAGCAAACGGTCAGGCAGCAGCTGCCCGAGGAAGAAGCCGCTGGTGAAAGTGACTATTATGCCGCCGAGGGAAACGCCAATAGCGGTGCGGGCGTGCCGGCGGATCAGGGCGAGGTCGGTCTCGAGGCCGGTTATCAGCAGCAGAAATAGCGCACCCAGCAGGCTTATCGATTCCAGCAGATATCCGGGAACCCCCGCTTCCGGAACTATCCAGGCACCGAGCGCCGGAACGAGCCCGCTCAGCAGCGAGGGACCCAGGATTATCCCGGCGAGAATCTCCCCCACAACCGATGGTTGTCCCAGACGTTGAGCCAGCTCACCCAGCGCGCGCGCGGAGAGGAGCAGGAGCGCTATCTGGAATATGAGGACCAGTACGTCGTGGTGTGGTGCCGCGGTAAATGGCATAAACTACGAAATCGGGAGCGTTTGGTTGAGTGACGCTAGAAGCGCCGCCGGTCAGCTGCAAGTAAAAGGCTGCGGAGTTCTTCGGCGTCCCGTGCCCCGAGCCAGTTAGCGGTAAATGTGGGAGCCTGGACAATCTGTGCGATAGCCGATAGCGCACGCAGGTGGAAAGTTCGTTCATCGGCCGTCCGGACCAGCACGAACACGGCGGTCACCGGCTCCTCCTGATCCGGAAAGTTCAGGCCCTCTCGGCACCGAGCGATCAGCATTTCGAATTTCCCGGTCCCTCCGATGAGAATATGCGGGATCGCGAGGCCTGGACTCATTACGGTATTCGCGAATCCTTCCGATCCGAAGAGGTCGGTGACCGACGCGCCCCGAAGCGACATCTGTTCGCCCAATTCCTCCGCAACTTTCGCCAAGAAAGTCTCAAGGTCCAGCCGCTCACGGATGTCGAAAATTGTGCATCCGGCGACCAGCTCATCGAATCGATCGCGCCGCCGGGAGGCAGTGGGCGCGAACTCGAGCAGCGTGACCTCGTCGCCGTTGGCCAGCTGAACCGCTGAATGAAACGGCTCGATCTCATCCCCCTTCCGGACTGCGAGCGGCAGCAACCGCCCCCTCCGGGTTTCAATCTCTTCGGCCAGGTCGGAGTCCGTAAGGTCGGGCGAAATGACTACAGAGCGCTCTTTCACGAGGCCGCTGCCGACCCAGTGGTCCCATTCCGACAGGCCGATCGGCCCTCCAAAGAGAGTGGAGGCCTGAAGGTGGCTCAGTGAGCTCGCGTGACCGCTATGGTGAGCACCATCCTGAACGACCTGTATAGCTGGCACCATAAAGACGCTTCTGGCCATCTGCGCCGCGAGAGCGTTCACCTCGGTATTCCCCGTAAGTGCCACCAGTGAATCAGCCTCCGATGCGTGAGCATCGCTAAGCACCTGTTCCTGAAGAGCATTGCCGCAAGTCACCTGAAGACCTTCTCCAGACGCAATCCTGCACCGCCCTTCGTTGGCGTCGACCATCCACACCGGTCGCGATGGTGAGAGAGTGCGCGCGAGCACACGGGCAGTTGGGCCGGCACCCAGAATCAACGTTCCGCGCCTATCGTCTCCCGACCGTACGAGCTCGCCGCGCCGCTTGAGCCACTCCGTCCCCCATTTCAGAAAAAATGGTACGGTGGCGGTCGTGAAGATCGCCATGAACACCAGGATCGAAAATATTTCCTGCGATATGAGCCCGCTCTCCAACGCAATACCGGCGACGATGATCTCAACGGCGCCCCGCCCGTTCATCCCGCCGCCTACAGTGAGACCCTCACGCCAACCGTTGCCACTCGGGATATAGAAGATTGCTGTTCCGATGATCTTCCCGAATGTCGCGACACCCAGGATGGTCATAAACAGTGCCAGATCGGTACTGAATACACTGAACGATACCTGGAACCCGGCTGTCACGAAGAAGATGGGAGCCAGAAATCCGATGGAGGAGTCCCGAACAGCGCCCTTGAGATCTTCGGATAGGGTGCGACCCAGCACGTTGTCCCGAATAAACAGCCCGGCTATGAACGCTCCGAGAATCGCATGTAGTCCCGCCAGATGGGCGAGCTCCCCGAACGATACTGCCAGAATCAGCACGAGTGTGAAGTTGAACGTCCGGTTCGTCAGCCCCGCCTCCGTCAGCCGCCGCCCGACGAATGGGAACACCTTCAAACCCACTAAGAAGGTAAGTGCAAAGAAGAGCACCACCTTTAGCGCTACCACTCCAACGGTCGCGAGCTCCAGGGTCCCGACCTCGAGCACACCGAGCACGCCGGCGAAGACGATAAGGGAAAGCGTGTCACTGACCAGAGCGCCAGCCATCATCACATGTGCGACCCTGGTATCCAGTAACCTCAGGTCTACCAGTATTCGCGATTTTGTCGTCAGCGAAGTCACTCCGGCCGCGATCGCCACGAAAATGGCACCCATTGGTGTTCCGCCGAACCAGATCACGGCGAAGTATGCCAGGGTGAACGGTGTGATGAATCCACCAGCGGCCGCGAGGAGGCCCGGCCACGAAGCTTTCCCGAGCTCTCGCGGATCGACCTCCATTCCAACGTACAGCATCATCAGCAGAATGCCGATCTCGGCAAGGACCGCGAGCGCCTCACCCCCATGCAGAATCCCCAGAAGAGGTGGACCCAGGAGGATGCCTACCAGCAGCTCGCCGAGGACGGGCGGATACCCGACCCTCGAAGCGACGGACCCCGCCAGCCATCCGGCGAGCAGCACCAACAGCAGGTTGATAAGACTCAGTTCCATCGGGCCAGATCTGGATGTCGTGGGAAGTTTATAGTCACCTGGGCATCTCTCAGGGCCGGTCGAGGACCACTATGGGGTGCTCCATCACTATGCTGGGTGAGCTAGCGGAGCCTTCAACGCTATGGACTACCTGGAGCTCGTAACGACCGGGGCGCAGCCCGCCGAGCCTGGCGGTATACGCGTATACCGCTTCACCGGGTGTGCAATTCTCCGCCGTCTGCCGTGCAGTGACCCTCAAGGTCAGGTGGCTCCCGGCACGCGCCAGCTCGGCGGCCAGGTCCCGGCAACTGTCCGGAGCGCGGATCACCCGTTTGACGCAGATTACGTTGAATCCGCTCTCCAGCGCCGCTATCGAACGCTCCCGCGCTTCGATAGGCTCGAGTTCGTGATAGGCGATCTCTACCGAAGTCGCCGCTTCCTGGCCGCAGCCGGCGATACATAGCGCAAGCGCTGCGGTAATCGATCTGAGGGCCCTCATGGGAAGTCACTCAAGCATGCCGTGCGCCAAACGGAGGCGACCGCAGAATGCGAGTGTTCAGGCCAAAAAGAGCCGGTTCGGGTGAGCCGGTGTAGGAAGGAGGTCGTGCCAGAGTTGAACAGTTATGGGCGAATCGTTGTAAACACTGCGATCCCGGGGTGTGCCAATCTGTCTCGCTACGGGCGGTCAGGCATTCTCGTTGCCAGTTTGGTAGTCGGAGAGCCGGCGGTACAACGTTCGACGTGGTATGCCCAGGAGCTCCGCGGCGCGGGTCTTATTGCCATCTGCACGAGAGAGGACCTCGAGAATGTACTCTCTCTCCAGTTCTGATAGATGGAGCTCGCGGTCGGCGGCCGAACGAACCAACGCCCCGGTACGACCGGCCCTCTGCATCTCAGGCGGAAGATCGGTCAGATCGATGACGTTCCCATCCATATATGCCACCGCGCGCTCGAGCGTGTTGTATAACTGGCGAACGTTCCCGGGCCATGAGTGCTCCGCGAGAGCAGTGATGGCGCCTGGAGATACCGTCAAAACCCGCCCGCCGCGTCGAGCGGCGAAACTCTTGAGGAACGACTCGACGAGGAGTGGTATATCGGTCGGTCGCTGCCGGAGTGGGGGGACTTCCACGTGGAGGACATTGAGGCGCCAGAACAGATCCTCTCTGAAGGTGCTATCGGCCACAGCCGCTTCGAGATCGCGGTGTGTGGCGGAAACGATCCGGATATCGACTGGTCGCGTCTCCACCTCGCCGACCCGACGCACCTCGCCGGCCTCGATGACCCGCAGGAGCTTCGGCTGAAGTGGAAGCGGGAGCTCGCCGACCTCGTCCAGGAAGAACGTACCACCGGAGGCGGCTTCGAATAGGCCGGGCTTTTCGCGTGCGGCACCAGTAAATGCGCCCTTCGCATGGCCGAAGAGCTCAGACTCGAGAAGATGTTCGGGCATCGCCCCGCAGTTCACAACCACGAATGGATGCCGACCACTGGCGTCGTGGACTGCACGCGCTACCAGCTCCTTGCCGGTTCCGGTCTCCCCCGTGATGAGCACAGGGGCAGGAGACATGGAAACCCGCCCGATCCGGTTAAAGACCTCGAGCATAGAGGGACTGGTCCCGACCAATCCTGAGACGTGGTCTGTCAGTGATCGCCTCACACTCAACTGCTGGCGTGCGGCAGCGCTCTTCTCGAGCACCTGCCGAAGCGCCGAGAGGAGGTCATTGGTCCGGAACGGTTTGACCAGGTAATCCGCGGCACCGGCTCGGGTTACTGCCAGCGCGCTTTCGACTGAGCCGAAAGCGGTGATGGCGATAACCGGAACCTCGGGGAACGTTTCAGCGGCCTCGGCCAGGAACACCTCGCCGCGCATACCCGGCATAACCAGGTCGGTCACAACAGCGTCGATGGTCTCCGATTGCAGAAGCTCGAGCGCGGTACGCGCGTCGGGAGAAGGAACGACATTGTAATCGTGTGCAATCAGCACCTCCACGAGCGCGCGCCGGAAGGAATCGTCGTCCTCCACCAGCAGAATCGTGATCTGCTCGGAAGAATCACTCATCGATGGCCTCTGGTTCATCCGCATGCATCGGAAGCTCGATGACCGCAGTAACGCCGCCTTCCGCGCAGTTCTCGATGGTGACGGTACCGCCATGTTCCTCCACGATCCCCAGGGTGATGGCGAGACCCAGTCCCATCCCTTCCCCCACGTCCTTCGTAGTGAAAAATGGCTCGAACAGATGGGGCCAGACTTCCGCGTCTATTCCCGGACCGAAGTCCCGGACAGTGATCCGCGCGTGCTTGCCCGCAGTCTCGACGATGATCGAAAGCCGGCGCTGACTGCCGCCGGACTCGAGTGCCTGGATGGCGTTCATGAGGATATTTGAGAGCGCATGCTTGATTAATGCCTCATCGCCGCGAATTCTGGCGGGGACATCATCATACTCCGTCTCAATATTTATCCCGGCGTCGGCAGCATGGGCGCGGAAGTCTGCAACAACGGATCGGACCAGTGACGTGAGGTCGATCGGCAATCGGACGATGGAATGCCTGCGCGCCACGTGAACCAGGTCCTTTACCAGATTCGTCATCCGGTCCATCTCGCCTACGATCTCTTCAGCCTGGCGCCGAATCCCGGCGCTCGCCGCGGGATCCGCCTGGATTGCCTCCGCCCGAACCCCTATGACGTTCAGCGGCGATCCGAGCTCGTGAGCAAGCCCGCCCGTAAGCCGACCGAGCGCCGCGAAAGTCTCCGCGCGCCTGAGCCGGCGCTCGAGCTCGATTCGCTCCTCCGTCTCCACTATCAGCGACTGCCGCTTGCCTTCCAGCCGCGCGATCATTTCGTTGAAGGCCTCGGCCAGCTCCGCGAGCTCCCCCGACTTCGGCACCGGCACACGCGGCGGTGGTGCGGGGCCGCCCATCAGGTGAACGCTCTTCATTATCTGCGCGAGAGGCCTGGAGAGCGTACGGCGTAGCACGACGATTATAGCCAGCGCCGCGAGCGTCGCCAGAATGAGTGTTGTGATGAGGATCCGCCGCTGAGAAGTAGCGGTGTCGCGCTCTACCACCGTCGTCCGTCGAGCTATAATGAGGGCGTGGGCGGGCGGGAGAACGGGTAGTACAATCAACCGGATACGGTCCTCACACTCGGTCCATACCTGCAGCTCCTGAGCAACACTCGTCGTCAATGGCAATAGAGGCAGAACACACCTGACCGCCTCCGCCGGGCCACCCGCCAGAATTTCGCCGTCACGTGAGATCAGCGCGCTGATGTACATCTCCTGATCTTCTGAAAGTCTCTCCAGAACCAGGTCCAGGTTCGCGATTTGGTCGTCACGAATGGCGTTGTTGGCCACGATCTGCATCGCGTGCGCAAGGGTTTCCGTCTCGCGTACGAGAGCGTCGCTGATGAGAAATCCCCGCTGCCGGAGCGAGAGCAGCCCATAGGCGGTCATTACCACGACAACGGCCGCGACGGAGCTAAGTACGAGGCGGGTTGCTATTCGCATGATCGCCGGTTCGGAGGAACTTCAAAGTGCCGATCGCATTGGCTAAAGTCGGGCAGACAGCCGGAAATCACAAGCCTACGAACCCACATCCGGGGTGCGGGTATGCAACAGAGGTCTAACCCGCAAATTTAATCGTTATGAATGACGACCAGCACAACTCCAGCGCGCAGCTGCTTTCGGCCGAGGAAAGGTCGCGGTACGCGCGGCATTTTATGCTTCCGCAGGTTGGTCCCGCTGGACAGGCTCGCCTGAAGGAGAGCCGCGTACTGATTGTTGGTGCGGGTGGTCTCGGCTCACCTGTCGCTCTCTACCTCGCCGCAGCCGGAGTCGGCACGCTGGGTCTCGTGGACGCCGATGTGGTGGACCGCACCAACCTCCAGCGTCAGATCCTGCACGGAACAAGCGATATTGATCGACCTAAAGTGGAATCGGCGGCCGATCGTATTAGGGACGCCAATCCCAATGTCACGGTCCATCTCCATAACGAGGTGCTATCGTCCGCCAATGCGCTCAATCTCATCGCCGGCTACGAAGTTGTAGTGGATGGGACGGACAACTTCCCCACGCGGTACCTGGTAAACGACGCGTGCGTCATCCTGAAAACCCCTAATGTGTATGGGTCTATTTACCGGTTCGAGGGGCAGAATTCCGTCTTCGGCGTTCCGGGCGGGCCCTGCTATCGCTGTCTGTTCGCGACACCTCCGCCGCCAGGGCTGGTGCCATCGTGCGCCGAGGGAGGTGTACTTGGGGTTTTACCGGGGATCGTCGGCAGCATACAGGCACTGGAAGC
>DASSKB010000064.1:0-24366 GCA_035690925.1 Longimicrobiaceae bacterium
GCGGTGCCATGGAAATCTTCGATAGTAATGCGGCCCCACTCCGAGCCGTCACGCTTCGATATCTGGCGCGCTGCCTCGGTGACGACGCAGGCGACCTCGACCTTCATATCGCGGTGATCCTTCAGGTTAGCGGTGTTCACCCTATCGAACAACGCTATCTCGTCCCTGAATTTATCGAGTGGGTGGCCGGAGATGAAGAATCCCAGGATCGCCTTTTCCCTGGCGAGCCTCTCACCCTCGCTCCAGCGGTCGACCTCGGGAAGCGCCGGCTCTTCTATTCCGGCAGAAGCGCCCGAGCCGCCATCACCCGAAAGGAGCGCATCGAAGAGGTTCTCCTGCGAGCTCTCGCGTTCACGCTGCGCAGCCTGCGCGGCGGCGAACGTTTGATCGAGCCCTGCCATCAGCTGGGCGCGGCCGCCAGCTGGCGCGAACCCGTCCAGCGCGCCGGCGCAGACCAGCGCCTCGAGCACGCGCTTATTGCAGAGGCGCAGGTCGATCCGGTTCAGGAGGTCGAACATGGAGACGAACGGCCCCTCCGCCTCGCGTGCCGCGAGGATGGACCGCACAGCGCCCTCGCCGACGCCTCGTATAGCTCCCAGTCCGAAGCGGATCGCCCCTACACCATCGCCCACCACCGTGAACTTCCAGTTGGACTCGTTCACGTGGGGTGGCAGCACTTCCAGGCCTTGCGCACCTATCCGGGGTACCGACTTACCGAGCTCGCGGCATGCCGCTATGTAGCCCACCACGTCATCCGCTTTGTCGACGATTGCGGACATAAGGGCGGCCATGAACTCCGCGGGATAGTGGCACTTCAGCCACGCTGTCTGATAGGACAGCAGTGCGTACGCGGCGGAGTGCGATTTGTTGAAGCCGTAGCGGCCGAACGCCTCGATCTGATCGGCCAGCTCCTGCACCATGCGCTTTTCGTGGCCGCGCTCCACAGCCTTGCTGGTGAACTTCCCGAGCTCCGCTGCGATAAGAGCAGCATCCTTCTTTCCGACTGCCTTTCGGAGCACGTCCGCTTCGGCGAGCGAGAGGCCGGCCAGGATCTGGGCGATTCGCATCACCTGCTCCTGATAGACTATCACGCCGTAAGTCGGTTCGAGTACTTCGGCGAGGTCCTCGTGCGGATAGCGGACCGCCTCCTGCCCCAGCTTACGCCGGATGTAGACCGCGTCCATGCCCATGTCCAGCGGACCCGGGCGGATAAGCGCGTTCGTGGCGATAAGATCGTCGAATCGGTCGGCCTTCATTGCCCGCAGCTTATCGCTCGCCAGCGCCGATTCGAACTGGAATACGCCGGACGTGCCGCCGCGCGTCAGCATGGAGTAAACAGCGGGATCGTCGAGCGGGATCTCCTCCGCCCGGGTGAACTCCATGCCAGTTTCGGGATGCTTGAGCGCGCCATGCCTCGCCCGTATCATCACCACGGCATCGTGGATGATAGTGAGCGTCTTCAAACCCAGGAAGTCCATTTTGAGCATGCCGGCCTTTTCGAGGCAGGTCATATCGTACTGGGTGACGATGATGCTCTCGCCGCCGCCCGCGCCCTTGCCGTTCTGGGTGCAGATGGGGACGTAATCGGAGAGGGGGCCGGGGGCGATGACTACGCCGGCGGCGTGAACACTCGAGTGCCTGGAGAGCCCTTCGAGGGTTCTGGAGTAATCGAGCAGGCGCTTGTAGCGATCTTCCTTTTCGTAAAGCTCGTGGACTTCGGGGATCTTCTCTATCGCCTCGTCCACCGAGAGCGAGTAGGCCGGACCGTTCGGAATGAGCTTCGCCAGGCGATCGGTCTCTGCTGGCAGGAAGCCCAGAGTCCGGCCCACGTCTTTTACCACCGCGCGCGACCGCATGGTCCCGAAGGTGATTATCTGGCCGACCGCGTCCTTGCCGTATTTCTGACGGACGTACTCGATCACCTCACCACGTCGCTCGAAGCAGAAGTCCACATCGATGTCCGGCATGGACACGCGCTCGGGGTTCAGGAACCGCTCGAAGAGCAGGTCGAACTGGAGCGGGCAGATGTCGGTGATTCCGGTGCAGTACGCGACGATCGAGCCCGCCGCCGATCCTCGGCCGGGTCCGACGGGGATCCCCTGATCGCGTGCCCAGCGGATGAAGTCGGCGGTTATGAGAAAGTATCCGGCGTACCCAAGAGCCGGATCGTTGATGATGCTGAGCTCGTACTCCACGCGGTCTCTGACCTCCGCGGAGAGACTTTCTACAGTGGGAGCATCGCCCTCGCCATAGCGCTCCAGCGCACCCTCCCAGACCCACGCTTCCAGCATCTCCGCCTCACTCGCGGTGCCCGCGGGCAGCGGAAACTCGGGGACGTGGTACTTTTTGTCGAAGTGGACATCCACCTCGCTCGCTATCTTGAGGGTGTTCTCCAGTACGTCCGGCCGGCCCGGGAAACGCTCGGCGATCTCGAGGTGATTCTTGAAGTAGAGACCCTCGTCGTACTTCATCCGATCAGGATCCGAGTGGTCTTTTCCGAGGCCGATACAGAGCAGAACGTCGTGTGCGGGGTGGTCCTCCGAGCGCAGAAAGTGTGCATCGTTGGTGGCGACCACTGGCAGCGACAGATCTGAGGCGAGCTTGAAGATGCGCTCGTTCAGCAGGTCCTGCCCCTCGGAGTCGTGTGCCTGGACTTCCAGATAGTACCTGTCCTGGAAGAGGTTGGCGTACCACGAAGCCGCCTCGGCCGCCGCTTCCCAGCGGTCTTCCATTAGATGCTGGGCGACCTCACCTGCCAGACAGGCGCTGGTGACGATCAGACCCTCTGAGTGCTGGGCCAGAAGCTCCCGATCGATGCGCGGCTTGGAATAGAATCCTTCCGTATAGCCGAGGGAGGATAGCTTGGTGAGGTTCTGGTAGCCCTTGAGGTCGCGCGCCAGGAGTACGAGATGGTAGTAACCCTTCTCGCCCTTAACCTTGCCGCGCTCGCGACGGCTGCCGCGCGCAACGTATGCCTCCATGCCGATTATCGGCTTTATGCCACTCTTCCGGGCCTGCTCCTGGAACGTCCAGGCGCCGAACATCACGCCGTGATCTGTCAGCGCGAGCGCCGGCTGCTCGAACTCCTGGGCGCGCGTGATGAGGTCGCCGACGCGATTAGCGCCATCGAGCAGGGAGAACTCGGAGTGGCAGTGGAGATGGCAGAACGACATTTCTTACTTGCTGTGTGACTGAAGACAGGAGAGCAGAACCTCAGCGAGTGGCCTCTGGGGACACTCGAATATTGCCCGAACCGGACGGTTAGGGCAAGGGAAGGACCGAACGGCACCGGGTGCTAAGCGGTGCCGAGCTGCGTCGCTTTGGAGGCGCCGGAGAGCTTTCTTTCTCCCTCCGTATCCCTGTCTGCGCCGTGGGGATCTGGCGCCACGTCGGCACCGTCGGGAATTACCTGGGTCACTCCCGATTCCAGCCAGGCGTGCTCACCCTTGAGAACACGCTGTGCGAGTCTGTAGGTGGAGTCGTCGGCGTTGTCGAACAGCCTTTCGAAGAGCTGATCGATGCGGTGGCGTGACCGGTCGCAGAACACGCTCGCCATCTGGATCGCTTTCTCGCCCTCCGCGCTCTTCCGCATGGAGTGCGCGCGCACGCAGGTAGCGGCCATGGCATACAGCTCGGCGCCGATATCCACGAATCGTCCCAGAATGGCCTGCTTCCGCTCCAGCTTGGCCTGGTACCGGGCCATGGCGTAGAAGAGTGTGCGCGCCAGCTTCCGCGAGGTTCGGTCGATGAAGCGCATGTGATCGGCCAGGTCGCCGAACTCGCTGTAGCGGGGCCAGCGCCCCCATCCCACAAAGCGCTGCGGAAGCCAGCCGGCATAGTGGGCGCCCACCTTCGAGAACGCTTTTGCCTTCTCCGCGGGCGACAGGTCGGTCTTCAGGAGGTCGCCGGCCACCTCCAGGTGAGTATCAACGGCTTCACGGGCGATGAACAGCCGCATTATCTCCGATGAGCCCTCGAAGATCCGGTTGATGCGGAAATCGCGCATTATCCGCTCGACGGGGATGGGTAGCTCGCCGCGTGCCTTCAGCGAATCCGCGGTCTCGTAGCCACGCCCCCCGCGTATCTGCAGACAGTCGTCCACAATCCGCCAGCCGATCTCCGTAGTCCAGAGCTTCGCGATCGCGGCTTCCAGGCGAATATCGTTCTTCGCGTGGTCGGCCAGCGCAGAGGAGAGCTCGGCCACAGACTCCATAGCGAATGTGTCCGAGGCCATACCGCCGAGCATCTGCGCGACAGCGTCGTGCTTGCCTATCGGCGCACCCCATTGAACGCGTTCCGCGGCCCATTTCCGGGATATCTCCGTGCACACCTTCCCACCTGCCGCGGCACTCATGGGAAGCGTAAGCCGGCCGGTATTCAGCGTTACCAGAGCGAGCTTGAGGCCCTTACCCTCGCCGAGAATTATATTCTCGCGCGGGACTCGCACGTTGTCGAAGCTGATAACAGCGTTCTGTATCGCCTTGATGCCCATGAATCGGCAGCGATGGGTGACTTCCACCCCTGGCGTATCGACCTCTACCACGAACGCGGTGATCTGTGGGATCTCCTTGCCGCCCTTCACTTTCGCCGGTGTCCTCGCCATAACTACGAGCAGCTCGGCGATGGTGCCGTTAGTGCACCAGAGCTTCTCTCCGTTCAGGATGAAGGCTTCGCCGTCTTCGGTCGGGGTCGCCGTTGTCGTCATAGCGGCCGGATCGGAGCCGACCGCCGCTTCGGTAAGAGCGAACGCGGAGACGGCACCCTTCGCCAGCCGGGGGAGATATTTCTTTTTCTGTTCCGGCGTCCCGAACATCTTTATGGGCTGCGGCACGCCTATGGATTGGTGCGCGGAAAGCAGCGCTACCAGTGAGCCGTCGATGCTCGTTACCATCTGGATCGCCCGCCCGTATCCGACCTGGGACAGGCCGATTCCGCCGTACTCTTCGGGGATCTTCATACCGAAAGCGCCGAGTTCCTTCAGCCCCTCCACTACCTTCTCCGGCAACTCGCCCGTTCGGTCGATCTCGTCGGCATCCACATTCGCGCGGAGAAACTTTTCGAGCTTGGCGATGTATTCGTCGGTTTTTCGCCTGTCCTCGGGCGTCTGCTCGGGATATGGATGTATGAGGTCCAGCCTGAAGCGGCCGAGGAACAACTCGCGGACGAAGCTGGGTGCCGCCCATTCGGTCTCGCGCGCGGCCTCGGCCACCTGACGCGACTGCTCTTCACTCGGTGCCGAACGCGACTGATCATTCATGGATTTCTCCGCAAAGACGGGTGAATGGCACGGGTCAGTTGACAACCGTACCCGTGATTCTGCAAGGTGTCAAGCCGCGTGATTGGGTACCGTGTCGAATCTACACGGCCCCGAACGGCTAAGTGAGGTCAAAAGTCACTTCACTACCACCGGAGACACGATGAAATATCTATGCCTGGTTTACAGCGACGAAAATGAGCTGCACTCGATGCCCGAGAGTCCGACCGACGCCGAATGCCTGGACTACGCGGTAACGCTCCAGGAGGATGGGCGCATGATAGCGGGCGAAGCGTTGGAATCGGTCCAGACAGCGACAACCGTTCGCGTGCGCAACGGCAAGACCTCGATAACCGACGGTCCTTTCGCCGAGACGAAGGAGCAGTTGGCCGGCTTCTACATGGTCGAGGCCAGGGATCTGAACGATGCCATCCAGATCGCCGCGAAGATCCCGCCGGCGCGCGTTGGAAGCATTGAGGTACGACCCATTCGCGAGTTGAACCCGGAGAGTTAGTGGCAGCAAGTGCCCGCGAGGTTGTCGAAGCCGTTTACCGGTCGGAGTCGCGCCGTGTTCTGGCCACGCTGATCCGCCTCCTCGGCGATTTCGATCTCGCCGAGGAGGCACTGCACGATGCGTTCGCCGCGGCGCTGGACCGCTGGCCGCGGGACGGGGTGCCCGACAACCCGCGCGCATGGCTGGTTTCGGCCGGTCGATTCAGGGCGATAGACGGTATTCGCCGGCGCGCGCGCTTCGACGACAAGATGTCGCAGATCGCCGACCATCTCGACTCCCGGTCGGATGATGCCAGTTCGCGGGACGGCGAAGCGGTCCGCGACGACGAGTTGAGGCTGATCTTCACCTGTTGCCACCCCGCGCTGTCGTCTGACGCGCGCGTCGCCCTGACGCTGCGCGAGGTGTGCGACCTCACCACGGAAGAAGTCGCGCGCGCGTTTCTCACCCCACCCTCCACGGTAGCGCAGCGCATTGTGCGCGCCAAGCGCAAGATCCGGGACGCAGGCATCCCCTATCAGGTACCATCCCAGGCAGATCTCGCGGAGCGTCTGGATAGCGTGCTCAGCGTTGTCTACCTCGTGTTCAATGAGGGGTACTCCGCGTCGTCCGGCGAGTCTCTAACGAGGCACGATCTCTCCGGCGAGGCCATTCGCCTGGGGCGCATTCTCGTCCAGCTGCTGCCCGAACCGGAGGCGCTGGGGCTTCTGGCGCTCATGCTTCTGCACGATTCGCGGCGTGCCGCGCGCACATCGCCCCACGGCGATCTGGTGGTGCTGAGCGAGCAGGACCGCTCGTCCTGGGATCGCGATCAGATTGCCGAGGGCTCGGCGCTGGTCGAACGGGCACTTTCCTCTCGCAGATTCGGCCCTTACACGCTCCAGGCAGCAATAACGGCGGTCCACGCCGAAGCACCCAGCATCGAGGAGACCGATTGGGAGCAGATAATCGGCCTCTACGACGTGCTGGCGAGGGCCGACCCATCGCCGGTCATCGCGCTCAACCGTGCTGTGGCGGTGGCGATGCACAACGGCCCAGGTGCCGGCCTCGCGCTCGTGGATGAGATCCTCGCTCAGGGCAAGCTCGAACAGTACCATCTTGCGCACGCCGCCCGCGCGGACCTGTGTCGACGTCTGGGAAGAACAGCCGAAGCCCGTGCCGCTTACCAGCGCGCACTGTCCCTTACCCAGCAGGAGCCGGAGCGCCGATTCATCGAACGGCGGCTCCAAGAGCTGACGGCCTGAAAGGCGCGTGGTCACCCCTGGGGGTGGCGTACATCCTGCATTGCCTTCGCGGCGATTGGAGCACTTGCGGGAGCGCGGCAGGCAGGCTGATAAGGCTGTTGCGCGAGCTCGTTTGGAGGTAATGCGAGGGGGCGCATGAACAGAGTTATGGATGCCATCCTGGAGGGCGCGATCGCCGGCACGGTCGCGACTTTGCCGATGAGCGCGTTGATGCTGGCGGCGGGGAAGGTCGGGTTGATGGGAAAGCAGCCGCCTGAGGAGATTACAGAGGACGCGCTCGGTGCGGCGGGTGTTCGCACGGACTCAGAAGAACAGGAGAATGTTATAACTGTCCTCGGGCATCTTGGTTACGGTGCGTCGATGGGCGCCCTCTTTTCAGTACTCCACCACGAGATCCACCCGCCTATACCACCGACCGTCCATGGGGTGTGCTTCGCGCTCGGCGTCTGGGCCCTGAGCTATAAGGGGTGGGTCCCGGCGCTCGGAATAATGCCGCCGCCCGCTGAAGACCGACCTGGCCGCCCCGAATCGATGATTGCGGCGCACATCGTATACGGCGCCGCGCTCGGCGCGATCGTCGGCGAGCCGTGAGCGCCGAGCGGACGCCGCCGGGGTGGAGCTACAACCCGTCCGAGTGGGGGCAGCGGCTACCCATCGTGGGTGCGGCGCTCGTCGGTTTTGCCATAGCTTCATACCTGGCGCTCTACCAGCTGAACGTTTTCTCTACTGTCTGGGAGCCGTTCTTCGGTGATGGCAGTCGCAAGATCCTGAATTCCGGCGTCTCTAAGATCCTCCCGATCCCCGATGGCGCGCTCGGTGCCCTTGGCTACCTCGCGGACGCGGTTACCGGTGTAATCGGCGGGCGCGATCGCTGGAGACGGATGCCGTGGATAGTGGTGATCTTCGGTCTGGCCGTCGGTCCGCTGGGAGCCATAAGCATCCTGCTCGTCATATTACAACCTGTGCTGTACAGCGCGTGGTGCACCCTCTGCCTCGCCTCCGCCGTCATCTCCATTCTCATGATAGGGCCCGCAATGGATGAGACGCTGGCGAGCCTACAATACATCCGCCAGGAGCGCTCTCGCGGGCGCTCGGTTTGGCGGGCTTTCTGGGGGATAAAGTGATGTGGCCGCGAATAGTCAACGCTATACTGGGGATCTGGTTGATGGCGGCGCCGGCGGTGCTCGGCTACACCGAGCCCGCCGCTACCAGCGACAGAATCGCGGGACCGCTGATTGCCATGGCAGCTATCGTGGCCATCTCAGGCGCGACCAGGCCGGTCCGCCGCGTGAATGCGGCTCTGGGCGTCTGGTTGATCCTGGCCCCACTCATCCTCGGGTACGGGTGGACGCCCGCCATAAATAGCGTAGCGGTTGGTGCAGTGGTTGCGGCGCTATCGCTCATTCGCGGAACGGTTTCAGACACATTCGGCGGCGGCTGGTCGGCGCTATGGAGTTCACAGCAACGGGAGGCAAATGAACATGGACGATGAGAAACGTGGACAGGTGGTGGTTATTACCGGCGCATCCGCGGGGGTCGGACGCGCAACTGCTCAGGCGTTCGCAAGGCGCGGCGCACGTATAGGACTTATCGCCCGCGGCATCGACGGTCTGGAAGGCGCCAAGCGCGACGTCGAAGCGCTAGGCGGCGAGGCGCTGGTGCTCCCGTGCGACGTGGCAGACGCGGACGGCATCGAGCGGGCGGCGGGTCAGGTAGAAGAGTTATTCGGACCCATCGACCTCTGGATCAACAATGCCATGGCATCCGTATTCTCGCCGGTAAAGGAGATGTCGGCGGCGGAATTCCGGCGGGTGACGGAGGTCACCTATCTGGGCTTCGTCTACGGCACGCTATCCGCACTCCGGCGAATGCTCCCGCGCGATCGCGGGGTGATCGTTCAGGTGGGCTCTGCACTCGCCTACCGTGGTATACCGCTGCAGGCGGCGTACTGTGGGGCCAAGCACGCCATCCAGGGCTTCACCGAATCCCTTCGTTGCGAGCTTCTGCACGATAAGGCGAACGTGCGCATAACCATGGTCCAGATGCCGGCGCTGAACACGCCGCAGTTCCGTTGGGTAAAGAGCCGATTACCGAACAAGGCGCAGCCCGTGCCGCCCATATTCCAACCGGAAGTCGCCGCGGACGCCATCGTCTTCGCCGCCGACAACGATCGCCGTGAGGTCTGGGTCGGCTGGCCAACTGTCAAGGCGATCGGTGGAAACAAGATCGTCCCCGGCTACGCCGATCACTATCTGGCAAAGCAGGGTTATTCCGCACAGCAAACCTCTGAGCCAAGGGACCCGGACCACCCCCATAATCTCTGGGATCCCGTGCCTGGCGATCACGGCGCGCACGGCGTGTTCGACGACCGCTCGCGCGATTCGAGCATCCAGCTGTGGGCGACCAAGCACAGGCGAATGCTGGGAATAGCGGGGGTCGCGGCAGCGGGCGCTACGCTCGCCGCGTCGCTACTTGGTGGCGGTCGCGATGGTGAGGACGGAAACTCCGAACAAGGATACGACGATGATGAGGAAGTTGGCAGAGAAATTCGACGACTGGAGCTCCGAACCCGGTGGTAGGGAGCTGAGCGCCGAACTACGCCACGGCACGGGCGAGTTCCTCGGCAATCGCCGGAAGATTGCCGCGTGTGTAATGGTTGCGATCGGCTCCATGAGCGCGATATCGCTGTACCAACTCGGGATCCTGAAGCACCTCCCGGAACCGCCGATCCCGCGCCTGGACGCCGATAGAGTGGATGGTTCGGCGGACGCGTACGCGAAGCTCCATACGCCCGACGCGGTGCTGGGGCTGCACAGCTATTCCACCACACTGGCCCTCGCCGCAATGGGTGGTGATGACCGCTCCCGATCCCACCCGTGGATTCCGCTGGCGCTCACCGGCAAGCTACTGTTCGACGCCGTTCAGGCCGGCAAGCTCACGGTGGACCAGTGGACAAAGCACAGAGCGTTCTGCTCCTGGTGTCTGCTCGCGGCAACAGCAACTTTCGCGGCGGTGCCACTGATGATCCCCGAAGCGCGAGCCGCACTCGAGAATATCCGCGATTAACATCTCAGCGGATCGACTCCAGTGCGACCTCGGCCGCATGGAATCCGCACATTCCGTGTACCCCGCCGCCCGGTGGAGTCGATGCCGAGCATATGTAGAGCCCCTTGGTGGGCGTGGCGTACGGTACGCGCTTGGCCATGGGCCGAAAGAATAACTGACCCAGATTCGGCGCTCCACCGTTGATGTCACCGCCCACCAGATTCGCGTCGAGACTCTCCAGCTTGGCGGGGCCCATAGAATGCCGGGCCAGTATAAGCTTGCTGAACCCAGGCGCGAACCGCTCCACCTGCGCCTCTATTTTTGCGGTCATATCGGCGTCCGAGCCGTTCGGAACGTGACAATATCCCCAGGCGGTGTGCTTCCCGTCAGGGGCGCGTGTCGCGTCGAACAAGCTCGGTTGGCTCGCCAGGACGAACGGCTTCTCCGGCACACCACCGTTCCACGGTAGGTGCTCCGACGCCGCAACCTCTTCCATGTTTCCGGCCAGGTGGAGAGTACCGGCATCAGAGCAGGTGGGATCAGACCACGGAATGGGCCCGTCGAGCGCCCAGTCTACCTTGAATACACCTGGTCCGTACCGGAAGTCTTCGAGATTGGAGCGATACGAATCTGGCAGTTCCGTCCCCTCCAGCTCGAGAATTTGGCGTGGCGTAAGATTCAGCATAACCGCTTGCGAACGCGGCAGATCGCGAAGGTCGCGCACCCGCATTCCCGTCACGATCTCACCCCCAAGCGAACGGAAGTATTCGGATAGCGCCTCGGCAATCGCCACCGACCCTCGACGTGGCATCGGCCAGCCAACGGCATGCGCAGCGGCCATCAAAACCAGTCCGTAAGCGGCTGTGGCCGCGTTCGTGAGAGGCAGAGCGCAGTGTGCGGCCGCTCCCGCGAAAAGCGCCCGCGCCTGTTCGCCTGAGAAGGAACTACGTGCCAGCGAATCTGCTGAGCGCAGACCTTTGAACCCGAGGCGCGCAAGCAGGAACGGGTGCTTCGGAAAGTGCAGCGGTGCCAGGGCGTCCACCGCGAGTTCGCTCCAGCGTGAGACGAACGGCTCGAGGAGCTTGAAATACGCTTCCGCGTCCACCCCGAGTCTCGTTGAAGTTGCCGTCAGTGACCTGTCAGCGAGTGCTGCTGGTCGGTCTTCGAGCGGGTGGGCGATGGCGGTCGGTGGATGTATCCATTCGAGCCCGTACTCTGCCAGCGGGAGCGTTTGGAAGAAGGGTGAGCCGACGCCGAGAGGGTGGATAGCAGAAAAAGTGTCCTGATAGTACCCGGGAAGGGTCAGCTCTGCCGTTGCCGCGGCACCACCAACTACATCCCGAGCTTCAATGACCGCGACAGAGTGTCCAGCCTGCGCAATCCGAATGGCGGCGGAAAGGCCATTCGGCCCGCCTCCGACGACGACCGCGTCGTATTCATTGTTCACTTTCCCCACCTTCACGCCAGCCGCTCCTCACACCGTCATACAACAGCGCCGTGACCAGGCCGAACGAAAGGGCAACTGACGCCGCGACTGCTGTCATGGCCGTACTGCGTACCTTCGGTGGACGCTCCGTGTCCGTCTGGACCGCAGCGCCCCAGCGTGGGAAGGTAATGGCGTAAATCGTTCCACCAAGCAGCGCTCCGCCTATAAGCGGGTGCACGGGATAGCGCTCAGTGACCACCGCGTAGGCACTGCCCCAGAACACGGCGTAGCCGAGGTGAAAGGCCGTGCCGAGCGCCCATTTTTGTGACTCGGAAAGGTCCTCTCCCACTTTGCGCGACAGCCTGTCCATAAGCCGTGGTGCGATGTTGGAGTCCTCGGACGGTGGCAGGAAAAGCTTCTCCTCCGCTTTCCCCACGGCCACCTGGACGATGCTGGCCGCCAGCCCTGCGGTGGCGCCGAGGGCGATGGTAGATGCGGTATCATTCATTGTTATCACCTCCGGTGGTCGGATAGAGCCGATACCTCTCCCGGACCGGCATCCATTCCGCGAGCTCCGCCTCCCAGCGCTCGCGGATCGTACGCGGGTCCTCTCCACTGTCGAATGCTTCGCGTGCCCACCGTGATCCAATCATCTGCGTGAATCCCTCATTGGTGATCTCGAATTCCGCGGGGTGCAAGCGCTTTACTTCAGATAACATCACGAGCGCCAACCACACCGGCTGGTACGTATCACGATCCGTAACCTCTATGTGCAGTGCGTGCAGCTCCTCGCCCTCGTACGGCACCCATCCGTCGCCCTCGGGAACGAGCGTGGTCGCCTCCAGAGCGACGCCCGGAAGCTCGTACTCCCGGAGCCTGTCGAGCAGGGAGTCCGCGTCGATCCACGGCGCGCCGACATACGAGAACGGGGCTTCGGTTCCTCGCCCCACGCTCACGTTGGTGGCCTCGAAAAGGACGAGACCAGAATAGTTCAATGCGGCACGGGGCGAGCGGATGTTGGGCGACGGGTCGACCCAGGGGAGGCCGGTCTCATCGAACCACATATCAGCCGTCCACCCTTCGGCAGGGACCACGGTCAGGTCCGCGCCGATATCATATTCCTCGTTGATATACATGGCGACCTCCCCCACGGTCATCCCGTGGCGTAGTGGGACGGGGTAGTATCCGGTTATCGCCTGTCCCACGTTCCGCATCTCCATCTCCATGAGTGGACCCGCGGAAACTCCGGTGATCGGATTGGGCCGGTCGAGCACCACAAATGGGATATCCTGCTCGGCCGCGGCCTCCATAGCCATGGCCATGGTCCACACGAAGGTGTACGGACGCGCTCCTATGTCCTGCATATCGAATAGCAGGACATCGACGCCTTCCAGCATTTCCGGCGTTGGCCGCTGGTTCTCACCGTAGAGCGAGAACACAGGCACACCGGTTTGCGGATCGACCCCGCTGCTGATCTCGACCCCGCCCTCCACCCCGCCCCGCAGGCCGTGCTCCGGCCCGTACAGGGCCACCAGATCGACGCCGGGCGCGTCATGAAGCAGGTCGATACCGCTGGCACCCGTCGAGGTTACCGCCGTCTGATTGGTGATGAAACCGACGCGCTTACCCTCTACCAGATGAGCCGAGTCGCGCAGAAGTACTTCGAGGCCTGGAATTACTGCATTCCCCTCGCTCTCCTTCTCAGCCACGGCGGCCGCGGCCTCTCCATCGCTCGCGGGACCACCGCAACCGGTCAGAAGGCTCACTGCCAGGAACGTTAGGATCTGCATATTTGAATGGCGCCGCATCATTGGACCTTGTAATCTTGGTTGTGTTCAGCCTGGAAAGCCGTTGAAGCTGGCACGGTACGAGCAATCGTAACAGGGTGGTTGCGAATCTCGGACCACCGCCCACTGGATGAGGAGAGACATTTGACCGTAAACTTTCGGGCTGCTAAGCCTGATCAAGCCCGTGAGATAGCGCGCCTGCAGGTACATTCGTTCCCCGCTACCGGGCGAACCGCGGCGTCGCAGGAGGAATTCCTGACGAACGGCCCACATGGAGGCATCGAAGCGGTCAGGGTGGGCGAGGAGGGCGGCCGACTGGTCGCGGCATGTCAGCTACTCTCGCTAAAGCAATGGATCGGCGGTGTTCCCATGCCCATAATGGGACTCGGGTCCGTCGCTATAGCGCCAACGCACAGACGTCGCGGTGTTGCGGGGCGAATGCTCGCCGCAGCGTTCGAACAGGCTCGTGAGCGCGGCGACCTCGCGAGTGCACTCTATCCGTTCAGGATATCGTACTACGCACGAATGGGGTACGCGCTGGCCGGTGAGGCGCTCCAGTATCAGGTTCCGCCGGACGCATTCCCCGACAACCCGCAGGAACGCGCCCGCGTGCGGCTCGTCGCCACGGACGAGGATAGGAGGTTGATGTACGGTGTCTACGATGCCGGCGCGCGCTTGCAGACCGGGCAGATGCAGCGAACGGAGCGAAGCTGGGGGGAGGTGTGGTCGGGTGAGGGTGGAGCTGCTGTCGTTTATCGAGGCACGGGCGGCAATGCCGAAGGGTACGCGATAGTTCGGTACCGTCCAGACCTTCCACTGAATGAGAGGTACCTAGAGGTTACAGAGCGCATGTGGTTGACGCCTGGCGCACGCACGGGGATCTATGCGTGGCTTTCATCGCTCGGCGATCAGTGGACCTCGATACTTTATCGCGCTCATCCGGACGAGGGACTTGCCGACGTGCTGCGGGAGCCGCGGCTACCCGCCCTCAGCGCACCGGGTTGGGGTCTCTGGTTCGGATCCGCCACACTGCTGCGCGGTCCCATGTTTCGCCTGTTGAACGTACCCGACGCCCTCAAAGCCAGAAGCGTATCGCCAGAGAGCGAGGTTACCGTTTCCATCGAGGTCGCGGACGAGCATATCCCCGCTAATCGCGGGCCGTGGCACATCCGCATAAAAGAAGGACAGATAGCGGTAGGCGGTCACAACGCTCTGACTGTGGATGCGACTGTATCACTTTCCGTTGCGACCTTATCGCGCATATTCATCGGTGCAATCACGCCCAGTATGGCGGTTGATGCCGGACTGGCGACTATAGACAATCACGAGACGCTCGCAACGCTCGATGTGGCGTTCCGGCTCCCGGGTCCCTGGACTTTCGATAGATTTTGACGCGACTTGCAGCGCGCTACGCGTCGCCGCGCATCACAATACCTGAACTCTCAATGCGACTCTCCGCTGTCCTGCTGATACCCGTTATCCTGCTCAACGCATGCGGTGGCGACGACGGGCAAACCGATACCGACTTCGCACCTGCCGGGGATTACGATACCTATAGCGGCGGCCCGCCGGGTGGCACGCTCGTGGTGCTCTCGGACCGGGAACCGGACGAGTTGAATCCACTGACCTTCAACAGTAACCCTGCGTTCCAGGCGGTGCACCTGATGTTTCGGGCGCTGGCCTGGCGAGATTCCACGCTCAGCAACTACGCGCCCGACCTCGCGGAATCTTGGGAGTTGCGCGCCGATTCGACGCTCGTCATACACCTGCGGGACGATGTCCGCTGGCACGACGGCGTTCCTGTAACCGCCGAGGATGTGGTTTTCACCATTCGGCTCCAGAAAAATCCGCTGACCGCATCACCGCGACAGGCGGACGTGGCTTCCGTACGCGAAGTCACCGCCGTGGACAGTTTTACGGTTGAGGTCAAGCTCGACAGGCCAGGCCCTTACACGGTGAACGCTCTGCTGGAGGTGGTGCCGGTGCCGAAGCATCTCCTGGAGGACGTCGCGCCCGAGGAGATGCGCTTCGCGCCGTTCAGCCGTAACCCGGTCGGCAACGGATTCTACAGGTTCGGCGGGTGGGATGCCGGCCAGAACCTCACTCTCCTGGTAAATGAGGATATGCCGGAGGGTCGCGCCGCGCTGGATCGTGTGATCCTCCGTTTTGTGCCGGACGTGAACGCCGCCATGACAGAGCTGCTGGCGGGTCAGGGCGATCTCCTCAAGATCCCGCCGGACCAGCGAGCGCGAGTTGAGGCGGCTCCGAACGTGGAGCTGTATTCGGCCCCGCGAGTGCGTCCTACCTGGATAGCGTGGAACACCAATCGGGAGCCGGTAAACGATCGGCGCGTACGCCGGGCGATCCTTATGGCTGTAGACCGGGAAGCGATCGCGCGAGGGCTGTTCGGTGATGTGGGCGAGGCGGCCCTATCGCCGCTACCTGAAGTGCTGCGCGAGCACAGCGAGTCGGTCGAGCCTATCCCCTACAATCCCGATCGAGCGCGGCAGCTGCTGGAGCAGGCGGGCTGGCGGGACAGGGATGGGGATGGGATCCGCGAAAAGGGCGGCGAGTCGCTCACGCTCAGCATCGATTACATCGCCACCGATCAGGCGCGTCGCGACGTTCTCGTCGCCATGCAGGACATGCTGAAGAGCGTCGGCATCGCGCTCGAGCTCAAGCCGTTCGAAAGCACCGCCTGGGTCAACAGGCTCCGAACGCAGGATTTCCAGGGCTCGTTCTGGGGGTGGGGATGGGGACCTGGGGTGGTAGGGCCCAATGCCGAAATGGTATTCCATTCCCGCTCTATCCCGCCGGCCGGAGCTAATTTCGCCGGCTACCAGAACCCGCGGGTGGATGTACTGATAGATTCAGCGCTGGTGACGACCGACACGGCCCGCGCGCGCATGATATGGCGCGAGCTCGAACAACTGCTCATAGACGACGCTGTCTATGCCCCGCTCTACCTCGACCCGGAACTCTTCGGGGTCAATGCCCGCTTTGAGAATGTAAAATTTCGCGGCATCGAATGGTGGGAAGACATCCCGTACTGGTATATCCCGCTTGACGCGCGACTCCCGAGGGACAGGATGAGGGGGTGACAAGGTGAGGGGGTGAGGGGGTGAGGGGGTGAGGGGGTGAGGGGGTGACACCCGCGCGACCACTCACAGTGGTTGGCCAGCGTCTAAGATACGGCGGGCCGCAGATATTGCTGCGACCCGCCGTCACCTTGTCACCTTGTCACATTGTCACCTTGTCACCGCTTCGGAAACGGCGGCGGCCCCGCGACCATCCCCGCTCGGGTAACAGCCGGTCGCGCGTTCGCCTCCCGCCTCTCGATTTCGCGGTCGCTCCGGCTCCAGCGGAAGTAGACAGCGGTAATTGCGATCCATATCACGAGAGCACCGGGCACCCACATGATGGCGCCTCCCAACCGCTGGTCCTCGAGCGCCGAAAGTGACGACATCCTCGGTGCCTCGACGTACCACTGGTACATCGGATCGGCGGAGAAGGTGATGAGCGCGGCCGTCACCATCATGGGTATCCCCAGCACGAACAGATAGATCATCTGTAGGGGCGGCGCGATGCGGGGGAGCTCGGGCAGCGGGCTCATGACCGGCCACCACATGATCACGCCGGCCGCCATGATCATGAGGTGCATCGCAACGTGAACATCGTGGTTGCGCATCATGAGGTCGTAAGGCCCCGGGAAGTGCCAACCGAGGAAGATCGCGTTGTTGAGCGCGAACGCGACGATCGGGAGGGTCAACCACGCGGCTACCTTCCGCACGGCCTTCCACTGTATCGCCGGGCGCAGCATCCAGCCTGGTGTTCCCGCCAGCAGGAGCGGCGGCACCATGAGGATGATGAGCAGGTGCTGCACCATATGAGCGCTGAACAGGAAGTAGTCGCTCAGCTCATGCAGCGGCCCCTGCAGCGAGACCAGCATGAGCAGCATCCCCAACGTGAACAGGAGCAGCTGTCGGCCGGACACCCGCTGCGAGCCGGGGAAGTACCGCCGGAGCGGCCCGCACAGGAGGAAGTAAACCCCTCCGAGTATCAGCCACCCAACCATGAAGCTCGGGTACAGCTTCCACTCAGACCACGAAAAGGTACCTGAGTGGATTAACGCGAATAACATTATAAACTCAATTTTGAATTTCTAATCTTCTCCAAATGACGTGCAAGCTGACCCCTGTGGTTCTCTGCGTCCTCGGCGCCTCCGCGGTTAAAACTTACCGCGGAGGCGCCGAGGACGCAGAGGAGATTTCTGTTCTACGGCAAAGAAAAATAACAACTTAAAAATTCGAAATTTTGAATTTTGAATTAACAGCAATAGCTCGCGCTACCGATAATTCACAATTCAAAATTCATAATTTCTCACCGCAATGGGTGTAGAACGTGATAGAGCAGGACAAGTGCCGATATCACCAGCGTCGCCAGGGCGAGCGGAAAGAGGAAAATTCCGGTGAATATCTTGTTATCGTACTTCAGGTGCATGAAGAACATGGCCACCAGCACGAACTTGGCGGCTGAGAGCGTCAGGATCACCGAAGTCGCCGCATCGCCGAGCGTATCTTCAATGTAGTAGGCGGCTATCTCCATGGCGGTGATAACCGTCAGGAGGATCCCGATGATCCAGTATGTGCGCGTTCCGTGAACCGGATGCGCGTGCTGGTCATGCATGATTTCTCTGGTCTCGCTGCTCATTCTATATCTAGGGAATGAGGTAGATGAGAGGGAAGATAACTATCCAAACGACATCCACGAAGTGCCAGTAGAGGCCGGCGATCTCCACGTTCATAGACTTCTCAGGACCTAATTTTCCGCGCATTCCCAGGATGGCCAGCGTGGTGAGGTAGATAACACCCGCAGTGACGTGCGCGCCATGGAATCCCGTCAGCACGAAGAAGGTCGATCCGAACAGGTTCGAGCTGAGCGTCAGGCCGTTATGATAGAAGTGCGTGAACTCGTATGCCTGGAAGCCGAGGAACACCGCTCCGAGCGTGGCGGTCATAAGCAGCCAGAAAACCGACCTCCCACGGGCGCCGCGCTGAACGGCGGCGAGCGCCAGCACCATAGCCAGACTGCTCATCAGCAGGACGAAGGTGCTTATGGAGGTGAGCGGTATGTCCAGGATACCTTCTACGACCCGCCCATCCGGCAGCACCGTCTCGTGCGGGTATGGCCCCGTGAGGCTGTCGCCCTTGTACGCCATATAGGTGGCGATCAGTGAACCGAACAGCAGGCATTCCGAACCGATGAACGTCCAGAATGCCATCTTCCGGCTGTCCAGCCCGGTGGTGGTATCCACGTGCGCGGGATCCGCAGCGTGTTCGTAGGTGGTGGAGGACATAGAGAGAGTTCTGTTTTTTAGTCTGAGTGTAGTAGTTGGCTATCGGTCATCGGCTATCGGTCTCCAAAGGACCGATGACCGATGACCGGTGACCGACGACCGCCGTTAATGCCCCGAATGCCCCGGCTCGAACGCGAACAGGAACGTGCAAACGAACAGCATCACGAATCCTGCCATCGCGAGGCCCCAGTGGAGAATGAATCCACCGAAGAACACGCTGATAGCGAAGGCCATCAATATCGGCAGCAGCGACGGCGGCGGGAGATGGATGCCAAGATCGTGCGCGGACATCTTGCTCTCATCGTCGGGGTACTCCAGATGTCCGACAGTCTTGCCGCCGATAGTCACCGATTCGGTGTCCTCCGCGCGCTTGCCCTTGGGGATGGCCGCCTCGAACTGCGGGTTCCCCTCCCAGAGCGGCAGCCGGCTGTGCACTACCGGCACCTCGCGAAAGTTGTAAGCCGGCGGCGGCGACGGCATGGACCACTCGAGTGTCGCGGCGCCCCACGGGTTCGGCCCGGCTATCGCGCCCTTCTTCCAGGCGGTGAAGAGGTTATACGCCAGGATGAGCGCGCCGAGCCCGATAAGGAACGAGCCTATCGTCGCCATCATGTTCATGCTGTTGAACCCGAGGCCGTCGGCGTAAGTGAATGTGCGGCGCGGCATGCCGTGCAGCCCCAGGAAGTGCATGGGGAAAAACGTCAGGTTCATTCCTATCAGGGTGAGCCAGAAGTGCGCGTAGCCCATCTTCTCGTCCAGCAGGCGCCCGAAGACTTTAGGGTACCAGTAGTAGATTCCCGCGAAGAGACCGAGCGCGGTGCCGCCGAAGAACACATAGTGGATGTGCGCGACCACGAAATAGGTATCGGTCTGCTGGAGGTCAGCCGGCGCCGCGGCGTGCATGATCCCCGAGATGCCGCCGATGGTGAACATCGCGATGAACGAAATCGCGAAGAGCATGGCGGTCGTATAGTGGATCGCACCGTCCCACAGGGTACCCAGCCAGTTGAATATCTTGATACCGGTCGGGATAGCGATCAGCATGGTGCTGATGGCGAAAAAGGAGTCGGCGATCGGCCCCAGTCCCGTGGCGAACATATGGTGACTCCAGACACCCCAGCCGAGCCAACCGATAAGGATACCCGAGAAGATCATCACGTTGTAGCCGAAGAGCGGCTTACGCGCAAAGGTCGGGATGACCTCGGAGATTATTCCGAAGATGGGCAGGATCAGGATATAAACTTCGGGGTGGCCGAACATCCAGAACAGGTGCTGCCATAGCAGGGGATCGGCGCCCTTGCTCACGTCGTAGAACGCGGTCGCGAAGAAGCGATCGAACATCAGCTGCGTGAGGGCGATGGTCAGGACCGCCATCGCCGTCGCCAGCATAACCGCGGTTATCAGCGTCATCCAGGTGAAAATAGGCATGCGCATGAGCCGCATTCCGGGCGCGCGCATGTTGATGATGGTGACGATGAAGTTGATAGCCGAGATTATCGACGATATGCCCAGGATCTGGAGGCCGAGGACATAGAAGTCGATGTTCAGCCCGGGGCTGTACTGCGGCGTCGTTATATTCGCGTATGCGAACCAGCCGGCGTTCGGCGCGGCCTGCGCGAGCCACGAAATGTTCAGGAAGATCCCGCCGAAGAGGAAAATCCAGAACGAGAGGGCGTTCAGCCGCGGGAAAGCGACGTCGCGAGCACCTATCTGGAGCGGGACCAGGTAGTTGAAGAAAGCGGCGGTGAGTGGCATGAGCGCCAGGAAGATCATGGTCACCGCGTGCATGGTGAACATCTGGTTGTACAACTCGGCCGACAGAACATCGTTGCCGGGGACGGCCAGCTGCACCCGTACCAGCAGCGCTTCCAGGCCGCCAACCAGGAAGAAGAAGAACGAGACGATACCGTACATAATCCCGATCCGCTTATGATCCACCGTCGTGACCCAGCTCATCACGCCCGTTTCGTACTTACCCGGGGTGGCTGGTGCGGCCTCTGGAGGTGCTAGAGTAGTCGTCGTCATATCTAGAGTGCGAAAGTGCGGAAGTGCGGGAGTGCGGGAATGCGCTCGCGCATCCGCTGTTAATAAAGTGTTTGGAGATATGCTACTACATACGCGATTTCCTGCTCGCTCAGGCCTGTATCTATCATGAGCGCGCCCGGCTTGATTGCCTGCGGGTCGTCGATCCAGGCGGACAGGTTTTCCGCGTTGTTCTCCAGGATTCCCGCGGCGATGGTCGAGCGCCTGGCCAGGTGGGTCAGGTCAGGACCGGTTTTTCCGAAAGTAGCTGTGGTTCCCCTGATGGTGTGGCAGGCCGCGCACGTCGTCGTGGCGATCTGCTTACCCAGGAGAATCGCGGAGTCGGGCGATGCCAGCCGCTCGGGGTCGACCGCCGGCTCTGCCTCGTTCGCCAGCCACTCCTGGAACTCGGCGGGCGTGTGGGCGATGAGGCGCATCTTCATGAGTGCATGCGAGTCTCCGCAGAACTCCGCACACTGGCCCAGGTAGACACCCTCTTCGAGCGGCGTGAAGACGATATGGTTTATGCGGCCGGGAATAAGGTCGCGCTTGCCACCCATCTGCGGGATCCAGAACGAGTGCAGCACATCGCCAGAAGTTATCCGCAGGTGCACCGGCCGCCCTACGGGTACATGGATCTCGTTTGCGGTGACCACCGTGTCGCCGCCCGCCGGATAGCTGAACTCCCACCACCACTGGTAGCCGGTGACGTTGACGACCAGCGCATTGGGCGGCGCGTCGGCCTGCGTTGCGAAGATCGTCTGGACCGTCGGCACCGTTATGATGGCTATGAGTATCGCCGGGACGAGTGTCCAGGCCAGCTCCAGCCGCGTGTTGCCATGCACCTGTTTCGGCTCAGGAGCACCCTCACGGTAGCGGAAGCGCACCATGATGTATGCCAGAATGGCGAAGACGATCCCCCCCACACCCACACCCAGCCAGAGCGTGAGATTCCAGAGGTTATCGATCGCTATGGCATAGTCGGATTTCGGTTCGAGCGATGTCTGCGGGAACTGCTCCACCCCGCCACATCCGGCCAGTAAAACCATGCCAAGGCCAGTTACGATGCGGGCGGTCCAGGCTGCCCGATTCTCAACCACGCGAGGAATCATGACGTCAGGGCTCGATTTCCAGAGAAAAGTGTGATTTTTGCTACGTTTTTTTGTCCTTCAACCTACAGCATAATGCCCGCATTATAACCCTTGAACTGCACAGTGCGAAAGTGCGGGAGTGCGCGAGTGCGGAACAACGAGTGCGAAGTGCGAAGTGCGACGTGCGAAAGTGCGGGTATCGCGGAGGGGCTGCGGAACTCCGACTGATGACTGATGACCGATGACTGATGACCCTTCTCGCCTTTCCTCCGCTTGCTGATTACTTTCAACATCGTCATCGCACCAACAACTGCATCCGGGAGTTCCAACGTGTTCGAGCTGGACGAAGTATCGGCGGTCACCAAGCCTGAATTATATGCTGCTCTGAGGGCGCAGCTCGCGTCGCTGGTGGAGGGCGAGCGGGATTTTATCGCTAATGCGTCCAACTTCTCGGCGCTGCTCTATCACGGGCTACCGGATCTCAGCTGGGCGGGGTTCTACCTGCGGCGCGGGGACGAGCTGGTGCTGGGGCCGTTCCAGGGTAAGCCGGCTTGCATCCGGATCGGCATGGGGCGGGGGGTGTGTGGGACCGCGGCGGCAAAAGGTGAGACTATAGTAGTAGAAGATGTCTTCGCCTTCCCGGGCCATATCTTCTGCGACGCCGCCGCTCGCTCCGAAGTCGTCATCCCGCTTCTCCGCGACGGCATGGTGATAGGGGTGCTCGATCTGGACAGCGCATCGCTCGCGCGCTTCGATGCCGAGGACGCAGCAGGCCTCGAGGCCATGGCCGAGGTGTTCCTCGCCGCCAGCGACGCGCCTCGTTGATGGCGATCTGGCACCTGTAACGGGTTTAACTGCGGAGACGCGGAGGCGCAGAGGACTGCGGTTAGTTTAATAGGGCAGGGCACTAATTTTATTCAATCAATTCGCGGAACGATATCAGTCCAGGAGTTCCAACTATGGCGGCGCTTTTCCTCTGCGTCTCTGCGTCTCTGTGGTAAATTTTGTCCTCCGCGGTTGATTTCGCTTTTGCTTTACGCGACCAGATGATAGCCCACTCGTTCGGCGCTGCGCTTCCGACGATCCGCACCCCGCCGCCCGGCCGGCGATCGCGGGCGCTGGCGGTTGAGCTCGCGCGCTACGAATCTCCCAATGTGACGTATCTGGCCGACGACTTCCCGGTCTTCTGGGAGGCGGCGGCGGGTGCAAATGTGCGGGATGTGGATGGCAACGTTTACGTTGACCTCACGGCGGCGTTCGCGGTGGCGGGCGCGGGGCATTCGCATCCGAAGGTGGTCGAGGCGGTGAGCGCGCAGGCGGGACGATTGATGCACGGGATGGGGGATGTGCATCCACCGGAAATAAAGGTTCGGCTGCTGGAGAAGCTGGCGCAGGTTACGCCCGGTAAGCTGACCCGATCGATCCTCGCGAACTCGGGAGCGGAGGCGGTCGAGGCCGCACTCAAGACGGCCATGCTGGCGACGGGAAAGCCGCGGGTCCTGGCGTTCCACGGCGGATACCACGGGCTGACGTTGGGAGCGCTGTCGGTGTCGAGCCGCAAGGATTTCCGGGCGCCGTTCGCGGCGCAGCTTGCGCCCAACGCGGTATTCGCGCCGTACCCGTACGCTTACCGCTCGGTTTTTTATGACGACGATGGGGCCAGCGCGGCCCTGGCGCACGTCGAGCATCTCCTGGATTCGTCGGCCACGGCTGGCGACGAGATAGGCGCGGTGCTGGTTGAGCCGGTCCAGGGTCGCGGCGGCGACATCGTTCCGCCGGCTGGGTGGCTGCCCGGCCTGCGCAGGATCTGCGACGAGCGGGGTCTCCTGCTCATTCTGGACGAGATCTACACGGGATTCGGCCGTACTGGCCGGTGGTTCGCGTGCGAGCACTGGGATGTGGAGCCGGATCTCATGCTGGTGGGCAAGGCGCTCACTGGCGGACTGCCGTTCGCCGCGTGCATCGGCACCGCCGAGGCGATGGCGGCGTGGCCGGTCTCGACGGGCGAGGCGATCCACACGTCGACATTCCTGGGCAACCCTCTGGCATGTGCGGCGGCGCTTGCATCCATCGGGGTGCTGGAAGATGAGCAGCTGGTGGAGCGATCAGCGTCACTTGGCGCCGAGCTGCTCGCGACTCTCCGCGCGCGGCTCGGCGATCACCCGAACGTCGGCGAGATCCGCGGTCTCGGGATGATGATAGGGATAGAACTGGTCGAGGACCGCGCCAGCCGGACGCCCGCCCCGGATCTCGCCGGGCGCGTCATGGTCGAGGCGTTGCGGCGCGGGGTTCTGGTGCTCGGTGGCGGCGTGTACGGCAACGTGCTGTCGCTGTCGCCGCCCTTCGTGATAACCGAAGACCAACTTGCGTTCGCCGTCCAGGTGCTGCGGGACGTGCTACCGCCCGCGTAGGGGCACCCCTTGTGGGTGCCCTGGCAACCATGGGCACCCACAAGGGGTGCCCCTACCAATGACCGATGACCAATGACCGATGACCGATGACCAATGACCGATGACCGATGACCGACGACCAATGACCAATGACCAATGACCGATGACCCATGACCAATGACCAATGACCGACGACCTATCCGCCAGTCGTATCGCGCACCATGGTATCCGCCCTGACCG
>DASSKB010000065.1:0-7857 GCA_035690925.1 Longimicrobiaceae bacterium
CAGCGATCAAAGGTCTTTTTCAAAACATCATCAGAACTTGAGGAGACAACCTCTGCGCACTCCGCGGTTACAATTCTCGACGTGCTTTGGGATATTCCGGAACAGTATACCGCGAAGACGCGGAGTGCGCAGAGGGCGATCTTCTAAACATAGAGGTCATAAGGCGATGAGCTATTCGTACACGGATCGATTAACCGACGGGCGACATGGTCAATGCAAGGCGGGGTGGTGGAGCACAATCTGATATGGCCCGTCGATGCCGTGTAGCCGTGCAGGCACCGAGCCGAGGGGCCTGTCTTTCGACAGGCCCCATTCCGGCATCAGTCGTTGTCCTGCTCCGCTCGCTTGCGGCGCCGCGCGGCCGCTACACCGGCGAGGCCGGTGCCAAGCAGGGCCATGCTGATCGGCTCCGGCACTGTCGAATTGGGCGGAATGACCTGATCGACACTGCCGATCGTCATGTCGTCGAACGCGAACACCTCGCCCGTAGAACTCCTGAACTGGACTGCATCGAACGGATTCACGTCATCGATGAATCCGTAGAACAGCACAGATCCATCGGTGCTGGAACCCGCGCCCAACGTGTTCGGGACCGTGAGTTCAGTATTGCTCCCAGCATCCCGCACGAAAGTTAGGTAAAGCTCCTCACCGAAATCGGAAATGTCGACACCGAAGAACCCGAATGCCGCGACGGGCTCGCTGAAAACGATCTCGAAGAGGGAGCCCGTGCTGATCTCGAAAAACTTGGATCCGGAGGTGGCATAACGCCCAGCCCCGTTCGCGGTGCCAGGTGCGACAGACTCGATCTCACCGGAGCCGGTCAGTGTTGCTGTCCCCGCGCCCGGAAAGGTCAGATTGAGTGGCGGATCTTCCCCCGCTGAGAAACTCTCGAAAGTCTCTGTTCCTGTTCCGACCAGCCGATCAAGGAACTCGTCCGCGGCAGCGTCCGAATTGGGGGTGCTGGAGAGCGGCACGTAGCCACTGCTGTTCATATCTTCGCCAAAATACACCTGCGCATTCGATCGCGTAGGAACGACCAGCGCGATCAACGCCACGACTGACACTGCAAGTGAAATCTTTCGCATGACCATGGCTTTCCTGGGATAGGAGAAAAAACGGTATCGCCGGAAGAGCAGGCAAAAGCAATCCCAGGGCCGTCGGCTCTGGCGAGATCTAGAATGCGAAAAAGGCCACGCATCTCGCGCGGCCCCAATCATTTAGAGCAGCTCCTTAAATGTGTGCCCCGCAGTGGCGCGCCCTACGATTGTGCTGCGCTTGCGCCCCGAATGCAGCCGTGGCGCCACATTTCGAAGGTGGAGAGAGTTCCCAAAAGCAAAAGGGCCCGTCGTGCGACGGACCCCGATATTCAGTCCTGCGCCTTCTCCGCTCTCTTGCGCCGCCGCGCGGCCGCTACCCCGGCAAGGCCGGTGCCCAGTAGCGCCATGCTGATCGGCTCGGGTACAGTCGAGTTGGGCGGTATGACCTGCTCGACGCTGCCGATGGTCATGTCGTCGAAGGCGAACACTTCACCGTCCGAGCTCCTGAACTGAACCGCGTCGAATGGATTCGCGGCATCGATATATCCGTAGAACAGAACCGAACCACCGGTGCTTCCATCAACACCCTGTGTGTTGGGAACCAGGACTTCAGTGTTGGTTCCGCCGTTGCGCACAAAGGTAAGAAACAGGTCTTCACCGAAATCCGATATATCCACGCCGAAGAAACCAAACGCAGCTACCGGTTCGGCGAAGACGATCTCGAAGAGGTCCGCTGTATCCAGCGAAAAGAACTTTGCTCCTGACGTCGCGTACCGGCCATAGCCGTTCGTCGTGCCGGGAGTCACATAGTCGATTTCGCCAACTCCGTTCAGCTCAGCGTCGCCAGCTCCGGGGAAAGTGAGGTCGATGGGTGGTTCTTCCCCAGTAGGCGTGGACTCGAACGTCTCCGTCCCAACCCCCACCAGGCGATCCAGGAACTCCGCTTCCGCGGCATCCGAATTTGGGGTGGCGGTAAGGGCAGTGTGCTCGGAATTGTTCAGGTCCTCACCGAAAAACTCCTGCGCCTCCAGTTGAAGCGGCACTGCCAAAGCCATCACCGCGATGAGCGGAATCGCACGATACAGGTCTCGCATGGTAAATCAGCCCTTTACTCTGAGGAACAACGCAACACACGCAACCACTACGAAGGCAAGGCTCGGTCCGTCAGGTTGATCTGAACCGGCTGGCCGAGGGTTCTACGCTCCCTTCCCGCCGCCTTGCATAGGGCAGGAGGCAAATATCCGGCCAATACTCTAGCCGATCGAGAGCTTGTTATGTGCTGCGGAAATCCATCAGTTGCGGTGGGAATGCCACAGAGTCGTTCTTGTAACAGCGGATCTACCGCGGAGGCGCAGCGGACGCGGAGATAAGGTTCAGGCTCCCGGAGATCTGAACAATGACTTCGCACGTCACAATCGGGAGCGAAAATTTCAATCTGTATGCTTACCAGCTTCTTCGCGGAGTCCGGTTATCAACCGCTCGACGTGCTCTTGGCCCGTTGCGGGGTTCATGATGGTAACGCGGAGAACGCGCCGGCCGGCCAGGACGGTGGATGTTATCCATCCCTGTCCGGAAGCGTTGTAGCGTTCGCGGAGTGCGCCTTGGAACTCGTCGACAGCCGCCGGTGTGGCTGACCTCAGGGCGTCTGGAATGTACCGGAAGCAGAGGATATTGGATTCTGGGACGTGAGACGGCTCGAAGTCCGGGGCGGCGGAAAGTCTCTCATAAAGTAGCCCGGTGGTATCCACCGTCTTCTCTATCAACATCGCGAAGTGGCGGGTGCCGTAGTGCCTCATGCAGACCCACAGCTTGAGCGCGTCGAAGCGGCGCGAGCACTGGAGGGTCCGCTTGCCGATATCGCGCGAGCGGCTCTCGCCGGGCCGCGGGTGAAAGAGATAGGGCGCGCTCTGCCGGAACGCTGCGTCGAGGTGCCGGTGGTCGCGGACGAAGATAGCGCCGGCCGAGCTCGGCATGAACATCATTTTGTGCGGGTCCCATGCGAGTGAGTCGACGCGGTCGATGCCGTTCAGGAGCGGGCGAAGCCTGTCGGACAGGAGGAACGATGCGCCATGCGCGCCGTCCACGTGCAGCCAGACGCCCGCGCGCGCCGCCACATCCGCGATGCTCGACAGGTCGTCGAAGTGGCCGGTGGCGGTGCTGCCCGCCGTCGCGACTATGGCGACAGGCGTGCGCCCATGCCGACGGAGCGCGGCGATCTCCATCTCCAGCGCGTCCACATCCATCTTGCCGCTCAGCTCAGCGACCGGGACCACGGCGTCGCTCCCGAAACCCATGATCCCGGCGGCGCGCTCGATCGAGTAGTGGGCGTGCGCGGCGACCAGGAAAGCGGCACGCTCGGCACCTGGCGTTCCCGCGATCCCGCGCTCCCAGATGCCCGGGAATGCCGCCTCGCGCGCGGCCATGAGCCCGGTGAGGTTCGCGGCGCTGCCGCCGGATACCAGCGTCCCGTCGGCGGTGGCCGGGAAGCCGAGGACCTCGATGAGCCAGCGGATGACCTCACCCTCCACGAAGGTGGCGGCCGGCGACATCTCCTGAACGGCCATCGACTGGTTCAGCAGGCTCGCCATAGCGTCCGCGAGCACCGCGTGCGGCAGCGGCGGCGCCACCTGATGGCCCATGTACATCGGGTGGGCGAGGTGTATGGAATCCGCGGCGACCTCACTCCACACGTCGTCCCAGACCTCCTCGGCGGGCTCGCCGCCCTGCGGAAGTGAGCTTGCGAAGCGCGCCGCCAGCTCGGCGGGCGAGCGAGGAGTGGACACCGGTAGCTGCTCGATATCCGCGAGGTAGTCGGCCATGCGGTCGATGAGCACGTGGCCGGCGCGGCGCAGCTCGGCGGCGGCGGTGTCGGTAGTGCTAAGGCGTGGCGTCAATCGGACCTATCCTTTCATACGCTTCGACGAGAGTGGCGAGTACGTCCAAGCGATCACCTTCTGGCGTACCGTAAGCAGCATCCATTAACCCATCGATCTCCAGAAGGGCTGCTTCGTAATGGTTGTCATTGCGAATTGGCCGAACGGCAATTTCCATCAGATTGTCTCCGCGTTGATTCTGACGTACTCCGCGTAGGTACCGACGAATCGGATTTATACGATGCTATGACGTTTGGGCGTGTTGCAAAGGTAAATGGGCCCGCCATGACCCTCGTCAGAAGTACAAAATCGCACGCGCGGATCGTCGGCAATTTACGTCGTAGTTTGCGCGCGTGTACCCCCCACACATATGCAACCGCCGATTATTGGAGTCTCTGCAATTAATCGGTAGTCGCTCTGTTTGCCATTGATGACGAGCCGCTGACCGTCTATCGCGCGAGCGTCGAAAACCCGTGCTAACACTGGGTTACGGGCGGTCAAGATCGGCTGGTAGCCATCGGCAGCGTTGTCAAGTATTTGCTAGTACTAGCAGGACGATAAATCTCGCGATCTTCAACTTCAAGAACCTTGACATACGAAATTTAGAACATAACCATGGTAGTAGTCGCATCGATTAACAACTCAGGGGTGCCGTTTTTCTTGCTTTAACTTCCGCAGAGGAGGAAACATGTCAGGCTACCTTTAGAACAGGAATTCAGGTCTAGTATTACTCCTCTTTATAGGCATCGCCACTATGGGCGTAACTTCGCCCAGCGTGGCAGTTGCCCAGTGTGCCGAGTGCGATTCGGGCGACAGATGCGGACCCGTCGATTGGGCGGGCGCGTACTCCTGCTCTTACACTTCGGGAGGAGAGTGCGACGAAGTGGGGGTGTGTGTCATTGGCGAAAAATTGGCAGCGGCCGAGTTAAGCCTTTCGGAATCCGATTTTCGCGATTTTCAAACTGAATTCGGCAAAATTGCTCTTGCACCCGTCGGGCAATCTAGATTTGCCGGATGGAGTTGCAATGGGGATCTCATCGTACTTACAGAGAAGCTAGCCGACGGGAGCCTGGCCGCGCTTCCGCTCGACTTGTTCCGCAATCAGTATCGCTACTCGGCGGTCGTTGGTCTCGCCGAAAGAAGTACCATCGAATAGACTTCATGGGGCGGCACCCCTCCAAATATTCTAATCTCAGGAGTATTGTACGATGTACAAATCTGAAGATCATAGGTGGCCGCTGGTCTCTGGGTTAGTACTGTTGTGGGGAATGCAATTTTTGTCGCTACCTGCTTCCGCGCAGGGTATCAGTATCCATGAGCGGTGGAACACGGTAGGTTCCGAATCAACGGTATTAATCGCTTACATCGCCGGGATGGTAGAAGCGCCAGACGGTTCAATCTGGGTATCAGAAGGACTTGGCAACGATAGATTAATTTTTGAGATCAGCGCGCGGGGTGTGCCAACACGGGTAGTAGCCGGCAGTGGAGATGGGCCGGGAGAGGTCGCGAATCCGCGAAGAATGGCGCAGAGACCGGGTGGTGGAATCGCAATCTATGACGCCAGCCACATCGCGGTTGAGTTGTTCGATGCAAGCGGGGAGTTTGAGCGCCGCGTGCGCCTGTCCGAAAGAGTGACGAATCAGAAGGGCTTCGCTGTACTACCTTCCGGTGACTTCGTTCTGAGCGGAGGGGTGCGAACTAACCCCTACGCACTGCATCAATTTGATCCTGATGGTCAGCTAGTCGCGGAGTGGAGGGAAATCCCTGATACGAAGAACCCGCGTGCAGCGGTTATGACCGCAGGCGGTCCCGTGGTGGCGGTTGCCGATGGCTCTATCCTGTTCTCCCGGGCAGCTCCGCATGAGATAGTCAGGTATTCTGATTCTGGGATCAAGGCGGACGTCGTCGCGACGAATCCGGACCTGCTAGAGCCTATCGGCGATGATTTCATTCATGAAACCGGGTCTGGTGCGAGCCTTCACCGGACGTTCAGCTGGAACTTTCCGCAGTCTCGTGGGATCTTCAAACTTCCGGATGGCAATGTTCTGAACGTCGTCTGGTTCCTGGACGACGGAATTAGTCTTTGGCAAGTATATACTCCTCAAGGGGATCTGGTCGCTTCCCAGAGAATTGCCCGTGCCTATGAGCCATGGGCTCTCGCCAGAAATGGTGATATTATCGCGTCCTATAGGGATCCTACCACGGGCGTGCACCACGCTGTTCGCCTCACGTTAGAGGTCCGTTAAAGCGCTTCTAATAATCCGTTCGGGCTTGCCCGCAAAAGGGGGCATCCAGCGTCATCGCCTGAAACGACACTGGATTCCCGCGTGCGCGGGAATGACAGGCGCATTATTGCGACACGCCCTCCCTACCCATCCGCCCCAAGCAGCTCGAATTGCGACCCACCCCCACCATCGCTATCGTCCGTTCCCGCTCCCGCTCCCGCGCCCGATTCGCCATCTTCGCCCGTGCCCGGCTCCTCCTCATCATCCTCCTCCATCCCCCCACTCCCACCCCGCTGCGGCGCCGTCCGAGTAACCTCAACAACCATCTCCCCGCGCTTAACCTTCTGCGCGACCTCACCAGCGCCGCCCCGCGCAACAACGGGCACCTCACCGACGATCAGCCGGTGCGTCTCGCCGGAAGAGATCACGAGCATGAGCTCATCGTCGGCGACGACCTCGGGCGCCGCGACTACCGACCCGGATGCCTTATCGACCTGCATTGCGACAACCCCGAGCCCATCGCGCTTCTGGGCGGAAAACTCTGAGAGCGGCACGCGCGCGGCGAAGCCCTTCTCTGAGACCAGACAGATAGCTGATTCGCGTCTGGCGACGACCGCGCCCACCACGCGATCGCCCTTCGCGAGCTTGATCCCGCGCACCCCTTGGGCGGCGCGCCCCATTGGGCTGACCTCGCGTTCGGGGAAGCGAATCGCTCTGCCGGCGCGGCTCACCATCACCAGATCGCCGTTGCCGCCTGACATCTGCACGTCCAGGAGAGTATCGCCATTGCGGAGGTTGATGGCGTTGACGCCGCCCGCGCGAGGGTTGCCGAACTGATCGAACGGCGTGCGCTTGACTGTCCCGCCGCGAGTGAAGAAAACCAGTATGGCATCCTTCGGCTGCCGCCCGGAGGAGAGGAGCGCGACGAAATGGGTGGCGGGGTTAACGTTCAGGATCTGGTGGAGCGACCGCCCGCGGGATGAGCGGCCCGCCTCGGCGATCTCATCGACGGGGAGCCAGTATGCCTGGCCGTCGTCGCTGAAGAACATCAGTGTGTCGGCAGTGCTCGCGACGAAGACGTGCTCGAGGAAATCAGTGTCGTACCGCTCCATCCCGGCGAGTGTCTTGCCGGCGTTAACCCGTCGCCGATAGAGCGACATGGGCGTCTGCTTGATGTAGCCCTCGCGGGTGACGGTGACGACGACATCCTCGTGGGCGATGAGGCTTTCTACAGTCTGGCCCTTAGTGGCGTCCACAATCCGGGTGCGCCGCTTGTCGCCGTATGATTCCGCGAGGCTCTCAAGCTCCTTGCGCACCTCGGCGAGCTGCCGTCTGGGGCTTTTGAGGACGGCCTCGAGCGCCTTGATGCGCTTTGCCAGGGCGTCCAGCCTGTCGCGTAGCTCCTTACCCTCGAGCTGTGTTAGGCGATACAGCCGCATCTGGAGGATGGCCTCGGCCTGGCGCTCGCTGAGATCGAACTCCTTCCGCAGCTTCTCGCCCGCGGTCACACGCGTTCGGGACGAGCGGATGATCTTGACCACGCGGTCGATATTGGCCAGCGCGATCAGCAGCCCTTCGAGGACGTGCGCCTCCTCGCGCGCGCGCTCGAGCTCCCAACGTGAGCGGCGGACGACGACCTCGATGCGGTGGTCGCGGAAGCGCTCCAGGAGCTCCTTGAGCGTGAACTCGTGGGGGATCCCGCCGTCCAGCGCGAGCGTTATC
>DASSKB010000066.1:0-3950 GCA_035690925.1 Longimicrobiaceae bacterium
CCGACCCCGATCTCCGAACCGGCCGTGAGGTTTGCACCGAGCGGGATAACCAGTGGGAGCAGGATAGCCATCGTTCCCCAGGAAGTGCCCGTTGCGAAAGAGATAGCGGCGGCGATGGCAAATACCAGAACTGGCAACAACCTTACGGGAACGGCGCCCTCCAGCACAGAGCTCAGGTACTGAGCCGTACCAAGCACCTCGGTAACCGAGCCCAGCGACCAGGCTAGCACCAGGATCACCATCGCCAGCATCATCGCGCGTATCCCGGAGATCCAAGCCTCCATAACCTCCGCTACGCTCAGGAGGCGCTGGGCGAGCGTCATCGCGATTGCCGCAACGCTACCTAGGAGAGAGGCCCAGAGCAGCACGTTGTAGGAGTTCGCGGCGCCGAAGATGTCGCGGAGGAGTGCGTCACCCGTGCCCAGCGCGCTTCGGCCGCTTACGTAGAGACCTACCAGCACTGCCACAACCACCACCATTACCGGCACGCCCGCGTTCCACCAGCGCCGTGGAGTATCTTCACCGGGCTCCATAACCCCGCCGGAGGTGTCCGCCATGAGCGCAGCGCCAGGCCGGTAGAGCCCGTCACCCCGCGCGGCGCGGTTCTCCGCCGTGAGCATCGGGCCGAAGTCGCGCCGCATCCAGATGACCATGAATACGAAGATCAGTGCCAGAATGGGATAGAACCGGTAGGGAATGGTGTCGATGAAAATGTTGAAAGGGCTCCAGGCGGCCAATCGAGCCGACAGAGCAGGGTCCGCGGCCGCAACACTCTCGGAGGCCGCCGTCAGCCCGTCGGCTATGAGCGTGATCTCGAAGCCGACCCAGGTAGAGACTATCACAATGCTGGCGACCGGAGCGGCCGTCGAATCCACAATGTACGCGAGCTTCTCGCGAGAAACACGGAGCCGGTCGGTCACAGGTCTCATCGTATGACCTACGATGAGTGTGTTTGCGTAGTCGTCGAAGAAGATCGCCAGCCCCTGCGCGTAGGTGGCGAGCAGACCGCGCCTGGGAGTCGTGGCGTAGGGAGCAAGTTCATCCACGATGCCGAACGTTCCGCCATTACGCCCGATGACCCCCACCATCCCACCTATCATAAGTGAGAAGATCATGATCGAGGCGTGCGACTGGTCAGCCACGGCTGGCATGGCAAAGGTGTCGACAGTGCGCAGGAGTGCTCCCAGCGGGTCCAGACCGGTCCAGAGAAACGCGCCCAGCCAGACTCCAGCAAAGAGCGAGATTATGACCTCTTTAAATACCAGCGCCAGCGCTATGGCGAGCAGCGGAGGCAGGATCGAAACCCAACCAGGGAGGATGGTGGCGTCCAAAAGCGTTTCATCGCCACCCACAACGGTGCGAATCGGCAGATCGGCGCGTGAGGTCACTCTCAACCCGGACACCTCGGTTTCCGGGCCTACAGTCGTTCCGCTCGCCAGTACCTCGCCAGCAGCTGTGTATACCGCGTAGTCCACCGGAGGCGCTCCGTCCGGAGCGGTGAGCGTGACGTTGAAATCCACACCCAGCAGGATGGCGGCTGGACCCTCGCTGCTTACCGTCGGCGGCACAGCCTCCTGCGCCTGTAGCGCGGTGGGAATACCGACAAGCAGGAGCGCGAGAACGGCAACGAGGCGGCCTCTTCGTGGATTCATCAGTCTCTGGAACGGGGATCGACGGCGGCAAGGTTGGCCCGAATCGTACCCCGCGGCGGTCCATTTGTAAAGACTTTCGGCTTCGTTGACACCCTGCGGGCACGCGGTGTATCTTTGGTGGCCCGCCTCCACTGAATGAACCTCCGCCGCGATTCATGACGGAAATCCGAAGAAAGATTCTCCTGGACGCACGCGCTGTGGAGCGCGTGCTCGCCCGCATCGCGCGCGAAATCGTCGAGAACGCCGCGGGCACCGAGAACCTCGTCCTCGTCGGCATCCATCGGCGTGGCGTGCAGCTGGCGGACACCATCGCTGACGAGATCGAGCGTGCCGAGGGCGTCAGGGTGGCCACCGGTTCGCTCGACATCACGCTCTACCGGGACGATCTCATGGCCATAGGGCCGCGGCCTGTCGTCGGTGAGACGCGGCTCCCGGAGGGCGGGATCGACGAGCGTACTGTGGTGATAGTCGATGATGTGCTCTTCACCGGCCGCACTGTCCGCGCTGCGCTCGACGAGATGGCCGATTTCGGCCGTCCGAGCCGCATCCTGCTCTGCGTCCTTATCGACCGGGGCGGCCGCGAGCTCCCGATCCACGCCGATATAATAGGAAAAAGGTACACTGTTCCCGAAGGTGACCGAATCGAGGTGCTCGTGCCGGAGGTGGACGGACGCCGCGGTGTGGAACTGGTCACGGGGGGTGCCTAGTGGCCCACGCGATCGTCCCGTACCTGGGCAAAGACCTGCTTGGCCTGGAAGACCTTTCGCGCGAGCAGATCCTGGGTATCCTCGACACTGCTGAGCCGTTCAAGGAGATCTCGGAGCGGCCCATAAAGAAGGTGCCGGTCCTCCGCGGGAAGACGATAGTCAACGCATTTTTCGAGAACTCCACCCGCACGCGCATTTCCTTCGAGTTTGCAGAGAAGCGCCTCTCTGCGGATACCGTGAACTTCGCGGCCGGCGGATCGTCAGTCTCGAAGGGCGAAACGCTTGTCGATACGGCGCGCAATCTGGAGGCTATGCGCATCGACATGGTTGTCATGCGGCACGGAGCGTCCGGATCCGCGCGCTTCCTGGGCGAGCGAATCGCCTCCAACGTTATCAATGCGGGTGACGGTAAGCACGAGCACCCCACGCAGGGACTTCTGGACCTCCTCACGATCAGGGATCATGCGCGACGGCTGGATGGTCTGCGGGTGTGCATAGTAGGAGATGTTCTCCATTCTCGTGTGGCGCGCTCCAACATCTGGGGGCTCCATAAAGTTGGCGCCGAAGTCGCCGTTTGTGGACCGGTGACCCTCCTCCCTCGCGATATAGGCGATCTCGGTGTGACGGTCTTTCGCCGCATCGAGGAGGCAATCGAATGGGCGGACGTGTTGAACGTCCTCAGGCTCCAGCTCGAGCGGATGAAGAGTGGTTTCGTTCCGTCCTTGCGCGAGTATAATCGCGTATTCGGGGTGACTCAGGAGCGAGTAGAGGCCGCGCCGCGCGAGCTTCTGATCCTCCACCCCGGCCCCATGAACCGCGGTGTCGAGATAGATTCGGCCGTTGCGGACGGGCCCCACTCGTTGATCCTTCAGCAGGTTACCAACGGCGTGGCCGTGAGAATGGCCGTGCTGTACTTACTGGCAGGCGGGAAGCCGGAAACGGCGGAAGCGGCAAAGGCGGGAGGAAGCGCATGAAACCGATGTTGATTCGGGGCGGCAGGGTGATCGATCCGTCGCAGAAGCTCGATGCTACAATGGACCTGCTGCTCGTGGATGGAGCGGTAGCGGAGGTGGGCGAAGGCCTGACGGCTCCGGACGGCGCACAACTCGTGGATGCGGAGGCCATGGTGGTATGCCCCGGCCTGATCGATGTGCACGTCCACCTACGCGAGCCGGGTGGCGAGCACAAGGAGACCATCGCGACCGGCGCCGCTGCGGCCGCGGCGGGTGGTTTTGCGGCGATTGTGGCCATGCCGAATACCGATCCGCCGGTGGACGACCCCGCGACGGTCGGCTTCGTACTCGCGGAAGGGCTGCGTTCGGGCGGTGCTCGGGTCTATCCGACCGGGACCATCACGGTGGAGCAGAAGGGCGAGCAACTCGCTGAGATGGGCGAGATGATAGCTGCGGGCGCGGTAGCCGTGACGGACGACGGGCGGCCAGTCAGCAACGCTGGCGTGATGCGCATGGCGCTGGAGTATGCTCTCAGCTTCGGCATCGCAGTGGCCGTACACGCCGAGGATCTCGAACTCTCGCGCGGCGGGTCCATGAACGAGGGTGTGATCTCCACCAGACTGGGTCTCGCGGGTATT
>DASSKB010000067.1:0-15131 GCA_035690925.1 Longimicrobiaceae bacterium
CCAGCCCGGCCAGCAGGAACCCTCCATTCCTACCGGCGGCGCCGCCGCCAACACTTCGCGCGTCGAGACCTACCACGCGCTGACCCATATCGAGAAGCTCGCGCGCGCAGGAGAGGCCTGAGCCGCCGAGCCCGATTACGCAAACGTCGGCCTCGACATCACCGTGCAGCGCGGGCAGGGCTTCCCAGCGTGCGTCGTCCCAGACCGGCACATTTACGGGCGACATATGGTGGTTGGGTCAGAAATTCGAACGGGCCCAGTCCGGAAGAGGACCGAGCCCGCAAATTTAGCGCTCCGCGGTAGATCAGAGCCTGGCGCGATCGCGATCCCACCTTCGTGGTCCGGGTGCGGTCCAGGTGTACGAACAAAGCCGGCAGTTCCACTGCACCACTCCCACGCTCAACTTCCCGCTTTCCGTGCGCAGTCGCTGGCGTCTTCGTTCGATTCGCTCATGTCCACAGGCGGGGCACTCGAGAGGTCTTACATTTGTCATCGTGGCCTCCGTCTCCAGGGTGGACAATGAAAACTACCGGGGAGAGGAGTGCGCCGCAAGCAAACATTTCGCGCACCAGTAATGGCGCGGGTTTTTGCCGCCTTTGGATACCTTGCGGGCGGAAGCGGTCAATAGTTTTTCGCAACAGTCAGGTGATACACAGGTTGCCGGCGCTCCAGGGTCACCATAACGGACCCTTCCTGCTGCATCTCCTGGAGTACGCGCCCCAGAATGGCCTGAAGCTCACGTGACTTCCGGGCAGCGACGGATTCCGCAATAGCGTCTGCCACACGCTCGAGGTGCGGAGCCAGCCAGGTCGGATCGACGTTGCCGAGGTCCACTACGGGCTCGGCGGGTGCCGGGAAGCTGCTGTAGGCCACATCCAGCGTCGTGCCGAATTCATGGGTACTTACTCCAGCGGCCGCATTGGGGTTGGCCTGGCGAAGGTCGGCCTGGCTCTCGGCTGTCCTGAGCACAGACGTCACATCCAGGCGATAGGGCGGAATTCCTAGTTCGTGGAGCTCGGCCTGAAAGCGCTCGCCTATTTCGGTGAGGAGCGATCTGGTGTCGGGGGTGACCAGGGCTACTGAATGGTCGAGCTCACGCACTACCCAGTATTGCGTGCTGTCTTCCAGTACAACAAGGCTGCCATCCTCGACCAGCGCTTCGAGCTCAGCGGAGTTCTCCGGCCGCTGAATACCCAGCCGGCGAGCGGCTTCCAGATGCTCGGCGTTGAGATATCGCCTTAGCGACGACTCCTCGGCACCGGTGAGGAGCGGAACCGGCTTCAGCGCATCAGCTATGGAATCAGTGCGGGCGATGATCCTGTCGAGGGCACTATCGAGCGTCGCGTCAGCACGGCCGTCGTCCCGCGCCGCCGCGGGCGAGCTCTCGCCATCACCCGCCGGACTACACGCTCCGGCAATGGTGATCGCGAGGATACCCGCAATCGTAGTGTTGAAGCTTACCCGCACTCTATTCGTCCCCTTTCCCTCTTTAGTTGCCGGTGCGTTCCTCCGCCAGCCCGATAGCCGCGAATGCGTTGACTATACCGCCGGTAGTCGACAGCTCGCCGAATGCCACCGTGTCGTCGGGTGCACCGGGCATCATGACCATAGCTTCCGGATAGCGCGTGGCGGAATCCAGTATAATCTGCTTGACCTCACCGGCTGAAAGCTCGGGGTAATATGCCATGAGCAGTGCCGCGAGGCCTGATACGACGGGTGCGGCCATGCTGGTACCGCTGTTGATGGCATAGTCACTCTCGGGCACCGTCGACCGTATAGCGACGCCTGGCGCGAAGACATCGACCTCTTCATCACCGTAATTCGAAAAAGGTGCGGCAAGCTGGCCGATCCCCTGCCAGGACGAGGCTCCGACCTCCATCCAGAGCTCGGGTTGGCCGCCGCCCTCGTAGATACGGCTGGGATAGCTGGGCTCGACTCCGAGGTCGGCACCCGCGTTACCGGCCGCGTGGATCATGAGCACGCCGTGCTCATCGGCGTAGCGCGCGGCCGCATCAACCACCTCTTTGTCAGGCGAATAAGCCTTACCGAAGCTCATGTTGATGATGTCGGCGCCGTTATCCACTGCGTAGCGGATTGCGTTGGCCACGTCCTTATCGCGCTCGTCGCCGTCCGGTACCGCACGAATCACCATGATCTCGGTTGACGGGGCGATACCGTCGATGCCAATGCCATTGCCCCTTTCGGCGGCGATGATGCCGGCCACGTGCGTGCCGTGCTCCGCCGCGGGGCCCTCGATATCCGGGTTGCCGTACCCGATCTCAGTGAGATCGGAATAGTCGTCACCGACAATCGAACGCGGATTGAAGTCCGGGTTCAGCCCGTACTCGACACGGCCTTCGAGCGACTCGAGCTGCTGATCGATCTGCTCAGGCGTAATGCCCTGCGCGCTGATCTGCAGGAAAATCTGCTTGGCCTGGTTAACCTCCGGGCGCAGCGACTGGATGGCCGCGACGTTCTCCGCGGTAAGCGAGTCGCCGGCGAGCTCCTGGCGGAGTATGGCAACGAAGCCATCGACGGCCGCATTGATTGCGCGGATCTGCTGAAGCTGCGCTTCCGCCTCGGCGCGATCCTCCTGGAAGGCGTCGCGAATCTCGAGGAATCTCTCGTAGCCGGCGAGCGCCTGGCCAGCCAGGGTATCCGGATCGGCGCGCTCATACTGGTCGCTAAGTTTCGCGAAAATGCGAGTGACTTCGTAGGTGTCGAAGCGGACGTGCTCGCCGCCCGGGCCACCGATGAAGTTCCAACCATTTACGTCGTCCACATAACCGTTGGCGTCGTCATCGGCTCCGTTTCCGGGCACCTCGTCGTCGTTCACCCACAGGTTGTCGTCCAGATCTTCGTGCTCGTCGTCGACACCCGAATCTATAACTGCAACGACGACGGTCTGGCCGGGCTCCTTGCCCGCGAGCAGGGCGTCGTAGGCGCGCGCGGCGCTTATCCCGGGCACCCCGTCGGCAGCCTCATCCAGCAGCCACCAGTTGGCGGGCGCGGCCGCGAGAACCGCGTCTGGCTCGGGTGCCGCGGGGGGCGGCGCCGTGGGCTCAGCGGGTGGGGCAGCCGCTGGCTCGGGGGCAGGGGCCGGCACGGGCGGGGCGGCGGACGGGGGTGCGCACGCCGCCATGCCAAGTACGAGGACTCCAAGAATTCCGTTCAGCTTCATCTGGTTAACTCCTCCGGGGGAGTGAAATTGTTGATTCTCTGCTCAAATAAGGCCGTGCTCGACGGCCAGGTCACGGTCGATCGCGACACGGATGAGGTTCGGAACGGTGTTACGCTCGGCCGTCGCGCGAGTGGTCAGTACGCAATCGCCATTCGAATCTACCACCTGAATATAGAGTTCCGGGAGCTGCCCGCCGATCCGGTCGTCCACGTCGAGGAGGTCGTCCGCGGAAAAACGGAAGGTAGCCTCCCCGTAAACGTCGGTGATATCCATCCCGAGGCGATCGTCACGCGAGATCCGGTCCCGGTCGTATAGACATACAATTGCGCAGGCGACCCACTCTGCCGGGGCGCCGTCGATGTAGAGCTTCACCTTCGTCTCGTAATCCATGCAAATCACTCGGTATTGGCTATCCGGGTATCCGGGAAGCGCCCCCCGTACTTCTCTATCCACTCCCTGGCGGCTTCCTCGGTAGTCACATCGCGGCCCTCATTCGCCTCCTTCTCGCGCCGGTAGTTCTCGATCGAGCAGACCTGCTGGACCATGCGTGCCTGAAAAGCATCACCCGATTCTAGGAACTCGATGCCGACCAGGTAGGCGTCGTTCTCCGGTCGGCACCATGAAACGCGCGCCCGCGCCTGGAACGGCGGTTCAACGGTAGGAATACCGATCTCGATTATGCTTCCGATCTCCGGACACTCTTCAGAGTCGTAGGCGAGCCCACCGAAGCTCACATTTCGGCTCTGCGCATGCGTCATTGTGGCGCCGGGAAGCTCCCGGACCTCGAGCGGAACCCCGATGGTGTGGCGAAGAAATTCGCGGCGCGGATTGCTGCGCAAGACTCCTCCGTTTCAGGGTGAGGAAGGGTCGGCGACCGGCTCAGCGACCACGTAGAAATCTTCATCGACCCGGAAACTCTCGGGGTTCGCGAGGTCCAGGCGCACACTCTGCCATTCCTCGGTCGGACGGATGATATCATAACCGGAGTCCGAAAGTGTGACCCTCACCGGCATTTCGAATCCGGGCACCACATCGGCCCAGCGATAGTGGAGTGTGGAATCCTCGATCCTGTACTCCAGTACCGGTATCATGGTTGTTGTGAGATACTGCTCGAATACCTTACTGAGATCGATGCCTGCGGACTCGCTGATGTAGTTCTGCACCTGCTGCCCGGTAACTGTCTGGTGCCTGAATTCCTGGTTCAGACCGCGCAGGATCTCCCGCCAGAGCTCATCGTCGTCGATGATCTGCCGGATCGTGTGCAGCATGTTGCCGCCCTTATAATACATATCGCCCGAGCCGCGAGCGTTAACGCCGTACGGGGCGATTATGGGGATGTCGTTCTGCACATTGGCACGGTTGCCGATGATGTACCGTGCGCCGGCTTCCTCACCCATCTGGCATTCCGTGTAGATGCCCTCCGCGTAGTTCGCGAATGACTCGTGCACCCACATGTCCGCTACGTCACGGGTCGTGATGTTGTTGCCCCACCACTCGTGGGCGCTCTCGTGGATGATTATGAAATCCCAGAGCAGTCCGAGTCCTGTATGGGAAAGATCGCGACCCAGGTAACCATTTTCATACGCGTTGCCATAGGCTACAGCGCTCTGGTGCTCCATTCCCAGGAATGGCGTTTCCACCAGCTTGAAGCCATCATCGTACCACGGGTAAGGTCCGAACCAGTGCTCGAAACAGGTGAGCATAGGCAGTACCTGCGCGAACTGCTCCCTGGCCTCCTCGAGGTTGTACTCGAGGGGCCAGTAATCCAGTGTAAGAGTACCCTTCTCACCCAGGTAGATGTCGCTGAAGTGAGCATAATCGCCCGCGTTCACCGCGACGTTGTAGTTGTTTATAGGGTTCTCCACGAACCACTCGTACGTAGTCGTGCCGTCGTCATTGTGCGTCGTGCTTCGCAGCCGCCCGTTGGATACGTCGATCATCGGGTCGGGAACAGTTATCGCTATCCGCTGGCTGTCCGGCTCGTCCGCCTGCGTGTCCTTGTTCGGCCACCAGGCGCTCGCGCCTAGGCCCTGCACCGCTGTCGCCACCCACGGCTGGCCGAGCGTGTCGCGCGCCCACACGAAGCCGCCGTCCCACGGCGCGTTCCGCGCCACTATCGGCTTCCCGTGATAGTAAACGGTTATCGTCCTGCTATCACCAACTATCTGTGGGTCGGGCGGGGTTACGAAGAACGCATTGCCGTCGCGCCTATATGTGAGGCTCTGCCCATCCTGCAGCATGCTGTCCACCACCAGCGGCATCATGAGGTCGATCTGCATCTCCTCGGCGGAATCCAGGATACGATAGGTGATCCCGTTGTATCCACTGATGCTGCTGTCCGATGGACTTATCCTCACGTGCAGGTCGTAGAACTCCACATCCCACCACGCGCGCTCCGGCGTGATCGAGCCACGAATCGAATCGGCGCGTGTGAACCGCGCCGAATCCTGCGCACCGGCCAACGATAGAGGAAGGATCAACAACAGAACAGTCAGAACAATTCTAAAGGTCATTCAGCCCCACCCTGCAGTTCACGATGGAAGTTCTGCTCGTCCCGGATCCGGGCAAGAGAGTTCTCCAGCGAGGCGACCCGCTGCTCCAGCTCGAGCGCATCTACCTCTGAGCGGCTACCGACCTGAGACTGCGCCTCTGTAAGCTTCTCCAGCGCTTGCACCAGCGGCTTCACTATGAGGCTCCCCGTCGCCCCAGCGAGGCCGATCAGGAGCGCTATCACAGGAATCAGCATGACGAGAATTTCTTCCATATTCTATTCTGCCCCGTTCACGGTTGTAGAGTACCCCATGAAGTCATGAACGACCCTACGGCCCTTCTCGGCCACGGGTTTCCGAAATCGATTGCAATGCTTCACGATCAGCCCGCTTCAGACTGCGTACGACGAGATCGTATGAATCGTCTATCCATCCGAAAATTTCGCCGGAGTCTATACTCCCGTCGATCTCTACCGTATTCCAGTGTGTTTTGTTCATATGGTACCCCGGCTGAACCGCCGCATACCGCTCACGAAGCTGCACCGCCCGCTCAGGATCGCACTTCAGATTCACCGTCAGCGGCAATGTCGAGAGGTTCGTCAGCGCGAACATCTTTCCGGCCACCTTGAATACCAGTACGTCTTCCCCGAAAGGGAACGTCTCCTCTACGCCTGGCTTAGCTGAACAGTACTCGTGTAGATCGTGAAAGGTCATCACGGGATCCGAAGTCGTGGGTCCTGGCTCTCATGGCGCTAAGCTAGATACCTCTACGTACTCTGTCTACGGCTGAAGCGATCCGAGCGACACGAACATCCTCTGCAATTCGGTGCATGTCTATTCATCCGCTTTACGCCGCGTACTTTGTGGTGATTCAACCGCGGAGGCGCGGAGTACGCGGAGTTTGCGGGAGCAGCTCGATCCGTAGAACCAGGAACAAAAACATTGCACCCGATAGAACACCTCTTTAGATTGTCTACCGAACATTTACCGAAGCACCTTTCACTTCCTTTCGATTCGAGGCCCATTATGCCTGGCGAAACCGCTGCTGCCGTTGTGATCACGCCTGATCAATTGCTCGAGCACTGGCAGGGACACAGACGACTAACGAGGAGGATGATCGAGGCGTTCCCGGAGGACAAGCTGTTCAGCTATTCGCTAGGGTCCATGCGCCCGTTCGGGGCATTGGCGCTGGAGATGTTGGGGATGGCAATGCCAATGGTGCACGGAATCGCGACCGACGAATGGAATTACGAACCGATGGAAATCGACTCGAAGCAGGAGCTGCTGCGGCGATGGGACGAAGCCACTACTGAGATCCAGGACAGGTGGGGTGATATCTCTGCTGACCGTTTTCAGGAAACTATGACGGCTTTCGGTCAGTACACGATGCCTGGTTGGGGCCTCATGCTTTACGTGATAGACAATGAGGTCCATCACCGAGGGCAGGGGTACGTCTACCTGCGCGCGATGGGGGTAGAGCCGCCGCCATTCTACGACCGCGACTAGGGGCTTACTGGCTCAGATTCCGCTTGTCGATTTCGCACGGCCCTGTTCGTACTATATATGGACCTGGACGAACGAGCCGGGGCACCTCGAACCGAAAGGGGTACGACGATGAAGTTCATGATGCTGGTAAAGGCGAGTGAAGAGTCCGAGTCCGGCATTATGCCGACGGAGGAGGAGCTCAGAGACATGGGAAACTACAATGAGGAGCTGGTGAATGCCGGCGTAATGCTGGCGGGTGAGGGTTTGCACCCGAGCTCGAACGGAGTGCGGGTGGATTTCAAGAACGGCAAGCCGACGGTAACCGACGGTCCGTTCGCCGAAACGAAGGAATTGCTCGCCGGCTTCTGGATTATCCAGGTCAAGTCCAGGGAGGAGGCGGTGGATTGGGCGCGACGCATCCCATTCAAGGACGGGCAGGTCGAGCTTCGGCAGGTTTTTGAGGCCGAGGATTTCGGCGAGGAGTTCACGCCTGAACTGAGGGAGCAGGAAGAACGGATCCGCGCGAAGGCGTCGCAGGCGTGAGATGGGTGGGGTCCGGCGCCTGGATTGATCCGGCGCCCGACTCTCCTGGGTTAGGCCAATGAAGATCTTGACCGGTTATTCAGCGCGTCATTAGCTTGGCGCCGGATGTATCTCTCAACCCGAGTCCACTCTGAGGAGGTGACCATGGCGGGAGTCCGAATTCTTGTGGGAACGCGCAAAGGCGCCTTCATCATCACCTCCGATGGAACGCGCCGCGACTGGAAGGTCGACGGCCCACATTTCGGAGGTTGGGAGATCATGCATCTCAAGGGATCACCAGTCGACCCGGAGCGGATCTACGCGTCGCAGTGGACGGATTGGCATGGCCAGGTAGTACAGAGGTCGGATGACGGCGGGAAGTCCTGGGAGGCGGTGGGCAATAATTTCGCGTATGTTGGAAATCCGGGTACCCACCAGTGGTACGACGGCACGCCACACCCCTGGGACTTCAAGCGCGTCTGGCACTTCGAGCCGTCGCCGGACGACGTTGATACGGTGTTCGCCGGTGTGGAGGACGCTGCACTTTTTCGCTCCAGAGACGGCGGCGCGAGCTGGACGGAGCTGCCCGCGTTACGAACAAACTCCAGGGGCAACGACTGGATGCCGGGTGCCGGCGGCATGTGCCTTCACACGATCCTTATTAATCCGGCCAACCCGCGCCGTATGTACGTCGCCATATCCGCGGCTGGTGCGTTTCGCACCGACGACGGCGGTGAAACGTGGCACGTGGCAACACGAGGGCTAAGCTCGAACTTCCTGCCCGAGCCGGAGGCTGACATCGGGCATTGCGTTCACTGTCTGGCGATGCACCCGACGCGACCCGACACGGTTTTTATGCAGAAGCATTGGGACGTGATGCGAACCGACAGCGCGGGGGAGATGTGGAACGAGGTGAGCGGCAACCTGCCGTCGGACTTCGGCTTCCCTATCGCCGTGCACGCGCATGAGCCGGAAACTGTATACGTAGTCCCTATTCTCAGCGACTCCGAGCACTACCCGCCCGACGGCAAACTTCGTGTCTACCGCAGCCGCACGGGCGGCAATGAATGGGAAGCGCTGACTAAGGGGCTTCCACAGAGTGACTGCTACGTGAACATACTTCGCGACGCCATGTCCGTGGACTCGCTCGACTCGTGTGGAATCTACTTCGGGACCACCGGTGGGCAGGTTTACGCGTCAGTTGATTCGGGTGACAGTTGGCAGGCGATAGCCGAGCACCTTCCCGCGGTGCTCTCGGTAGAGGCGCAGACAATTCCATGACGAAAGTGAGGGTAGCTCTCCCGGTACACCTGCGGACGCTCGCCCGAGTGGATGGCGACGTAGAGGTTCCTGTGGGTGGCGATCCGACAGTAGATGAGTTGCTGGATGCCCTCGAATCTGCATACCCGACACTGGCGGGCACCATACGGGAACACGGATCGGGCAAGCGCCGCGCGTACATGCGCTTCTTCGCATGCGGCCGTGATCTCTCGCAGCTGGATCAGTCCACACAGCTGCCCGAAGAAGTGGTGTCCGGAGCCGAAACGTTCTATGTGATAGGTGCGATCGCCGGCGGGTGAGCCGGCGATCAGCCTGCGAGCGTTACCGTCTGCTCGGCGGACTCCGTCACCGGTTTGAAGTGGCTGCCAACCGGCCGGGGCGGCTTCTCAGCCAGTGTCTCGACCAACTTCGAGAAGTCCTCGAGACCGAACGGTTTATACATGATGGGCACGGCCGCCTCCTCCATCATGCGTGCGGTCTGCGGATTGGCACCATCACCGCTTATGAACATTAGTCGATTGTGCAAACCGTCCCCCCTTGCCTGCAGTTTCTCCAGAAACCTATCGCCGCTGAGGCCGGGCATTCTGAGATCCGAGACGATAACATCGTAAGAATCCGGACCTTTCGCCGAGATAAGGTCCAGCGCCTCCGCACCGTCGGCGGCCACGACCGCGCGGTGACCGCGCCTGCGCAGGTAGTGCTGCAGGACGAGGCGAATGCCCGGTTCGTCTTCCACGAGCAGCAACCTCAGAGGCCGAACAGGATCCCGTTGGACTTTGGAGACCTCTGGACGCGCGGAAACCTGTGAAGTGGCCTGCGGGAAAGTCAGGTTGAAGGTCGTTCCCTGCCCAGGCCGGCTATAAACCTTAATAATGCCAGCGTGATCCGTCACGATACTGTGGACCAGGCTGAGGCCCAACCCCGTACCGTCACCCGGCGCCTTGGTAGTCCAGAACGGATCGAACAGCCGATCCATATCGCCGGCGGAAATTCCGGTTCCTGTATCACCGACCTCAACGAGGACATCCCCACCAATAGCGCGGGTGCGGACCAGCAGGCTTCGCGTAGGTGATGATTCCATGGCCTGGCCGGCATTCACGACGAGATTCAGGAAGACCTGCTCCAGCTGACCGCGGTCTCCCATAACGCGAGGAAGGTCCACTGCCAGCTCGTCGACCACCTCGATGTTGTTGGTGGCCATCACGTATCCTCTCAACTTTATCACGTGCCGGATCACGTCATTGAGGTCGACCAGGTCGCGCACCTTACTGGCCTCGTCCTGAGTACTTCGCGCGACCAGTCGCAGGTCGGAGACGATACGAGCAGCGCGACTCGCCTCGCGTTGCATGGTCTCAAGCGCCTCCCTGTCCTCCCCCGCGCGTTCGTCCAGCAGCATAAGCTCGGCAAAACTCTGAATTGCGGTTAATGGGTTGTTCAACTCATGCGCTACTCCGCCGATCAGGGTTCCCACCCCGGCGAGGCGCTCCGCGCGGCGGAGCTGTTCCTCCTGCTGCCGCTCCGCCGTAATGTCACGGGCTATGCCGTGAATGGCCGGTGCTACATTCTCTTTCCGCACTTCCGTAAGAGTGACGGCTAGCAGGCGACTATCGCCCGGATCGCGTCGGACCCGCAGCTCGAGGTCACAGCTCGATCTGCTGGAATCTCTGAGCTCCGAAAGTGCTTCATTGAACGCTACCGAATCGCGGCTGTCCAGCAGCTCTATGAAACGTCGGCCCGTAACCTGTGCCGGAGAGAAGATTATCTCGGCCGCGGGGTTCAGCTGAACGACGAAGCCATCCAGGTCACACGTGAAAATACCGTACGGTGAGGATTCCACGAGCCGCCGGTAGTGAGCTTCGGCAGACGCGAGCTCGAGCTCTGCGTTCTTGCGGTCGGTTATGTCGCGCGCAGTGGCCAGAATTACATTTTCGCCGAAATAGATTGCGCTGCTCAGTACGAGATCGATAGGGAAGGTGCGACCGTCCTTGCAGAGCGCCGTTGATTCCATATGCTGCGTTTTGCCCGCTGCCGCCGAGTAGAGGCGCTCGCCTACATGAGCGTTCGCCAGGGCAAGCGGCCGCCCGATCATCTCTGCCCTGGTATAGCCATAGGCGCGTTCCACGGCGTCGTTTACATCCAGAAACCGGCCTTCCAGATCCAGGATGAAGACGAATTCGGTGAGGCTGTCGAAGACGCTTCTATAGCTTTCGTTGGATTCTCGGAGCCTTTCCTGTACCTGGAGCCGCTCGTCTATTTCAGCGCGGAGCAGTGCGTTGGCGTTCTCGGCTGAGCTTGCTATCGAGTGGCGGATGCGACGGTCGAGACGCGCACCGGCGAGTGTTAGGCCCAGGATCAGGAGAGTTCCGAGCGCAAGAGCGAACGCGAGGCCGCGGGTCGCCAGCAGTTCCTGCCCCGTAACCACCGGAGCATTCGCGGTCGGGTGAAAGCTCGCGGCGAGCATCCCCGTATAGTGCATCCCACATATCGCAAAACCCATCAGCACCGCGCTGACGGCTTTGCCCATGGCCGCGCTGCGACCCAGCGCGTCGCGAAAATGCAGGGCGAGGAGAAGCGCCACGAAGGAGGCTACGACAGCAATTACTACCGACGCGACTACGAGCGTGGTATCGTAGAGAATCTCAGCCGGTACCCTCATAGCGGCCATTCCGGTGTAGTGCATTCCGGCGATGGCTATGCCCATGAGGGGCGCGGCGGCGAGCAGACTGCGGACGGTCGCCGTGGCGCTACTCGCCACGCTGAGCGCCAGGAGCGACGCGACAATCGCTATGGCGACAGAGGCAAGCCAGATGGGTATGTCATAGCGGATGGGGACCGGCAGGTGAAATGAGAGCATGGCAATAAAATGCATGCTCCATATTCCCACGCCCATGGCTACAGATCCGCCGAAGAGCCATAGGCGCCTGCCAATGCCACGCGTTGCGGCGACCCGACCGCTCAGGTCGAGCGCCGAGTACGACGCCAGTATGGCGACGATTATAGAAGTAAGTACGAGTGGCAGGTGGTGTTCGCCGGCCATGATAGATACAGGTCGAGAGAAGACGTCCAATCAGGAGGCTCTCGCCAGAAGGCGGGCGCTCGACCTCAGAATATCGGCGGGATACTGTACAGAATGAACAAATTGATTTCCATTCCGTGACACTTACAAATTTTACCGCGGAGGCGCAGAGTACGGAGAGCGTTCTCCTCTTTCCTCAACCGAATACCAGAAAATGCATTCTTCGCGAGGAGTGTTACACTCAAACAATTTCTAGATCTGCATTCACCCTTCCCCTGCGCCTCTCTGTACTCTGCGGTTAATTTTTCAGGATGCGGCAGATCGGGCGCCGCTACGTCTCCGTGGAGGTGTCCTGCAGCGAAAGGATACCACCGGCACGTTCCTGCGCGAGGTTCTCCAGGAATTCGACCTGCTCGCGCAGACGTTGGACCTCATTTTCGAGTCGCTCGACGGTCGCCTCGAGCCGGGCAAACTCGCGAGAGGGTACCGAGTCGGGTGGGGAGAGGGTCGTCAAAGTCGATATGAGACCTGAAACACCGGGCACTGCGGCGAGCCTGGACATGCCCGGTCCCCAGGACGACAGCGGCAGAGCGACATTCTGGTGATGCCTCTCGGGGCGGGAGATGATCGCTTCGAGCGCGCCGAGAAAACGGAAAGCTTCGGCTTTGGGGATTCGGAGGCGAAACCTTCTTTGAGTGGTCCAGATGGTCGCCTGCATACCACGTAGCCGGCTCGTGTGCCGCATTCCCACTATCTGGTCGAGCGGAACCTCTACCTGCTTACGTCCAAACCGCTCCTGCTTGAGAAATATCAGACGCAGGTTGGTGGCGACGACCAGCCAGCGACCGGTCGGGACTACGCGCGGGCGGCGCGGCCCCAGGAGCCTGCCGTTGACGATGCCGCGGATATCCTCATCGGCATGGAGGATATGTGGGAGGTCTCGGAACTCACGCTGTTCCCACCAGCGCTCGCCTTCACCGATTTCCCTGAGCTGTTCGTCTATGGCGCCGCGATCTACCGGCATGGTGGGTCTCCTCAGGTATGGAAATGGGCCGCCCTATCCACCGGGCGGCCCATAACTAACATCTTGCTAAGCCCTTGGCCAGGGCTGTAAACGGCCTGCTGGAGATAGCACGAACGAGGTCTCGGGGCCTGCCTGTAGCCGATCCAGCCAACGGGCTTTCCTGAGCTGATCGACCAGAACTTCCGCAGCTCCTTCCCTGGCCATCGACTGATGCGGCACGTGGAGGAAGCGCTCGTCGGAATCCGGACCCGACCTGAAGCGCCAGACGTGGCGCTTGCCTTCATTCCGCTCTGCGGTCCGCACCCCATCCCACTTCTTGTGTGCCTGGCGACGGATCATGGAGCCGAGTTCGCGCGTAACACGGGAGCGCGTCTGCCGATGGGTCTCTTGCGAGTCCATAGAGTCCTTTCGTTCCGCGGGCAAAGGGGCGCGCCCGCGGTGTGATCCCATCCGGGCGGAATGCCCGCATAGGAAATCAACCGGTCTGCTCCTTTTGTCCTTTGTACCCCACATGGGACAATTGGGTCACATCAGCAGCATTGTGTCAGAAGCCGCGGACTATCCCCCGATATATGTCCAGAGCGCGCCTTCAACAATGCAGTGCCAGTCGAACGCCACGTCGGGGGCGGCGGTGCCATCGAGCGACCAGCTGGTGACGGTCACATCGACCTGGAAAATGTCCGGGAAGCCGTCTTCCGTATCAAACGATATCAGCCCCGCCGGAGAAGTTGCCGGTTCCATCTTGTGGACCGTCGTGAGCAGCGCGGGTGAGTCGCCGCGAGCAGTGGCAACGAACCACGGTCGCGCGGTGATAGACGGAAGCTCGCCCTGTATATCCTCATCATCATGAGAAATGCAGAGCAGCTTGTTCAGGTTCAGGGTAACCTCTCCGCTATTCCCTGTGGCGGTGCTCCCGCCCATGATCCAGATCAGCGTCTTGTCGCAGCCTGTTTTGCTGCCGAACATGGTGGTTACGCGAGACGCCTTCTCGAGTGCAACTACGCTCCTGCGGGTGTAGCGTGCTTTAATGACCTCCTCCAGCAGGTCAACAGGATATCTATCCAGATTTTCCTGTAGCTCGATTCGCCTTCTGAGATCTGGCATGGGCGTCAACCTTTCAGACGATAGCGGAATACGTGCGGAATTCCGCATAATATTGTCGTCTGAATCAGCAGTTACAAGACTTTTGTTCCGGGGTCCACGCGCCTGAATATTGGAACGGCGCCGGTACCTGCGATAGTGCGCTGGTACCGGCGCCGTCCGGACTGCTCGGCGTGTGGTGCTGGTCCGGTCAGGCGGCGGCCTGCTGCGCCTGCATCTCGGCCGCTACGCGCTCTACCTCTTCCATAACGCGCAGAACATTGCCGCTCCAGATCTTGGCGATCTCTTCCTCTGTATAGCCGCGGCGAACGAGCTCGAGAGTGACATTGAAGGTCTCTGCCGCGTTGTTCCAGCCTTCGATCCCACCGCCACCATCGAAGTCGGAGCTTATCCCGACGTGATCCACACCAATAAGATCGACAACGTAGTCGATGTGGTCGACCAGCTCGGTTACAGTGGCGGGTGCGGGGGCCGGGAACTCGGCGTCGACCGCGGCAAGGCGCTGCTCGTACTCGGCGCGACGCTCGGGGGTCATTGCCTCGAAAGCCGCGCGGCGGTCGTTCTCCGGAATCTCAAACTCCTGGTTCAGCGCCTGGAGGGCCGCCTGCCGCTCAGCCGAGGGCTCTTCGACCTTCAGGTAACCGTCGAACGCTACGATCTGGATGACTCCGCCGTTCTCCTTCAGGGCAAGGAGCTGCTCGTCATCCATGTTGCGCGTGTGATCGGCGAGTGCGCGAACGGACGAGTGCGAGGCGATAACCGGTGCGCGCGAAAGCTCCATCGTCTGCAGATTCGCCTGCTTGGACGGGTGCGAGACGTCCAGCATGATGCCCCACTTGTTCGCCTCCTGAACTACCTCGCGGCCGAGCTCGGACAGGCCGCCGTGCCTGGCCCCATCGGGCTGGCCGTTGTTCGAATCGGAAAGCTGGTTGTTGCCGTTGTGCGCGAGCGAAAGATACCGAACGCCCAGGTCGGCGAACTTCTTCACGTTGGAGATATCCTCCCCGATGGCGTACCCATTCTCCATGCCCA
>DASSKB010000068.1:0-8950 GCA_035690925.1 Longimicrobiaceae bacterium
GCGCCCATCCATGATCGGCGTTCGGACAATCATAGGATACGGATCGCCCAACAAGGCGGGTACCGCAGACGCGCACGGTTCTCCACTCGGCGAGGAAGAGATCGAGCGCACCAAGGACAACCTCGGCTGGGCTGCCGACGACCCGTTCCATGTACCGCCCAAGGTAATCGACGAAATGCGCACGCAGGTCAAGCGGGGGGCGGAGATGCAACGCGATTGGGAGCGGAGCTGGGATCGGTACGCATCGGCGCATCCGGAGCTCGCCGCCCGCATGCGCGCCGCTTTGGACAGGAAACTTCCGGATGGTTGGGATGCCGATCTCCCCACCTTCAGCCCGGACGACAAACCTTTAGCGACGCGGGCGTCCTCGGGGAAGGCACTGAACGCCATCGCCAAACACGTCCCGTGGCTCTTCGGCGGATCAGCCGACCTGGCGGGGTCCAACGACACGCTGATGGAGGGCGCGGGTAGTTTCCAGGCCGGTAGCTACGACGGGCGGAACCTGCACTTCGGTGTGCGCGAGCACGCGATGGGCTCGGTGATGAACGGCATGGCTGTTCACGGCGGAGTTCGCCCGTATGGCGGCACGTTCCTGATATTCTCCGATTACATGCGCCCGCCCATCCGGCTTGCGGCCCTCATGGAGCAGCCCACGATATACGTGTTCACACACGATAGCGTCGGACTCGGGGAGGACGGCCCTACGCACCAGCCTGTCGAGCAGCTCGCTGCGCTCCGCGCGGTCCCGGGCCTGGTAGACATGCGACCAGCCGACGCCAACGAGACGGTCGAAGCGTGGCGGTTCGCTATGGAGTACGTCGAGGGTCCTATCTTCTTCTCATTGACCAGGCAGGGTGTGCCCAACCTGGACCGCGGCAAGCTCGCGCCCGCGAGTGGTCTTCGGCGCGGCGCGTATATTCTGGCCGAAGCTGAGAGCGGCACGCCCGAAGTCATCATCATTGCCACCGGCTCCGAGGTCGCCATCGCCCTCGAGGCCCGCGAGGACCTCGAAAGCGACGGCATCTCGACGCGCGTGGTGAGCATGCCCAGCATGATCCTCTTCGAGCGCGAAAGCCGCGAGTATCAGGACGAGGTGCTCCCGCCCGAGATCCGCGCGCGCGTCTCGGTAGAGGCGGGCGGCCCGATGGGCTGGCACAGGTGGATCGGGATGGACGGCGAAATCGTCGCCATAACCCACTTCGGTGCCTCTGCTCCAGCGAAACAAATATTCAAGGAGCTCGGATTCACCGCCGCCAACGTCGCTTCCAAAGCCAGAGCCACACTGGGCCTGGAGCACAGCAACGCTGGACAGGAGGCGGGGAGGTCGGCTGCGGGGCCGGCTAAGCAGGGAGTGGACGAAACTTAACAGCAATTATGAATTTTGAATTTTTAATTTCGAATTAACAGAAACAGCTCGCGTATACCAGTTAATCCAAAATCAAAATTCAAGATTCAAAATTCCAATAACTCGAGGACATATGCCAGACACAACACACCCTAATACTCGTGATAGTGGAGTTCTTCGTGAACTCAGTTCGTTGGGCCAGAGCATCTGGCTGGACTACATTCGGCGCGGGATAATCGAGAACGGCGAGTTGGAGCGGATGATCAGGGAGAGTGCGCTCAGGGGGGTGACCTCGAATCCCTCCATATTCGAGCAGGCAATAACCGGAAGCGACGACTACGACGCGGCGCTGCAGAAGCTGGTCGGATCGGGCGACGACCCGAAGACAGTGTACGAGAAGCTAGCCATAGAGGACATCCAGGAGGCAGCCGACCTCTTCCGGGGGATCTACGACGAATCGGACGGTGGCGACGGCTTCGTCTCGCTGGAAGTATCGCCCGAGCTCGCGCTGGACACGGAGGGCTCGATGGATGAAGCGCGGCGGCTCTGGAATTCGGTGGACCGGCCGAACGTCATGATCAAAATTCCCGGTACGGAAGCGGGAGTGCCGGCGATCGAGCAGCTCCTCTATGAAGGCATCAACATCAACATCACCCTACTCTTCTCTCTGAATGGCCACGAGCGCGTAATGGAGGCGTACCTCCGCGCGCTCGAGCGACGGGTGGAAGACGGTGAGCCGCTGGAGAGAATCGCCTCCGTAGCATCGTTCTTTGTCTCGCGAGTCGATACGGCGGTGGACACGCAGTTGCAGGAGAAGCTGGCGTCCGCTACCGGCGAGGCTGATAAGGAACGGATCCGCTCACTTATGGGCCGCGCGGCTATAGCTAACGCCAAGATGGCCTACCAGCGGTTCCGCGCGATCTTCGATTCGGACAGGTTCCGAAGGCTTCAGGACAAGGGAGCAAAGGTCCAGCGACCACTCTGGGCGAGCACCTCGACGAAGAATCCGGAATATCGCGATGTTATGTATGTCGAGGAGCTGATCGGCCCGGATACAGTGAACACCATGCCGCTCAAGACGCTCGAGGCGTTTGCGGACCATGGAGTCGCGGCGCAGACCGTAGACGACGATCTCGAAAGAGCGCGCGCCGATCTGGCCGCGCTCGAGGAGCTCGGAATAGATATGGACCGCATAACCGCCGACCTGCAGACGGAAGGCGTTGAGAAATTCGTGGCTCCTTTCCGGGAGCTGCTTCAGTGCGTGGACGATAAGATGACAGAGGTGGCTGGGCGGTAATGATTTAAAATAACGCGGTGAGGTACCAGTTGGCTCCCGCCGCAGGATTTGGTGGGCAAAATGAGAATCGCAATGATTTCGACTCCGTTCGTCGCGGTTCCGCCGCGCGATTACGGGGGCACGGAGCTGGTAGTGCACGAGCTCGTGGAGGGGTTGGTGAAGAGGGGACACGATGTCACGCTATATGCAACCGGTGATTCAGAGACCCGGGCGCGGCTGCGCTACTGGTATGCGCAGGCGCAGTGGCCGCCCAACATCATGCCGGACGTGAACCACGTCTCATGGGCAATGGCCGAGGTCGAGAACGGCGAATTCGATATTGTCCACACGCACTCAGCAATCTCCCTGGCATTCGGGCGGCTGGTGCGGAACGTTCCGCTGGTCTATACGCTCCACCACGTTCGCGATGACGATCTTTCCAGGTTTTACAGCGACTTCCCCGAAGCGCATTACGTTGCTATCTCGCGCGATCAGGCGAGCCACGAGGTCGACCTTCCGAACCTCCACGTAATTCATCACGGCCTTAACCCTGACGACTACGAGTGGACCGATCGCCCGGCCGAATACGTCTGCTTTATAGGGCGATTCGCGCCGGTGAAGGGCGCCCATACGGCTATCGACGTCGCCGCCAGGGCAGCGGTGCCGATCCGGGTGGCTGGAGAGGTGCACTCGGTAGATAAGGAGTTCGGCGATCGGGAGATGGAACCCCGTTTCCGCCAGCCCCACGTTACCCGACTCGGTACCATAGGAATGAAAGAGAAGGTGCCGCTACTTCGGGACGCCCGAGCGCTGCTGGTACCCATCGACTGGGACGAACCGTTCGGGCTGGTGATGATCGAGGCAATGCTCTCCGGCTGCCCGGTAGTGGCGTTCCCGCGGGGCAGTGTTCCCGAGATAGTCGAGGATGGCATCACCGGATTCATTGTCAGCGATGCGGCGGAGATGGCGGATGTCATCCGTCCCGGCGGCCCGCTGGATGGGCTGGACCGGAGGCGCTGCAGAATTCGCGCTGTAGAACGGTTCAGCGGACGGCGCATGGTGGAGGACTACGAGCGGCTTTTCGCCAGCATCCTCAGGGAACCGGGTCTGTCCGGCACCAGATCAGCGGTGAACGCCGCATGAACGCCGCCGACCTCAAACCCATTTCGATGGAGGAGGCAGTCGGATACCCGGCAATCGATTGCTCCCACCAGAATTCCGTAGAGGACTCGCTGGTCCTGAAGCACGATCGTTTGTTCCTACTGGTGAATGACGAAGGCGACATAGTCCCACCCGGCCAGTGCGCTCTTGGTCTGTTCCAGGACGACACTCGCATGCTGAGCCACTATCAGCTCGAGTTCGCGGGCGGCCCGCCATCGGTGCTATCCGCCCAGGCCGCGCGGATGTACAGTGCGCAGATCGATCTGGCGATATCCGATAAAGCCTTTGGCGGGAATTCCTGGGACCCGAAGAACAGCGTTCATATTCGCCGTGAGCTGATCCTCGAGGATCGTCTCTTGGAACGCGTGACGCTCACGAGCTTCGTCAATACTCCGATCGATTTCTGGATGCAGTTGTCCGTCGGGTGCGACTTCGCGGATATCTTCGAGATCCGCGGATGGCAGCGGCCGGAGCGCGGTCAATTTTACGAGACCCGTCTGGACGGCGACGTACTTCAATTCGCATATCGTGGGCTCGATGGCAAGCTGATACGAAGCGCGGTTCGCTTCGAGAGCGAGCCGCCGGAGATGCATCAGCAGCGAGCTGTATGGCGGTTTCGTCTCGAGCCCAACGAACCGCTCCAGCTGCGATGGGAAGTCCTGCCGGACATGCTGATAGATGAAGCGGATGATGCCAAGGCCACAGTCTATCAGCGACGCGGTGAGCTGGAATCGGTTTACGAGGACTGGCGAAACGAGTGCACCCAGTGGATCTCAGACGTCGAGCAATTCAATACCGCCCTGGATCAGGCGGTTGTGGACCTCCGCGCGCTTTACGTCACCACCGATGGTGGTGAGATAATTTCAGCCGGAATCCCATGGTATTCAACGGCGTTCGGGCGCGATTCCATCATCACTTCCCTGCAGACCCTGCCGGTGAATCCACGCATAGCCGTAGATACCCTGCGGTACCTCGCGCGGTATCAGGGTGAGAAGGAGGATCCGTTCACGGAGGAGCAGCCAGGCAGGATCATGCATGAGCTGCGGCGCGGCGAGATGGCGCGCAACAGGGAGATTCCTCATCTCCCGTATTACGGCACAATAGACGCAACACCCCTCTGGCTGGTGCTACTGCACGAGGCCTGGCGCTGGACTGGGGACGATGACCTCGTCCGTGACCTGCTTCCGCATGCTGAGCGTGCGCTGCATTGGATCGACCAGTATGGCGATCTGGACGGCGACGGATTCGTGGAATACGCCCGAACCTCAGCGAACGGCCTGGTCAACCAGGGCTGGAAGGACTCGAGCGACGGAGTTCCTTTTCCCGACGGCACATTGCCCGAACCGCCCATCGCTCTGGTGGAGGTGCAGGGATATGTATTCGACGCCAAGCGCCGCATGGCGGCGATCTACGCGGCTATGGGGGATCCGGAGCGCGCGGACACGCTGAAGCACGAAGCGGATTCTCTGAGGGAGGCAATCGTCCGTGATTACTGGATGGAAGACGTCGGGACCTTCGCGCTCGCGCTCGATGGTGATAAGAAGCGGATCCCGACAGTAACGACAAACGCGGGGCACCTGCTGTGGAGTCGCGTTCCCGATCGCGAGCAGGCGCGCAGGATGGCCGGCTCGTTTACGGATGCGGGCATGTTCTCGGGCTGGGGGATCAGGACCCTCAGCAGCGCCCACACGGTCTATAACCCGATGAGCTATCACGACGGCTCCATCTGGCCGCACGACAACGCCATAGTCGCGCTCGGTCTGTCGCTCAATGGGTGCACACGCGCCGCGCTGCCGGCACTATCCGCTATGCACGATGCGGCCGGCGGGATGCGGTACCACAGACTTCCGGAGCTGTTCTGCGGAATGGACCGGGCGTTCGGCCTCAAGCCGGTGCTCTACCCCGTGAGTTGTTCGCCGCAGGCGTGGGCATCGGGAGCGTTCTTCATGTTCCTCCAGGCGGTTACCGGCATTCTACCTGACGCGCCTTCACGGACCCTCCATATCCGCGAGCCGCTGCTTCCCCAGTACATGCGGGAGCTGACACTCATCGGGTTGAAGATAGGCGGGTCGCGTGTTTCGCTTCAATTCAGTCGATCGGGCAAGCGGACGCTGGCGAACCTGCTCGAGGTTGAGGGCGAGCCGCTCCAGGTGAAGATCGAGTTGTGTTGATGAGCGGGTCGCACCGAAGGCACCACTCGCGCGGCGGCAAATCATTCATTGAACGGGAGATTTCATGAAGCTAGGAATGATAGGGCTGGGAAAGATGGGTGGGAATATGACCGAGCGACTGCTAGGGGACGGCCACGAGGTGGTGGTATACGATCTGGATCCTGAGCGAACGCGCGAGGTAGGTGCCGCTGACGGCGCGACTCCGGCAGGCTCCCTGGAGGAGCTGGTCGGCGCACTCCCATCACCGCGCATTGTCTGGGTGATGGTTCCCGCTGGCGAGCCTACCGAGCTCACGATTCGCGAGGTCGCCCGGCTGGCGGATGCGGGCGACATTGTCATCGACGGTGGGAACACGATGTTCCGCGACACCATGCGGCGGTCGGGGGAGCTAGCGGACGCAGGGCTCCATCTGCTGGACGCGGGGACGAGTGGGGGGGTGTGGGGGCTCGCTGAAGGTTATTGCCTGATGGTGGGCGGGCCGGACGAGGCGGTGGGGTACTGCGAGCCCATCTTCAGAACGCTCGCACCAGAGAAGGGCTACGAGCACGTGGGTCCGAGCGGGGCCGGGCATTTCACCAAGATGGTGCACAACGGGATTGAGTATGGCCTGCTGCAGGCGTATGCGGAGGGCTTCGAAATACTCCATGCGTCGGAGTTCCCGCTGGACCTCAAGAAGATCACAGCGCTCTGGAATCACGGCAGTGTGGTGCGTTCGTGGCTGCTAGAGCTGCTGGAGCTGGCATACGATCAGGAGGGTCAGGACCTCGAGCGCATCGCTGGCTGGGTCGCGGACTCGGGGGAAGGCCGCTGGACGGTTCAGACGGCCATCGACCTCAACGTGCCGGCCCCTGTTATCACACTCTCACTACTGACGCGATTCCGCTCAAGGCAGGAGGAGTCGTACTCCGCACAGGTTATCGCGGCACTTCGTAACCAGTTCGGCGGCCACGCCGTGCATGAAGCGAAACCTGAAGAGCCGCTTCCAGGATGACCGAAATGGCCGCGGCACGCGCACCCAATCCTCCTACGGCTCCCCTGCAGCAACGGATGCCGGCGGAGCGTACTCCACCACCACTCGTCCTCGTAATTTTCGGTGCGACGGGCGACCTCGCCCGGCGCAAGCTGATCCCGTCGCTCTACAGCCTATTTTCCGCCGGACTGCTTCCCAAGGGCTTCCAGATTATAGGCTTTGCGAGGGAGCGCCTTACCGATCAACAGTTTTGTGAAACCATGCGGTCGGCGCTCGAGGAGTTCACTGCGGCACCCGTGCCCGAGACCTGGAATCGTTTCGCCGCACGCCTATCGTACATCGGCGGAGTATTCGAGGATGAGAGCGGCTTTAAACTTCTTGCCGAGCGGCTGGAGGAGTTCGACGCGGAACGGGGTACAGCGGGGAACCGGCTGTACTATCTCGCGATCCCACCGTTCGCTATCGAGGAGGTAGTGAATCAGCTGGGACGTGCGGACCTGGTGTACGAATACGACGATAGAGCCTGGTCGCGGATTATCATCGAGAAGCCGTTCGGTCGCGACCTCGAGAGCGCGTGTGAGCTGAACGCCGTCCTCAATCGGATTTTTCACGAGCAGCAGATATTCCGCATCGATCATTACCTCGGTAAGGAGACAGTCCAGAACCTGCTGGTGTTCAGGTTCGCCAACGTGGTTTGGGAGCCGATCTGGAATCGCCAGTTCGTGGACAACATACAGATTACGGTAGCGGAAACCGTAGGCGTGGAGCGGCGCGCCGGGTACTACGAGGGTACAGGAGCTCTCCGCGATATGGTGCAGAGCCATCTCCTTCAACTTCTAACACTTGTGGCGATGGAGCCGCCTTCATCGTACGATGCGGACTCCATACGTAACGAGAAGCACAAGCTGCTCTGCGCCGTTCGACCCATTACAGCCGAGAACGTGGGTTCGGAGACCGCACGAGGACAGTATGAAAAGGGCACCATCGCCGGCGACAGCGTACCCGCATACCGACAGGAGCCCGGCGTCGCGGCTGACTCGACGACCGAGACTTTCGCTGCACTGCGACTCTGGGTAGATAACTGGCGCTGGGCCGGTGTGCCATTCTACCTCCGCACCGGCAAGCGCCTGCCCGAGCGGGCATCGGAGATAACCATACGCTTCCGCCCCGCGCCACATCCCATCCTCGACGCTGTGGATGGCGACCGCCCAGCCCCCAATCTGCTGGTGCTGCGCGTTCAGCCGGAAGAAGGAATATCTCTGCGGTTCGAGGCCAAGATGCCCGGCCTCGCAGGTCCGCTGAGGCCGGTCAAGATGCACTTCACGTATGAGGACGCATTCGGCGTGCGTTCGCCCGGCGCGTACGAGCGGCTTTTGTTGGACGCGATGCTCGGCGACGCTACCCTGTTCGCCCGGCGCGACGAGGTCGAAGGCGCCTGGTCGCTCATCACCCCCATCCTTCGCGGCTGGCGCGAGCTCGGCGAGCCGCCACTCCAGACCTATCCGGCAGGCAGCTGGGGGCCGACCGCCGCCGATGACCTGCTGGAACAGGATGATGCCCACTGGAGGCGCCCGCAGGGTCATACCCCGACGAAGGTAGAAACTGAATGAGCCTCCTCGAGCGTCCGGACGTACAGGTCCACAGCGACGCCGAAACGGCCTCGCGCGCGGCGGCCGAGCGCGCCGCTCTAGCTCTTCGCGACGCGGTGGAGCAGCGAGGCGTGGCGACTATTGCCCTCTCCGGCGGCAGTACCCCAGAGGTCATGTACCGAGCGTTCACCGACGCCGCGTTAGCTATTCCATGGGAACGGGTCCACCTTCTGTGGGGCGATGAGCGGTGCGTTCCACCGGCCCACCCGCGCAGCAACTTCGGGATGGCGTGGCGGGCCTTCATCTCCCGCATCCCCATACCAGCGGAAAATATCCACCGGATGCGCGGTGAATTGCCACCCGACCAGGGCGCTGAAGAGTACCGCACAACGCTGCGTGAGATCTTCAGCGAAGAGCCTCCCACCTTCGACTTCGTTC
>DASSKB010000069.1:0-13267 GCA_035690925.1 Longimicrobiaceae bacterium
ATGCGGCGCGCGTGCGGCGGCTGAACGGGCTGGAGGGATGGATTCCTCTCGCACAGCCGGGGGTACCTGCTGCGGCAGCCGCGGTATACGCCGGCGAGGATGAGACTGTCCAACTCGGCGTCGACATCCCGGATGTAGCAAACATAAGCACCGAGTTGGCGACGGAAGCGTTCGATGAGCCGCTTACGATGGCAGAGGTTCTGGCGATCGCCGATCCATTTATCGTCAACTGATTCGTCGGGCAGGCGCTCTGAAACCTCGCCGTACTCGTTTACGGCGGGGTTTTCAGCGTCAAGTTGATTTCAAGAGGTCCGCAGGTCGATGCCCATGCTGAGCAGGATGCTTTCAGATGCGGATCGCACGCAGGCAGAAATCCAGGACCTCCCCCAGCACTTCGTCGTCGGACTTACCGCCCGATTCGCCGAGGAGCTTCCGGCGCTCGCACCACACCGACTGCTTGATGCAGAGTGCAATGGGCATCTGAGCGGTCACCCGCACATCCATCTCGTGGAACTCCCCGGCGTCAATTCCTTCCTGAAGGTTGCGCGCGAGGGCGTTGCTTACTCTTCCCGAGACCTCGCGCGAGTAGAACCGCGTGAGTTCCGGGAATCTGTGGAGCTCCCCCGCCACCAGCCGGTATACCGCCTGGAACTCGGGTGTGCGGACAAATGCCCAGAATTCCCCGATCAGAGAGCGGACGCGCTCCTCCGCGGTGCCGGTGTGCTTGGTACCCGCGATCCGGTCCATCTCCTCCAGGAGGGTGTGCTTGACCACAGCGCGGAATACCGCGTCCTTGCTGTCGAAGTACAGGTAGATGGTTCCCTTGGAGATGCCCGCGCGGCGGGCGATCTCCTCCAGCCGGGCGCCGGCCAAGCCGTGCTCGCCGAGCACCTCGAGGGCGGCTTCCAGTATCTGGCCCGGCCGCGCCTCCGGATGGCGGCGCGGCGTCGCAATTTCCGTATTCATGTCCGTTTGCCCTTGGTGCCCTTGTGACTGACCGGTCAGTCATTATATTGGCGGCATCCTGTCCGGGCAAATCATCGTGCTGGGACCACGTCCCCACTCCACTACCTGCATCCAACTGAATTCATGAGGCGATTTTACCCTTTCATCCTCCTCGCCGGGCTGGCGCTTGCAGCGCCCGCCTCTGCCCAGACGCCGGTAACCGGGACGGTGTACGACGCGGCCGCCAGCGCGCGGCTTGCGGACGTGGTCGTCGTCGACTCGAGCGGCAACACAACAGCTCTGACTGACGAGAGCGGGCGATTCACGCTTCCCTGCACCGGTGCGACCACGCTGACCTTTGAGAAGTACGGCTACGAATCTACGCGGCGGGCGGTTTCCGCCTGCGGCGCGACAGTGAAGATCTATCTTGACCCGCGGGCGGAGATCCTGGCACCGGTCAATGTGGTGGCATTCGCCGACCGCCCTCTCGTAGAGCAGCCGCAAGCCGTCACCACGCTCGTTCCCCGCGAATTGAATCGCGGCACGGGACTGTTCCTGCGTGAGGCGATAAATCTCACCCCCGGCGTCCGGATGCAGGCGCGCACAATGGGAGGCGGTCATACGATCACAATCCGTGGATACGGCACGGGTGACGATTCGCAGAACTTCATCGGTTCAGGTTACAAGGCATACTACAACGGGATTCCGATCACCGACGCGGAGGGCCAGACGATCCTCGACGATGTCGACTTCGCCGGCCTGGGTCACGTGGAGATCATACGGGGTCCGGCATCGAGCATTTATGGCGGTGGAATCGGGGGCGTGGTGCAGCTCAGCACCGCCCTTCCGCATGAGCTCGGCACCCACGTCTCGCAGGATGCGATGGGGGGCAGTCACGGCCTTATTCGCTCGACCACGCGCCTCGCAAACGTAAAGGAGGGGGCGACGACGCTCGTCTCTTATGGTCATCAGGCGTACGACAGCTACCGGATCCACAGCGCGTCGCGGAAAGACTTCGGCACCTTCCTTGGCGAATTCCGTCCATCCGACGTGCAATCCGTCTCCACCTTCATCGGATATGCAAACTCCCGTGAAGAGCGCGCCGGGCAGCTCGACAGCATCCAGTTCGCCCAGAGGCTGAACACAGGGGAGGACCGGTACATCAACAACGACGCTGGGCAGGACATCGAGAGCTTTCGGGCGGGCGTGACCCATCGCTACCAGTTCAGCGATAATCTGGAGACCGGTGCCACCGCCTTCTACACAGGCAACACGCGCGAGGATATTTACGCTGTTGGTCTGAACTCCAGTTCGAATCAGACTTTCGGCGCCCGAATGGTGCTGAACACCAAAGCCGCTCTCGGCGGGGTGCCGCTCCTCGGCGTGTCGGGCGGCGAGTTCGAGGAGACCAACAGCCTCGGACAGGGCTACAGGCTAAGCGACGGAGTGCTCGGAACGCTGCGAAGTGACCTTTCGACCTCGACAATGCAGTACAGTCTGTTCACCGAATGGGATGCGAAGCTGCCGGCCGATCTCACGCTCACCGCGGGCTTGAGCGCCAACTTCATCGAGTACTCGATAATCGACCGGATGGCCAGCCCCTCGAATCCGGAGCACCTGGATGGTTCCGGGCGGAAGACGTTCGATCCTGTGATCACCCCGCGCGTGGCGCTCCTCAAGATGCTGGGACCAGATGCCTCCGTATATGCGGGTGTGAGCCAGGGTTACTCGCCGCCCACCGCGTCGGACGCGGTTGTCGCCTACACCGGTGAGCCGAACGAAGCCCTGTCACCGGAAAGGGCTACGCAGTACCAGGTAGGAAGTAAGGGTCGCTTGCTGGGCGGCCGACTAACGTACCAGGTGGCACTGTTCGACCTCCGGGTTACGGACAAGTTGACCTCAGAGGCGGTTTTCGATGGTGATGGAACTGTGCTCTACAGCTATACGGTGAATGCCGGCGATCAGGACGATAGAGGGATCGAGCTGGCGGCGTCGTACGCGCTTATCGACGATCCGTCGCGGCTCGTCTCCATGGTGAGGCCATTCGCTTCGTACACCTACTCGGACTTCGTCTACGACGACTTCAGGAGCGACAACAACGACGACGCGAACACCGTCGACTTTTCGGGTAACCAGGTCGTGGGCGTAGCCCCCCACGTATTCAGCGCGGGTGTCGACGCCGGGCTGAGGTCGGGCGTCTACATGAATGCCACCTACCACCACACTGACGAGATGCCGCTCAGCTACGACAACGAGCACTGGGCGCCGGCCTACTCGCTCCTCAACGCGAAGATCGGCTTCGCGCGTGCCATCGGCGAGAGTCTCCACCTCAATGCTTTCGTAGGCGGGCACAATCTCCAGGGCAGCCTTTATTTCACGCAGGCCTTCCTGAATCACAAATTCGACAGGCCGAACCCGCATGTGTTTGTCCCGGGGCCGTACGACGCCACCTTCTACGGCGGACTCAACCTCTCCTACCAGCCGTGAGTCCAAATCTCTCCAAAACCCTCGATATGAAAGCGCCCTCGGCCGTGAGCCCGCGCAAGCGCGTCAGGCGGATAGCGATCCCGCTCTTACTCCTGCTGGTCGCTTGCGACGGTGCGGACGGTCGGCAGGCACAGGAGACGCAGACCGAGCGCGTGGTCTCGGTTTCCAAGCAGCTCAACGAATTTCTCTACGCGATCGGTGCCGAGGATGGCCTGGTCGCGCGCGATCTGAGCTCCGTCTACCCTCCGGCTATTCAGGAGTTGCCTTCCGTGGGTTACCACCGCGCGCTCAGCGCGGAGGGGATCCTCTCAATGCGGCCGACCCTCCTCCTCACAGACGGCCACGATGGCCCGCAGGGGGTTCTCGACCAGGTGCGGAGTGTGGGGGTTCCGGTCCTCGTGCTGGAGCCCGGCTCCACCGTCGAGAGCGCGCAGGAGATGCTGGCGCGTCTCGGCGAGAGGTTCGGACGCGAGGAGGCGGCCGACAGCGTCCTGACCGAATGGAAGGCGGGGATGAAGGGCGTCCGGGCGGGCTCGGCCGGCTGTTCCGACGGCTCGCGCCCGCGCGTGCTCCTGATGCATTTCGGGCGCCTCATCAACAACTACCTGGCTGTGACGCGCGGCGGCGCAGCCGACCGCATGATTCGTTGGGCCGGGGGTGAGAACGCCGTAGACTCCATCGGAGGGATGAGGCGCATTACGCCGGAACTGATCGCGCGTGCAGCGCCGGATGTCATCATTGCAACGGATTTCGGCTTTGATCGGCTCGGCAGCGCGGAGGAGTTCCGCACCGTTCCTGGAGTCGGGCTCACGCCCGCCGGCCAGAACGGGCGTATCTATCGGATTGAGGAGACGGAGATCATCTATTTCGGGCCGCGCACGCCGGGAACGGTGGCAAAGCTGAGGAAAATGATCTGCGGTACCGCCCCGGCGACCTGAGATGCTGCGTCGGCTGTCCTACGGCCAGGTGCTTGTCCTGCTCGGGCTCCTGCTGGGGGCGACGATTGTCGCTTCCGCGTGTATCGGATCATTTACCTTCACGCCCGCGAACGCGGTCCGCTACGTCGGCCAGGGCCTCGGCTGGATCCCCGAGACGACGGTTGACGCTCTGGATCGAGGTGTTTTCCTGCGCCTGCGCCTGCCGCGGGTGCTGCTCGCGGGTCTGACCGGGGCGGTTCTCGGTGTCTCGGGCACGCTGATGCAGGGCCTCTTCCGCAATCCGATCGTCGAGCCGGGGTTGGTGGGAACGTCGGCGGGCGCGGCACTTGGAGCGGCGCTGGTGTTCGTAGTCGGTGGCCGCGCCGCATTCTCGTTCACCGCGGCCATCGGAACCTTCGGCGTTCCAATAATGGCCTTTGTCGGGGCCTTCGCGGCGACCATGCTGGTCTATCGCGTCTCCAGCGCGTTCGGCAAGGTGAACGTTCTCACTCTCCTGCTGGCGGGCATCGCCGTCAACGCCGTTTGCAACGCTGGGACAGGGTTTCTCTCCTATATCGCGCGGGACCCACAGGCGCGAAACATCACCTTCTGGAACCTGGGGACCTTCACCACAGCCGAGTGGCGAGGCGTGGCGTTGGTGGCCTTTTTCTTCGCGGGCTGCTTCCTCTGGTCACTTCGCTACGGCAAGGCGCTGAACGCGCTTATGCTCGGCGAAGACGAGGCGGCTTTTTTGGGAATCGATCCGCGGCGGCTGGTCTTCTCACTTCTGGTTGTAAATACCGTGATGGTGGCGGTTGCCACCTCGATGGTCGGGGTAATCGCTTTTATAGGGCTGGTGGTGCCACACGCCCTGCGGATGCTGCGGAGCTCCGACTACACTTTTCTTATCCCCGCCTCTGCGCTGCTGGGTGCGGGGTTGATGGAGGCAATCGATATCGTAGCCAGGGTGATTGTCGCGCCAGCCGAGCTTCCAGTCGGGATCATCACGGCCATCGTGGGAGCCCCGGTTTTCCTCTGGATCCTCATACGGCAACAGGAGCGCGGAGGTGGGGCGGGATTCTATGGTTGAGGTTTGCGGAATCAATTATGAGGCGGGGGGCACGCGAATCCTCGACGACGTGAGCGTCGCGTTCCATCGCGGCCGCTTCAACATGCTCCTTGGCCCGAATGGGGCGGGGAAGTCCACCCTCCTCCGCATTGCCGCCGGGCGGCTGAAGCCGACCGCTGGAGAGGTGAAGTACGAGGGGGATCCCGTGGGCGCCTTCTCCACCGAGACTCTCGCCCGCAAGCGGTCCGTGCTCTCGCAGCACGTCGAGCTTGCGTTCCCACTGAGCGTGGAGGAGGTGGTTATGATGGGGCGCTACCCCCACTACGCGCGCGTGCCTGCGGCGCGTGACCTTTCGATCGTCGAGAGCGCGCTCGACCTGGTGGACATGCGGGAGAAGCGGGAGCAGCCCTATCCAACGCTGTCTGGAGGAGAGCGGCAGAAGGTCCAACTCGCGCGCGCCCTGGCCCAGATCTGGAACAACGGCGACTCCGACGGGCACCGTTGCCTCTTTCTCGATGAGCCGACGTCGAGCCTGGATATCCATTACCAGATCCAACTCCTCGACCTAGCATGTGACCTGCTCCGCCATGACTGTACCCTGATAGCGGTGGTGCACGACCTGAACCTCGCCTTCCAGTACGGCGATGTCTTCTGGATCCTTAGCGAGGGCCGGCTCGTCCACTGTGCGGACCGGGCCGAGGAAGTCCCGCGCGAGCTCGTCGAGGAGGTCTTTCGGGTGAGTGCTCATCGAATCCGCGATATGGAAACGGGGCGGGCGGTGTGGCAGTTCGGCCTCTGATCGGGTTCTACTGAATCGGGATGATTACGCGGGCGACGCACCCGCGCCCGACGTCCCGGTTCGCCAGCACGAGCGAACCCCCGTGGGCTTCGGCGATCTGACGGCTCAGGACCAGACCGATGCCCGACCCGTCGGGTTTGGTGGTGAAGAAAGGGACGAAGAGGTTGGCGGAATTCGATATTCCAGGACCTTCGTCGAGCACCCTGACCTCCAGATACTGGCCGTTCATCGTCCAGCCAACCTCCACACCACCGCCGGTCTCGAGCGCGGCCTCGGCCGCGTTGCGGATGAGGTTGATGAGCAGCTGATCGAGTTGGTCGCCATCGGCGGAGATGGTGATGTCGGGCCCGGGTACAACGGTTACGCGAAGCCTCGGCTCCAGTTCGGCGATGTGCTCGATCCAGGGTCTGACCTCGACCGGCCCGGGAATGGGTGCGGGGAGGCGGGCGAGCTTCACGTACGACGCCATGAATCGGCTGAGCGCGGCGGATCGGCCCCGAACGACATCCAGCCCCTGGGCGACGTCGTCCTCCCAGTCGGCTGGGCGCGGGTCGTGGCGGAGAAGGTCCCTGAGGCTACCGGCAATCGACTGGATGGGAGTCAGCGAGTTGTTGATCTCGTGACTCAGAACCCGAATCAGCCTCTGCCATGCCTGTCGCTCCTCCTCGCGCAGCGCCCGGCTCACGTCCGAGATGACGAGCAGCTGGTGCTGAAGGCCGGCCTGGCGGAATCCGCTTCTCCGTATCTCCCATCTTCCGGCACCGCCCTCGAAAGCCGCATCGAGAGTGCGCGGCGTCTCACCCATCAGGCACATCGCCAGTCCAAGCTCTTCCGCGCTCCTCCCCATCGCCCGGACCGCCGGTTGGCCGAGCAGCTTTTCCCCCGCGCGATTGACCAGCCGGAGATATTCGTCGCCGTCGAATGCGAAGACCGCTACGTCGATCTCCGCCATCACCGTCCGCAGGAGCGCCGTGGCTTCGAGCGCGCCCAAGCGCTGGTTGCGGAGTGGTTCGCTGAGGGCATTGACCTCGAGGAGGGCGAGACCGAGAGCGTCGTCGCTGCGTGCACCGCGCGCGCGGATGGAGAAATCGCCCTCGCGAAGAGCGCCGAGCAGATTGGAGAGCGTCTGGAGCGGACGCACGATGCGCTCGCGAAGAACGAAGGCCGCACCGAACCACATGCCGACCACCAGCAGTGTCAGCGTCCACTGAGTTTTTGGAGATGCCGGCCCGATCCACAGGAGGGTGAGGCCCAGCGCGGAGCCGGGGAGTCCGGTCAGCACCGCGAGAAGGAGGATCTTCGTTTCGAATGGTGCTCGCCTGCGCCGCCGTGGTCCGGCCGTCACAGATCGTACTGCTGCAACCGCCTGTAGAGGGCGCTCCGGCTCAGCCCGAGAGCGGTGGCCGCGCGGGTGACGTTGCCGTCATGCCGGGCGAGCGCTTTACGGATAAGGAGGCGTTCGACCTCTTCGAGCGTCATCTCATCCATCGGCGCAGTGCCCTCTACCGCGGGCCGAAGGTTGAGGTCTTCCGCGGTGACCTCATCGCCGCGCGCGAGGAGGACGGCCCGCTCGATGGTGTGCTCCATCTCCCGGACGTTGCCCGGCCATGCGTATTCGAGCAGCGCCTGCATAGCTTCCTGGCTCAGCGAAGCAACCGGCTTGCGGTACTGCTTCGCCTGCCGACGGAGGAAGTGCTGGGCGAGGAGGGGGATGTCCTCGCGGCGCTGCCGCAGCGGTGGAACGCGAATCTCGACTGTGTTCATCCGGAAGAGCAGGTCTTCTCGGAATCGCCCCTCCGCGACCGCCTGCGCCAGGTTGGTGTTGGTGGCCGAGAGCACGCGGACGTCCACCCGCCTGACGCGCGAGGCTCCCACCCGCTGGAACTCGCCCGTCTGAAGCACGCGCAGGAGCTTGGCCTGCTGCTCCAGAGGCATGGTCCCTATCTCGTCCAGGAACAGGGTACCGCCGTCGGCGAGCTCGAACGCGCCGACGCGATCGGAGCGCGCATCGGTGAACGCGCCCTTTACGTGACCGAAGAGCTCTGACTCGAATACGCCCGGCGCGATGGCGCCCGCGTTCACGGTGACGAGCGGCCGCGAGGCGCGATCGGAGGAGGCGTGGAGCCAGCGGGCGACGACCTCCTTGCCAGTACCGTGCTCGCCCGTGATCAGCACGTTCGCGTCAGAGGGTCCCACGCGCTCCATCATCGTGAGGACCGGCTGCATGGTGCGCGCTTCGGCGATCATCTCCGGCATGTTCTGCCCGCGCAGCTGCTGGTTCTCAGCTTCCAGGCGTTGGCCGCGCCGAAGCGCGCGCCCGAGCTCCACCTGCGCCTGGAGGATGCTCAGCAGGCGCGCGTTGTCCCACGGCTTCTCCACGTAATCGCGCGCGCCGCGCCGCATTGCTTCCACCGCACCCTCCACGCTGCCCCATGCCGTCATCACGACGATCGGGAGCGCCGGGTCCAGCGCCTGGAGCCGGCCCAGCAGGTCCAGCCCCTCGCGCCCCGAGGTCGTATCGCGCGCGTAGTTCAGGTCCATCAGCACCGCGTCGAAATCGTTGGCTTCCACGGCGGAGAGGATGCCGGCAGGCGATGAGGCGGATTCGGTCCGGTAATCCTCCGACTTCAGGAGCAGCCGGAGCGCCTGGAGAATGTCCGCCTGGTCGTCGGCGATCAGGATGAGCGGGGTGGTGTCAGGTTGCAAAGTGTGGTCGTTGGACGAAGGTGTTAGTCAAAGGGGTGGCGGTAGCGGAGGCCGGCGAATCGGCCGAAATGACGATCAGTTGTGATCCATTCGCAACCCGATTCGATCGCGAGTGCGGCAAAGTAGGCGTCAGGCACGAGATTGCCTCTAGCGTTATTATCGCGACAAAGGCGCATGAAGATATTCCAGTGCTTGGGCCCTGGGTTCACAGGATAGCAGTTCGGCGACTCGCGGATTTTCGTGACGAATTCGCGCGCATCTTCCGGCGTGCTAGGCGGAGAAATTATCCGAGGATTCGTGACGATGCGAAGAACTCCGTTAAGAACGAGATCCGACATCCCGAAAGCCTCGCCTGAATCGATCACCTCTTCCAACCAATATTGATAGCGGGCGTGGTCCACCGCGGATTCCCACTGCGCGTAAACCAGTATGTTGACATCAGGAAGGATCATCCAGGCCTTCCATGATATCTAGCAACGCAGCCGAGTTGTCGAGATCTACTCCGGGCTGAAGCTCCCCACGGAAGGTTGGAAGCTTTACACGCTCCTGGCGGGGGGTCCTCCGTCTCGCCACCTCCATCCGCAATGCGTCTTCGATTACTTCCGCCAGAGAACTGTCGGCCTCACGCGCGGCACGCTCGGCGTCTTCCAGCACATTCTCCAGAACATATGTCGAAATTAAAATCTTCCGAGGTGCCCCGAGAACGTCGGGATCAACATGCGGTAAAACCGCATGCTGTGTTTCCCGCACTCGCGTCGCGGATGCCTTCGCCTTTTCCGAGTCCGCGCCTGCCGCCTGTGCCAGGATCAATCGCAGCTCGGCCTGCAGCGAGCGTCCCTGTGATCGGGCTCGCTCCTTCAGCATCTCAACTGTCTTCTCATCCAGTTTTCGAACCAGTACCTGCGCCATAGCCCACCTCCGTTCAAAAGTGCTATCATAATGATAGCGTTGCAATCGACCGGACGGAAGTATTTTACATTCTATGCCCATGTCGGCATGACTGATCTAATCCAGCTCGCGGAGACTTCACGAAGTTATTCGCGAGACATACCCCCGCCTGACTAACGTTGCCTCCCTCACTCGTCCACCATCCACCCGTCGCGTAGCTGAATGGTGCGATGACCATATGTCGCGTTCTCCTCGGAATGCGTCACCTGGATGATGGTAGTGCCCTCCTCGTTCAACTTCTTGAGCAGCTCCATGATCATCTTGCCCTGACTCGAGTGGAGGCTGCCCGTAGGCTCGTCAGCCAGGATGAGCTTCGGACTGGCGATGGTCGCGCGTGCGACCGCCACCAGCTGCTGCTGACCACCCGAGAGCTGCGATGGGAAGAGATCTTTCTTGCCCACCATCTGGAAACGATCCAGCGCGTCGGCCACGATCGCAGCGCGCTCCGAGCGCTTCACATCGCGGTACGAGAGCGGAATCTCCAGGTTCTCGTAAACGGTGAGGTCGTCCAGGAGATGATACTGCTGGAACACGAAACCGATGGTCGCCTTGCTTAGAGCGTTCCGCTTCTTCGGCTTCAGCTTGTGAACCGGCTCACCCGCGAGATGGTATTCGCCTGACCAGTCGCTGTCGAACATTCCCAGAATGTTGAGCAGCGACGACTTGCCGGCGCCGGAAGGGCCCATGATGCTGACGAACTCACCCTGGCGGATGTCCAGGTTTATGTGGCGCAGCACGTAGGTGCGGCCGGCATTGTTCTCGTAGAACTTCTCGATGCTCTTGAGGCTGATCATGATCGTTGTGAACCCTGGAAGAGTATAGAATGCTGGCGCGCCAATGAATCAGGATGTTCGATGAAATCACTGATCACGAGTTGAACCAGATCGAGCGTCTGGTGATAGAAGATGAAGGCAGCTCGCACACGGCACACTGACGAGCGGGCCAATTATGAAATCAGTGGAGGCGGCTACGGTATCCATTGGCCCGATCTGGACGAGGACATCAGCATCGATAATCTCCTGGAGGGACGGAAAAGTGGCGAGAGCGAAAGCAGCTTCCAAATCTGGCTCCAACGCCGAGAGCAGGCCCAAACGGCCTGACGAAGCGGGCGGTTGCCGCGGTGATGCTCTGGATGATTTGTACGGCATCCTGAATCTCGATCGCTCCACTGACGAGCTGATCGAGGAGATGCGTGGGCCGGTCGATACAACCGATCCGAATGGCTCCCACCGCACCTGAGCGGAATCCATGCATTCTCAATCCGCCCGCAGCGCTGTTACCGGATCCACCAGCGTCGCGCGCCGCGCTGGTATATAGCTGGCGAGCAGCGCGACACCGGCAAGTAACGCCGGCACGAACAGGAAAGTGGGAGCGTCGAGGGTAGTCACGCCATAGACAAAGCTCTCCATCAGGCCCGTCAGGAACAATGCAGTTAGCGTCCCCGCAGCGATCCCAGCCAGCGCAAGCATCATCCCCTGGCCGACTACAAGCCCCAGCACCGAATTACGTTCGGCGCCGAGCGCTATTCGGATTCCCATCTCGTGCATGCGCTGAGAGACCGCGAAGGAGAGCACGCCGTAGATCCCGATGGCGGAGAGTGCAAGCGCCAGCGCAGCGAAGATTCCGAGAAGTAGGGTGGTAAAGCGGGCCTGTGACAGGGCGGCCGAGACGACCTCCTCGAGGCTCCGCACGCTCGAAACAGCGAGCCCCTGATCCATATCGCGGATAATTGCGCGTACCGGCTCGACCAGCGCCGACGGTTCCGCAGTGGTCTTCGCTACCAGGGTCATCCCCCGGATTGTGGAGCCGGTGCCCGCGGAGAATTGTGAGGGAGTGACGTACATCTCCGCTCGTGCATCCTCCACAACCGCGTTGTGCCGTACCGGTTTCACGACCCCGACAATGGTGAACCAGGGGCGATCACCGCTGCCGAGCTTGAAGCGCTCGCCCAGAGGGTCCTCGCCAGGCCAGTATCGCTCGGCCATGGTTTCGTTGATGGCGACTGAAAGGACCGCGTCCGCGCGGTCCGCGTCCGTCAGGAACCGCCCACGCAGGAGCGACATCCCCATAGTCTCGAAGTAGCCGGGAGTGACCACCTGCCAATCGCCATTGGGATTCTCACCCGATTCCTCCGGTCTGCCCTGGATAGTTATCCCCCAGTCGCCAATGGTGCCAGTAAGCGGAAGGAGCCGCGTCGCACCGGCGGATTCGACACCTGGGAGCGTCTCGACCCGCCGGACGAGCTGGTCATAAAAGGCGTTGATGTCGGTTGACTCCGGATAGTCGGCTGATGGAAGCGAGAGCCGCATCGTCAGCACGTTCTCTGGCTCGAAGCCGAGGTCGATCCGCTGCATCTCCACGAAGCTGCGGATCAGCAGCCCCGCACCGATCAGAAGCACAACCGAGAGTGCCATTTCGGTGACAACCAGAAACTGCCGGAAGCCCCGGCGCTCCCGGCCGCCAGACGTACTTCGTGTGCTCTCCTTGAATGCCCGCGTGAGGTCGGTGCGGGAGATGCGGAGGGCCGGCACCAGGCCGAAGAGAATGCCAGTCACCAGCGTGATCGCCGCGGTGAAGCCCAGAACCACAGGACTAAGCCCCACCTCCGCCACGCGTGGGACGTTTGCCGGATCGAGTGAGACGAGGAGCTCGAGTCCGAAGTACGCGAGTGCCACACCCGCCGCCCCGCCCATTGCCGCTAGCACGAGGCTCTCAGTGAGGAGCTGCGCGACCAATCGGCCGCGCCCTGCACCCAGTGCCGCGCGAATCGAGACCTCCCGCCGCCGCCGGTCCGAGCGGGCGAGCAGGAGGTTGGCAACATTGGCGCACGCGATCAACAGGACGAAACCTACGGCGCCGGCGAGCACAGTGAGTGCTGGGCGGATATCACCAAAAACAAGGTCGCGCACAGGCACCGCCGAGCGTTGGAAGCTGCCATCCCCGTCATCCTCCAGGAACCCCAGTTCGAACCATCGACGCAACAAGCGATCGAGGTCCAGCGTAGCTGCCTCTGGGGAAATGCCAGATCGGAGTCGCCCCATGCCGATGTATGAGCGGTTCCCCCACCCGCCGAGATCGGCCGGATCGAAGGCAGCAGGGATCCAGAGGTCCGTCGCCATCTCTTCGCGGTAATCCAGCGGGAGGCGGAACCCCGCCGGCATTATCCCCACTACAGTCCTGGGTCGACCGTTCACCTGGATTTCGGTGCCGACCACGCTTGGATCGCGTCCGAAGCGTCGCTGCCAGAGGCCGTGTCCAAGTACCACGACGCCATCCGCCCCGGGCTTGTCCTCTTCCGCCGTGAAGGTGCGACCGACCAGTGCCTCGACGCCGAGGACCTCGAAGGCGCTCGCGGTAAGGGCGCCCGCGGCGACTCGCTCGGGTTCCTGACCGCCG
>DASSKB010000070.1:0-5274 GCA_035690925.1 Longimicrobiaceae bacterium
CTGGAGATGTGCTGCCTCGTGCGCGCCCATAATTCTCACCAAGAGCTCTCACGATCTGGACATTATACACTGGCTACTCGGTCAGACGGCGGTGTCGGTGGCATCGTATGGGAATCTGGGTTACTTCCGCCGTGAGAACGCTCCACCCGAGGCTGCCGACAGATGCGTGGACTGCCCGCTCCAGGAAACCTGCCTGTACAGCGCGACACGCTTCTACCGTCACTCGAAGGAAGGTTGGCCCTTCGAAGTCATCGCCCCGCCACCCGACACACTGGCGGACCGCGTGCGCGCGATCGAGGAAGGGCCGTACGGCCGGTGTGTCTGGCGCAATGACAATGACGTCTGCGACAACCAGACCGTGATCCTGGAGTTCGAATCCGGAATTCACGCGACTTTCGGGCTGCAGGGTCTTACTGCCGACAACACCCGCAAGATCACGATTCTTTTCGATAAGGGGGAGCTTACTGGCGATCTGCACCAGAGCCGGATCACCATCTCACACTTCACGGGTGAGAAGGACCACCTGGAGATAGAGGAGGTTCCACTTCCGGATACCGGCGATAGTCACGGTGGCGGCGATCTCCACCTGCTGTACGCCTTACATTCGTACCTGACCCGTGGTGAGCACAGCGAGGTGGTCACTTCGCTGCGCAGCTCCATTCCGAGCCATGTTCTGGCCTTTCTGGCGGAGGACTCCAGGACAAAGGACAACGTGAAGCTACCGGTCCCGGATGTGCTGCTTCCCTCGGCCGTGGCCGGGTAGCCGTTTACCCCGGCTCGTGGTTTGCGACGGAGTTGGAGTCCCTTTAGGTTCGCGGGGATACTCACCAGCAGCTCGGAGGCAGTTATCCAGGAATCACCGGCACCACGCAGTTCATCGCTCATACTAGCCACCGATCTGGACGGCACATTCGCCGGCGGAACGGTCGAGGATCGTGCGCGTCTGCAGAGTGCATTGCGCGCTCTGCCCGGAGCAGCGCTTCTCTATGTCACCGGCCGCTCTATCGCGGCAACACGAGAATTGATGGAAGAGTCGGGGCTGCCGCGGCCAGATCTGCTGATAGCCGATGTCGGAACGAGCGTAGTAGGTGGAAGCGACTTCGAGCCGATCGAGGAGGTCGAGGCCATACTCGATGAGAGCTGGCCCGGCGGCGAGGTGATCCGAAAGAGGCTCGCGGAACTGCCTGGAATAGAGGAGCAGGAGGTCCGCTCGCCGCGTAGGGTATCGTACTGGCTTCGCGACGGTAATATGGATGATGTCATTACCGCAATGGGCGCCCGATTGGAAGACCTTTCGGTCGACTTGGTAGGCTCTGCCGGCGTGTATCTGGACGTCCTCCCCGCCGGGGTGAACAAGGGCACTACCCTGAGGCGCGTTCTGGGATGGCTGGCGCGTGAGGAGGCGGATGTCGTAGTTGCGGGCGATTCTCTCAATGATCTTGCGCTGATGGAGAGCGGGCTCTGCGGGATCGTGGTGGGCAATTGCGAGGCCGGTCTACTGGAGCGCACCCGTGGGCTGGAGCATCTCTACCATGCCGAAGGGACCGGTGCGGCAGGCATACTCGAGGGTTTGCGGCACTTCGGATGGGTAGAGATTCATGCCGAGTGACTTCATAGTTCTCTCCCATAGAGAGCCGTACAAGGAGGTCGAGACGCCGGAGGGCCCAGAGCTGCAGCGTAAGACGAATGGAGTCTTCAGCACGCTCGACTCGGTGATGCGGCAGAAGCGCGGAACCTGGATCGCCTGGCGAGAGATCGAGGAAGGTACCGCGTTCGAGACCAGGATTACAGTTCCGAGCGCCGATGTGGACGATTCCTACACAGTTCGGCGGATAGGACTGGATGCCGAAGAGGCCCGGCGATTCTACTACGAATTCACCTCCACGGCCATCTGGCCCGTGCTGTTCAGCTTACTGGATCGGGCACGGTTCACCGGCGATTCGTGGGAGACTTACAAGCGGGTCAACGAAACATTCGCGATAGCTACCTGCGAAGAGGCGGCGGAGGGCGCGGTGGTGTGGGTGAACGACTTCCACCTCATGCTCGTGCCGAAGCTCATCAAGCAGCGGCGGCCGGACCTTACTGTCGCGCTGTTCCTCCATACTACCTTTCCACCTCCAGACATATTCGGCGTTATCCCGTGGCGCGAGGAGATACTGGACGGGCTCCTCCACCTGGACCTGATAGGCTTCCACATCCCGTCGTACGCGCTCAACTTCGCCGATACAGCGGAGCGGTTCATGGGTGCGACACCAACAGCGGTAACCGGGACCGACCTCATAGCACATGGGCCGGCAGTGGCGGTTCCGCGCTACCCGCTCTCATTGCGGTACGGAATGCACGAGGTGGCGCTCGGCGCCTACCCTGTAGGGGTGGATGTGGAGTACTTCGCGATGATGGCCCAGGCCCCCGACACGCGGCGTCGCCGGGATGAGATAAGGCAGCGGACCGGCGCGAAGCGGCTAATCCTGAGCGCGGAGCGGCTCGACTACGTTAAAGGCGCACTCGAGCGCTTGGAATGTTTCGAACGATATCTGGACAGGCATCCTGAGCAGGTAGGCGAGATCTCGTTCGTCCAGATCGCGGTTCCCACGCGCACAGGGATGGAGGAGTTTCAGGAGATGAGGAGGCTGGCGGAGGAAGCGGTGGGTCGGATAAACGGTCGATTCGGTACCATGGATTGGCAGCCGGTGATCCACTTCTACGGATCATTCGAGCGCGACGAGCTGGTGGCGTTCTACACCGCCGCAGACCTCATCTGGGTCACGCCGCTTCGCGATGGCCTCAACCTGGTAGTGAAGGAGTACATTGCCGCGAGCGTGGGCGTGGAAGGGGTTGTGATTCTCTCAGAGTTCGCCGGCGCCGCCGCTGAGCTGGACGGAGTGGTGCTCACCAATCCATACAGCCCCGACAGTATGGATGAAGCACTCGAAACAGCGCTGGTAATGCCCGAGGGCGAGCGGATAGCCCGAATGCTCAAACTGCGCGACAGGGTCCTCACCCATGATGTCCACGCCTGGTCCCGCCGCTTCCTGCTCGATGCGGAACGGGTCAGCACCAGGTCTCAGATGAGCACACCCCTGAGCTGAGCGGCACGCCAGACTCAGTTACCCAGCGTCTCCACCAGGCGCACCATCTCCTCCAGATCGAACGGCTTGGACAGGTACGGGCGACCGGTCGCCGTGCCCTGCTGAGTTCGTGATCGGCCGAGGTCGCCCGTCATGAGGGCCGTTCGCCCCTTAAGCGCAGGCATCGCCTCCAACTGCTCCAGCAGGCGCAGACCGTCGCCGGGCATCCGGGCGTCCACGAGGGCTACATCGAACTCGTTTACCTTGACCAGACGGAGCGCTTCGTAGGCATCTTCCGCCACCGTGACGTCGTGGCCACGCCTTCTCAGAAACGTGCTGATCGCAAGCCGTAGGGTCGGCTCGTCGTCGGCCACGAGGACACGGAGGACATGCGGGGTTCTGGGCGCCTGCGGCGGCGGAACGGGCGCCGGTGCCTGAACTTCTTCTATCGGCGCGTTGATTCGTGGAAGGCGGAGGTAGAAAGCTGTCGTTCCCCTATCGGTTTCGCTCTCAGCCCAGATGTGGCCAGAGTGCTCACGGACGATAGTAGCGGTACTGGCCAGTGTCGTACCGATTTCAGCGTCGTCGGCTCCGGTTACGTGTTCGAAAAGGCTCGGCAGGCGCTCGCGTGGGATGCCCGGCCCGTTATCAATCACGCAGAGGACAACACCTTCAGACGATTCGCGGGTGCGTATAATCAGCAGGCGGTCCGCTGGCCGTCGCGAAAGCGCATTCTCCGCGCGCACCACCAGGTTGAGGACCGCCTGTTGCAGCGCGCCGCGCTCGCCCATTACGGGCGACATCGCAGCGTCGTAATCCCGCCGCAGCTCAACACCCGCCGTTTCGAGCGCGTATCCTTGAATGGCGAGTACTTCCTCCGCGATCTCGTTGAGGTCTACCGGCTCGCGGCCGCCGACCCCCTGCTGATGCGCGAACCGGATCAGGTTATCGATTATGCGACTGATGCGGGAGGCTTCGTCGACGATGATCTGAAGCGCGCGGCGGTGATCCGCTCTGTCCGACTCCCCCGAGAGCAGCTGGGCGAAGCTGGTGATGCTGGCGAGCGGATTATTTACCTCGTGGGCGATACCCGCCGCCAGCTCGCCTACGGCGGCCAGGCTCTCGGCGCGCTTCCGCCTTTCCTTCTCTCTGACGAGAGCACTCATGTCCTGAAGAAGCGCGACACCCCACGGAGCCCCCATGAATTCGAATGAACGGATTACCACGTGGGCTCGGGTTTGCACGCCGCCCAGTCGGATGTCAGCATCGTGGTCTATTTCTACCGGGCCCCGACCAATCTGCTCGACGTAGAGGCTGTCGACCCCGTCCTGGGCGAGCGACGGGAATATGTCCGTGAAAAAAGCGCGACCGACTAGCTCCTCTACCGGCCTCTCGAGACCGGTGCTGGCCGCGCGATTCGCGCGCAGCACAGCGCCCGTCGCATCCAGAAAGAGGATGGGTGTCGGCAGCTCATCGAATACCGCAAAGATCTCGCGCCCCTCACCGGAGGCGAACGACGCTTCGCCGCCGCTGTCCTTCGTCACCAGATCTCGACCCGTTCCTCGGGCGGCAGATACATATCATCGCCCGGCTCGACTCCGAATGCCTCATAGAATGCGGGAAGATTCACGAGCACCCCATTTACGCGATAGCGGCCCGGCGAATGTGGGTTCGTCAGAAGCTGCTGCCGCAGAGCTTCGTCGCGGAACTTGGTTCGCCAGACCTGCGCCCAGCCGAGGAAGAAACGCTGATCGCCCGTGAAGCCGCCGATCACAGGCGCCTCTTCACCGCCGAGTGAGCGCTGATACGCCTGGTAGGCGACCGCCAGACCGCTCAGGTCACCAATGTTCTCGCCCAGCGTGAGCCGACCGTTCACATGAAGATCGTCCACCGGGTTGTAGCTGTTGTACTGCTCTACGAGCCGATCCGCGCGCGCCTCGAAGGCCGCGGCATCTTCAGCTGTCCACCAGTCGCGCAGGTTGCCATCGCCATCCGACTTGCGGCCCTGGTCGTCGAAACCGTGGCTGATCTCGTGACCGATCACCGCGCCGATCCCGCCATAGTTCACGGCGTCGTCGGCGTTCGGGTCGTAGAAGGGAGGCTGGAGAATGCCGGCGGGGAAGACGATCTCGTTCAACAGCGGAGAGTAATACGCGTTGACCGTCGGCGGAGTCATCGCCCACTCGGTGCGATCGACGGGCTTGCC
>DASSKB010000071.1:0-2616 GCA_035690925.1 Longimicrobiaceae bacterium
CTCCTCCGTGCCGTCCCTTTCAAGCACCCTCCGCGAGCGCCTCAGAAACCGTCACCCGGAGTGGTGTTGTGGGACGACCGATCAGGGCCGAGAGCTGGCGCGACTCGTCGAACAGAGCGCCGTGCGATGCTGCGGTATCCCATCCCGCGATCGCCTGCGCCAGTCCCTGAGGAAGACCGAATCCCTCGAGCGCGGCGGCGTACTCCGCCTCCGGTAGGTCTTTGTACGGGATCGTCTCTCCGGTCTGGCGGGAGATCTCGGCAGCCAGGTCGCTCAGCGTCCACGCCTCATCGCCAGCCAGCTCGTACGTCTTCCCCTCGTGCCCCTCTCCCGTCACCACCTCCACGGCGGCGTCGGCATAATCGGCGCGGGCCGCTGACGATATCCGCCCCTCACCGGCGCTCCCGAGGAAGGCTCCGCCCGCGAGTGCCCCGGGTATCGACCCGGTGTAGTTCTCCGTATACCACCCGTTCCGCAGGATCGTGAACGGAATGCCAGACGCCTTCAGCTCAGATTCCGTCTCGGCGTGTTCCTCGGCAAGACTCAGTAAGGAGGTGTCGGCGTGTAGCAGTGAGGTATAGACTATCCGGTTCACACCGGCCTCTTTCGCCGCCTCGAGAATGTTGCGGTGCTGCGCTGTCCGCTTGCCGACCTCACTGGCGGAGATGAGCAGAAGCGTATCGACGCCCTGGAGCGCCGGCCCCAGCGTCTCCGGCCGGTCGTAGTCTGCCTCACGCACAGCGACGCCGAGGTCCGCCGCTTTTTCCCGCGACCGCGCGAGCGCGACGAGGTCTTCGGCGGCCACCCTGGTCTTGAGTCGCTCGATTACGAGGCGGCCGAGCTGGCCGGTGGCTCCGGTGATGGCGATGGTCATTTCATGGCTCCGATACCTGGTTGCGAGTGCTCTCCCGATGGGCCGACGTGGCGCAAGGAGTGCGCCGAGGCTAGGACCGTTGTCTTTTCACCGCCGCGTTCACTGGCGTCGGATCATTGGTGTTCTGGCCTTGCTCTGATTCGGTTGTCCAAATATTTTCGCGGCGCTCTTCCATGATTCTGCCCTGTATCCGGCCGCACGCGAATCTATCCAGTATGCACCTTCGTCTAAAGCGCCTCGACGACCGAAGATACGAAACGGAAATCACCCGTTCGGATGGGGTCACATACCACGTGAAGGGGGTGGGGCATATGGGCGCAATCCCTCACGACCTCGCTCATTTTGTTGTCGAGCAGGCGCTCGGGATCCGTCAGGGATTCTGGGGAAGCGTCGCCGACGGTGCTGTGTTCGGCAGTCTCACGCACATAAGCGGCCGCCGCCGTCCGCAGGCAACCCAACGGTCGAAGGACATTCTCAAGGCAAACAAAAAAGTACTAACCGAAACGGAGATCCTTGTCGGCCTGTTCAACCAGGCGTTCGAGGACCGTCTTGGGGCCGACTCGTCCATTCTGCGTGATCGGCTACGCCGCTACACCTGGACCCCGCCTGGTCATCAGCCCCGGAAGATCACGGACGAGCAAATTTCGGCTGTATGCTCGGCGTGGGAGGACATGCATCGGTTATGGCAGAGGCTCAAAATTGGCGAGACTCTGGACCTGGATTGGCCGGACGGATAATCGCCGCACCTTCCATTCTCAATCCGTCCCGTCCGGTATGAAGGCTGAGGTCGGCGCGGCCGTCATGGTAGCGATATCCATAGCCGGGTCCTGCTGCATCCGCTGGTTGACCAGACGATAACCCACGCTATACCCGGTCCATGGAGGTAGATCCTGCCGCGGATCGCCGAACATAACCGCCTGCATGCTGGCAATGGACTGGCACCCGGGGCGATGTACACGATGAACCCATAAAGGACGTAACCGACGCCGCCCGCGATGAGCAACCATCCCATCAACCGCGGCATCCATCCCGAACGCAGCACGAGCAGTCCCATCGGGATCATCCACAGCCCGGAGGAGATCGTGCCGACATGCCAGAAATGGACGCGCTGCTGGACGGTCTGGTCGACGAGCTCATCGCGGACGTGCGGGACGCCATCAGCGAGAACCGCAGCGGTGCTGACTGGCGGGCGGCGCTACGCTACCGCTGCCTCGCCGCGGCGCTACCCAACATGATGGCGATGGTTGCGGCCGAGATCCACGCCAACAATGGCGACATGCTCGGCTGGTGTGACAGCCGGGTTGAGTTCGAGTTTACGCTCGATTTGTTGCTGGAGGGATTGGAGCGCAAGCGGGTGCTGTCATAACAGCCGCCAGCTAACGGGTTGTGCCCCCCCTTACATGTTAGTAGATGCCCGAGAGCTCTCGAAACTTCTTTACGATCTCGTATCCGTTGCTTAGAAGGATGTCACATCCCGCTTCACATTCGCTCTAAAGCATCACGATACGGATGTTTCAGTAACATATATCTCCCCGCCCATCTCCCTGAACTCCTTCGCCTTCTCCTGCATCCCCGCCTCCGCGCTCGCCCGGATCTCCTGCGATATCTTCATCGAGCAGAATTTGGGTCCGCACATGGAGCAGAAGTGCGCGACCTTCGCGCCTTCCGCGGGCAGCGTCTCATCGTGATACGCCAACGCGGTGACAGGATCTAGCGATAGATTGAACTGGTCGCGCCAGCGG
>DASSKB010000072.1:0-75141 GCA_035690925.1 Longimicrobiaceae bacterium
AACGGAGGAAGAGTTCTTTAGAAGTTGGCCTCTAGATTCCCAGAGCTGATCTTATCATCGCCGGGATTCGCTCGGGTGTCCACGGCGGGCTGAACGTGAGCTCCACGTCCGCGCTCTCCACGCCGTCCATATATTAGAACCCCTGGAGCCACAACGGCTCCGGGTGTTTTTGTGCCTGTACGTTAGTAGCTGATGGCGGTAAATTGCGGCATGTCTGAATCGATAGAGAGTATTCCGGAGGAGAGCCATCCGACCAGAGCTGGTCTCGTGACGTTGGTAGGGCTACCAAATGTCGGGAAGTCCTCGCTGCTGAATCGGCTGATCGATCAGAAGTTGAGCATTGTCACGCCCTTCGCGCAGACCACGCGCGAGCGGGTGGTGGGCATCGACTCGCGCGACGGCGCACAGATGATTTTCGTCGACACCCCGGGCATCGTCGATCCCGCGTACCTTCTGCACCACTCCATGCTCGGGCTGATACGCGATGCGCTTTCCGACACGGACGTCGTGGTGCTGCTGCTGGACGGCCGTGACCCGCCGCCGGAGCTGGGCGAGGAGATGCTGTCGCTGCTTAATCGCAGTGGATCTCGACTCGTGGTGGCTATAAACAAAATAGATATCGCGACCACCGCGGCGGTTGCCAGACTCCGATCGTGGGCGCATAATCAGCTTGAAGTACCCGCTATTTCTATTTCAGCGGCGACTGGAGCGGGAGTGGACGAGCTACGCGCCCGGATCATAGCCGGGTTGCCGGCATCACCATTTTTGTATCCTGACGACGAGCTATCGACACAATCCGTACGTTTTTTCGTTTCGGAGTTGATCCGCGAAACTGTGTTCGAGCAGTACCAGGAGGAGATCCCCTACAGCGTGGCCGTTCGGGTTGACGAGTTTCGCGAGGCCGAGGATCCCCTGTTCATACGGGCGACGATATATGTGGAGCGCGCGAGTCAGAAGGGTATATTGATAGGGCGCCGCGGCGCCGCGATACGGGAGCTCGGCACGGCTTCACGCCGGAAGATCGAGATCTTCGTCGGCCGACGAATATACCTCGATCTCTGGATAAAAATACTTCCGAACTGGCGAAAAAAATCGATCGAGTTACAGCGACTCGGATTTCCCGTTCCCCCCGAAAAGGCGTGAGATGTTAGACCAGCAGCTTCTCGATATCCTGGTATGTCCGAAATGTAAGGGCGACCTGAGATTCGATCAGGAACCACCATCGCTCGTATGCGAAGCGTGTTCCATTCGCTACGAAGTACGAGACGGAATACCCATTCTGCTCATAGACGAGGCGACACCTCTCTAGCCAGGGAAGCCACGGACGGTGCGTTCCCTGGATTTGACATCTCCGCAGGTGCGGAGGTAGCTTGCCGAAAATCAGAGACCCGTATCAGACCTCATGCCGCCTTCTTCGTTGCTACTACATTATTCGTCTGACAATCGTTCGGTTCCTCGGGCGGTACGCAGGTTTGCCGAGGAGGGCGGCTATTCAATCCTCGAGCTCAGCTCAGCGAGCGATGTTCTCGCTCGCGTGAGTCGTGCCTACCCCACGGCGGTGATCGTGGATGGCACTGGAGCCGATGAGGCGGCCTTGAATCTTTGCCGTCGCATGAAAGAGGAGTCGTTCACGGCTGTGGTTCCGCTCATAGTGTATGTTACCGATGCGGAGAAGGACGCGGCAGCAGCGGCGCTAGAGGCGGGTGCCGATGAGGTGCTGACGGAGGTTGTATCGGAGCGGGAGAGCACGTTACGTCTACGACTGGCGTTGCGACGGGCGGAGCGCGACGTAAGCGTCCATCCGACCACGCGCCTCCCCGGGACGGTGCAGATAGAGAGGGATTTTGCTGAACGTCTCAGGAGCGGCGAGACTTTTGCCGTCTGCTACGCGGATCTGGACCACTTCAAAGAGTTCAACGACCGCTACGGCTACAATCATGGCGACCGCGTGATTCTCATAGTCTCACGGATCCTGAGAGACGTCGTACGCGGCCACTCGCCGGGCGCGTTCGTGGGCCATATTGGCGGCGATGATTTTATCTTTACAATTCCGTTCGAACATCTCGCCGCGTGCTGTGACGATGTTATCGCTGTGTTCGACGATCTCATGCCTCTCCAGTATACCGAGGAGGACCGAGAGCGGAACTTCTTCATCGGCAAGGACCGACGGGGCGAGGAGTATGAAGTTCCGCTGATGACGCTGTCCATCGGAGTTGTCACTAATCACCATAGATCTCTTACACATACCGGCCAGATCAGCGAGCTGGCGACCGAGATGAAAGCCTACGCCAAGACGTTCCCGGGATCACTTTACGTGATCGACCGGCGGACGGGCAACGAGATGACCTGATAGGCTTCGGCTCGATCCACGGGTGATATTATCCGAGCCCGCTTTGTCTTTCCATGATTCCGCTTTTTAGCATTACCCATGAAATCTACCTGCCCACATTGCGAGACGACCTTCAGACTCGATCCAAGCAAGATTCCGGAGGGTGGAATCTCAGCCAGATGTTCAGTTTGTAGCGGCGTGTTCCGCGTCGCATCTGAGGAATCCCCGTCAGCGGAGAAACCCGCGCCCGCGAAATTATCATCCGAGCCGGAGCCATCACCGGCGGCCGCGGCCGCGGCCACTCCGAGCGTTGCCGAAGCTACGTCCACCGCCGCACCCACGGTTGCCTTTGGCGAGGTCGATCCCGATGCCAAAGCGCGGCGGCTCGCTCGCGCACTCGTCTCCGATATTGCGACGTATCATCCTGAGCGACGGGACCGGAGTCTCCAGGCGGGAACACTCCGTCGCGAGTTTCAGGAGGAGATCAAGAAGAGCTGGGACGAGTACGTGAGCCAGGTAGGGATGGAGATCGCCCGTCGAACGCCGCATTTCCGGCACGCCCTCAACGACATCCTCGCCCGCGGATCCCGGATCTTCTAGTCGCCGCGCGGGTTGCAGGCGGCGCACCGCGCCGGTTATCTTAGTTTACCTCTCCAAGGGGGCTCCAGATGGGGCGCCCTTGGTTTTGTCTTTGGGCTTTTTGACGTATCGAGATGATAGCAGACCTACAGGCCGAACTGGCCGCATACCGGGAAAGGCTCGACGAGCTGAGGGGGTTTCTTTGACCTCGCTGCCAAGCAGGACCGGATCCAGCAGTTCGAAGCGCGCATGGCGGACCCCGCCTTCTGGAATGACCCGGACGCGGCGCGCGAGGTAATCGCCGAATCGAACCGCCTCAAGGCATGGACGGACCCATGGCAGCGACTATCGGGTAAGGTAGTCGAGATGGTCGAGTTGGGTGAGTTGCTCGAGGGTGAGAGCGACGACGAGCTGCTCGAGGAATGGAAGCGGGAGGTGGAGCAGATCGGTCGTGGTCTGGACGACCTGGAGCTTCGGAACATGTTGCAGGGGCCTGACGACCACCGCGACGCGCTCCTCACCATACACCCAGGAGCCGGTGGTACGGAATCGCAGGACTGGGCGGAAATGCTGCTCAGGATGTACGGGCGCTGGGGAGAGAGCCACGGCTTCGACGTGGAACTACTGGATCGTCTGGAGGGCGATGAGGCGGGCATAAAATCCGCGACGCTTGAGATTCGTGGAGATTATGCGTTCGGCTACCTCAAATCGGAGCGCGGAGTACATCGCCTGGTTCGCATATCGCCGTTCGACTCGCAGGCCAGGCGCCACACCTCCTTCGCGTCGGTGTTCATCTACCCGGTGGTAGACGATACGATCGAGATAGAGATCAGGGACGAGGATGTGGAGATGGACGTCTACCGAGCTTCTGGCGCCGGAGGTCAGCACGTCAACAAAACGAGTTCGGCGGTTCGCCTGCGCCACCTTCCGTCGGGCATAGTGGTCACGTGTCAGCAGGAGCGCTCTCAACACAAGAACCGCGCGACGGCCATGAAGATGCTGAAGGCGGCACTTTACCAGAAGGCGCGCGAGGAGCAGGAAGCGGAGAAGGCGAAGCTGGAATCGACGAAGACCGATATAGGCTGGGGCAGTCAGATACGCTCATATGTTTTCCAGCCATACACTATGGTGAACGACCATCGCAGCGAGCTGAAGCTGAGTGACGTGCAGAAAGTGATGGACGGTGATCTCGATCCGCTCATCCAGGCTTATCTGAAGGAATACGGGGCAAACAAGTGAACGGGCCGACTAGAGCGGAGCGCGAGGACTGGAGCCGGGAGGTTTACGACAGGCTCGCAAGACTGGACGAGATGAGGGCGAGGGGAGTGGAACCCTTCGCGTACGGATTCGACCGTTCGCATACCACGCAGGAGGCCTTGGCTGGCTTCAGCGATGACGAGGAGGAGGGCCAGACCGTCCGTCTGGCGGGCCGAATCGTCTCGATGCGTGATATGGGCAAGAGCCGGTTCGCCCATATCGCCGATCTGTCGGGACGCATTCAGCTCTACCTGAGGGTCAACGTCCTGGGCGAAGACGCATACGCCGTCCTGGACCTGATGGATCTCGGCGATTGGATCGGCGTCGAGGGACAGGTATTCCGCACGCGCGCGGGAGAAGTTACCGTGCGGGTTGAGTCGTTTCAACCGCTCGCAAAGGCGATCCGCCCGCTCCCTATGGGGAAGGAGGAGGTCGACGCGGAAACTGGCGAGCGCAAGACCTACTCAGGAGTAACCGATCGCGAATTCCGCTATCGCCAACGCTACGTTGATCTGGCCGTCTCACCGGAAGTGCGCAATGTCTTCATCCTACGAGCGAAGATCATCCGCACACTCCGTCGATTCCTGGACGAACGTGGCTTCCTCGAGGTCGAAACACCTGTTCTGCAGCCGATTTACGGAGGCGCCGCAGCGCGCCCTTTCGTAACACACCACAACACGCTCGACCTGCCGCTCTACTTGCGGATAGCCGACGAGCTGTACCTGAAACGCCTGATCGTGGGCGGGTTCGAGCGGGTGTACGAGATCGGTAAGGACTTCCGCAACGAGGGCATGGATCGTTCGCATAATCCGGAGTTTACCATGCTGGAGTTCTATGCGGCGTATCTGGATTACGAAGATGTCATGCAGCTTACTGAAGAGCTGCTCAGGGAGACGGTCGCGGACGCGTGCGGTAACCTGGAGATCACGCATGGCGAGGAGGTCATCGACTTCACCCCTCCTTTCACCCGCTACACCCTGGACGACTCGCTCCGAGAGATCGCTAAGGTGGATGCGAGTGCGATGACTGACGACGACCTCCGCAAGCGGGTTCGCGAGCTGGGTGTCGACGATGTCGCATCGATGGGTCGCGGTAAGCTCGTCGACGAGATCTTTGGGGCGCTGGTCGAGCCGAAGCTGCGGCAGCCGACTTTCATAACCGATTATCCCAGGGAGATGTCACCGCTGGCGAAGCCGAAGCGCGGTAATCCTTCCCTGACGGAGCGATTCGAGCTCATCATAGCCGGGCGGGAGATCGTGAACGCATACAGCGAGCTCAACGACCCACTCGACCAGCGGGATCGGATGGAGGCGCAGACCCGTTTGATGCGTGAGGGCGACGACGAGGCGCATCCTGTGGACGACGACTTCATCCGCGCACTCGAATATGGCATGCCTCCTACTGGAGGATTCGGTATGGGCATAGACAGGCTGGTTATGCTGCTGGCCGATCAGCCGTCGATACGCGACGTAATCCTATTTCCGACCATGCGGCCCGAGTGAGGATGATCTACCGGCGAATGGTACGGCTTGGACGAGGCTCTTCGGCAGGGCGATACCACCTATGAGCCTCGAGTGGTTCATCGCCCGTCGATACCTCTCGTCCCAGAAAGGCGAGCGCTTCATCTCACTGATCACGCTGATCTCGATCGGCGGCGTATTCGTGGGTGTGATGGCCCTCATCGTCGTGACAGCCGTGATGACCGGGCTCCAGCGGGATCTCCGCGATAAGATACTGGGGACCAATCCTCACGTATGGGTCACCACGTATGGCAATACCATGCGTGTGGAGAGTTGGGAGGGTGCCCTAAGCAGGGTCCGCGATGTGGAGGGTGTCAGGGCGGCCGCGCCTTTCATCCACGCCGAAGTCGGACTCCGCAACCCGGCCGGCTATGCCGAGTTCGCCATTCTCCGTGGGATAGATCCGGGGCAGGACGACGAGCCAGTAACGGACGTGGTATCGAAGATCCGCGAGGGAGAGCTTCGCCTCGAGTCCACAGAGACTGGTTACCCGCCACTCCTGCTGGGTGATGCGCTGGCTTCGCGGTTCGGCCTCTACGCCGGAGATACGGTCAATGTCATCTCTCTCCAGGATGCCCGCACCACGGCACTGGGTGGCCTAATGCCAACGATTCGCCGCTTCGAGGTTGCGGGTCGGTTCTCCACCGGAATGTACGAGTACGACAATAAGTTCATGTACACTACCCTGGCGGCAGCGCAGGAACTGACTGGCCTGGGAACAGATGTGACTGGTCTGGAGATTCGAGCGGTGGATGCCATGGCGGCCGATCAGGTGGCGGATGCCATAGAGGCGGAGATGGGCCTCCCGTACCGCGCCATAGATTGGCAGTCGCAAAATGCGTCATTATTCTCAGCACTTCAGCTCGAGAAGTGGGCGATGGGCGTCATTCTGCTGCTCATAGTCATAGTTGCAGCGTTCAACATCATCTCCACCCTCGTCATGGTCGTCACTGACAAGACCCGCGAGATCGGGATACTCAAGTCGATGGGGCTGACAGCGAAGCAGGTCCAGCGGGTATTCATGATCCAGGGGCTGGTGATCGGTACGGTGGGATCCTTTTCGGGTGCCGTCGCGGGGCTCTTCGTAATGTGGCTCCTCGACCGGTTCGAGCTGATCGCCATACCTGGAGATGTCTACTTCATCGATCACCTGCCGATCGCTTTCGATGCGGGGGACATAGGAATAATACTGGCACTCAGCCTGGTCATCTCGTTCGTCGCGACGATCTATCCGGCCCGTCAGGCCGCGCGCCTTCAGCCTGTGGAGGCGATCCGCCATGACTGATGTTAGTGACGGCGTCCACGAGCGGAAGCCCGCGATAGCCGCGCGCGACGTATTCAAGACCTATGTGGCGGGAGACGGCTCGCCAATCGAAGTCCTGAAAGGAGCATCGCTGGACGTTGCCCCGGGTGAGGCGATAGCGATAATCGGCGAGAGCGGAGCAGGCAAATCTACCCTTCTCCAGATCCTCGGTGGGCTCGATCTGCCGACTTCCGGAGAAATGTGGATAGGCGGAAAGGAGCTGCAGAGCCTTTCTGAAGAAGAGCTCGCGCTGCTGCGCAATCACCATATTGGATTCGTTTTTCAGTTCCATCATCTGCTGAAAGAATTTTCGGTCCACGAGAACGTCATGCTCCCTCAGCTGATCCGCGGCGAAACTCCGCGTGTGGCGAGCGATCGGGCGCGGGAGCTCCTGGAGGACGTGGGCCTTGCCAGGAGGCTCGATCATAAGCCCGGTCGACTCTCCGGCGGCGAACAACAAAGAGTGGCTGTCGCGCGGGCACTGGTGAACAGACCGCTCGCGATCCTGGCCGACGAGCCCTCGGGCAATCTCGATCCGGGCACCAGCGATCGTCTCCACGATCTACTGTTCGAGGTCAACGAGCGGCACGGATCAGCAATGATCCTGGTAACTCACAATCTGCATCTCGCGGCGCGGGCAGACCGGGTTGCCGAATTGATGGATGGCCGGCTCGTGGATGTCACCCGGGAAGCGCTACGGGAAGCGTCGGATCAATGGATCGGTTGATGCGGTCCATAATCGTTCGGGTCTGAAGGGAGAACGAGAATGCAATGCGACAATTGCGGGCGAGAGGACGCAAGCGTTCAACTGACGCAGATCGAGCACAACGAGATGAACATACTCCACCTTTGCGAGGCATGTGCAGCAGAGCGTGGAGTGGATACCGGTTCTGAACCCGTCAGTGTTCCGCTTACGGATTTTCTTGCCCAGATTGGAAGCAGCCTCGGCGAGTCCACCGTGCCGGAGGGCGATTGCCCCTCGTGCGGACTTTCGGCGATGGAACTGAGGCAGACCGGGCGACTGGGGTGCGCGACGTGCTATTCGCATTTCGAGAAGCACCTTCGAGGTCTCCTTCGTCGCTTGCATGGCGCTCCGCAGCACGTTGGCAAGGTGATACTACCGCCCGATCCCGACGAGGCCGACCGCTCGGCGCATCTGCAGAGCCTTAAGAGGAGTCTGCAGAGGGCAATAGGCGAGGAGGAATTCGAACGAGCCGCCGCCCTGCGAGATGAGATCCGTGTTATCGAAACGGAGTGACTAGAGTGCAGGCACTATCATGATACCGGATGGTCCCTCGGAAACGGGTCTGAAATGGATGGATGCGGGCGGACCGCATGCTGACATCGTGCTGTCGACACGAGTTAGATTGGCCCGAAATCTCCGCGATCACCCGTTCGCCGCGCGTGCTTCCGAGTCCGACCGTCGTGCGGTTCTGGCTGCCACGCGTGAGGCGGCCGAGAAGTCGAAGCTCCTCAAGGGCGCCAGCATGGTATCCATAAACGAGATGACCTCGCCCGCCAGGCGTTTGCTGCTGGAAAGCCATCTGGTCAGCCAGGAGCTGATAGGCCCGGAAGAGGGGCATCCCGGGACCCATTCGGCCCTGCTCCTCGCTGCGCAGGAAACCCTTGGGGTTATGATCAACGAGGAGGACCACCTCCGGCTCCAGAATCTGGTGAGCGGATTCAGACTCCGGGAAGCATGGCTCCGAGTGGACGAGCTGGATGAGGAGCTTAGCGAGCAGCTGGAGTATGCGTTTCATCCCGAGTTCGGATACCTCACCTCCTGTCCGACCAATGTGGGCACCGGTCTGCGAGCCTCGGTACTCGTGCATCTTCCCGGATTGGTATTGACGCAGGAGATAGGTAAGGTCCTCCAGGGCATTTCCCAGGTGGGTCTTACGTTCAGAGGATTGTACGGCGAGGGATCCGAAGTCGTTGGCAATTTCTTTCAGATCTCTAATCAGACCACGCTGGGTAAGACCGAAGAAGACCTTGTGGATCACCTCCAGAAGATCGTTCAGCAGGTGATTCAGTACGAGATGCAGGCTCGGGCGGTGCTGCTACGCGACGCGCCTGCAGTGATCGAGGACAAAGTGTGGCGAGCCTATGGTTTGCTGCGCTACGCCCACTCGATATCGTTCGTCGAAGTAATGAACCTGCTGAGTGGTATTCGGCTGGGCGTTGGTCTGAAACTTCTACCGAAGCTCCGTGTATATACGCTCAACCAAATCATGATCTTCACGCAGTCCGCACATCTGGAGCAGGTCGCGGGGAAATCGCTTTCATCGTCGGAAGCCGACCAGTACCGCGCAAGCTATATCAGGGACATTCTAGCTGGAGAGGCCGCTCCAGGGCACGACAGGAACGGCGAATCGGAAGACTTTCCGGAATGAAAGGCTGTTTATGAACTACAACTTCACGGACCGGGTCCGAAAGGTCCTCGCTATGGCCCGCGAAGAGGCGATTCGACTCCAGCACGATTATGTGGGGACCGAGCATATCCTCCTGGGCCTGATTCGCGAGGGCGAAGGCGTCGCCGCGGCGGTACTGACCAACCTTTCCGTTGACCTGGAGCAGGTCCAGGAACGGATCGAGGAGTCCGTCCGTCGGGGTAAGGCGACCATCGCCCTTGGCGAGCTGCCTTACACTACACGCGCCAAGAAGGTGCTGGAGTTCGCTATGGCCGAGGCCCGCGAGCTCAACCACTCATATGTGGGCACGGAGCATCTGCTTCTGGGGTTGTTGCGTGAGGAAAAGGGTATAGCCGCGGAGGTACTCAATCAGCTCGGCGTAACTCTGGACGAGGCGCGCGGTCAGACGCTCAAGCTGCTGGGCTCCGAGCCGAACGCTTCGCAAACTGGAGCGGGTGGCGGCGGTACTACCGGTACGCCCGGCGCTCCCAAGGGTGACAAGAAGTCGAAGACCCCGGCACTCGACCACTTCTGCCGTGACCTCACCGAGCTCGCTCGTCAGGACGACCTGGACCCTACTATCGGGCGGGCCGACGAGATCGAGCGGGTCATGGAGATCCTGTCGCGGCGGAAGAAGAACAACCCGGTTCTCATCGGGGAGCCGGGAGTCGGCAAGACCGCAATTGTCGAGGGTCTCGCGCAGCTGATTGCCAGCGGGAACTGCCCTGACAGCCTGCGCGACCATCGCGTGCTCGCTCTGGACATGGCGGCGGTGATAGCGGGAACGAAGTACCGTGGGCAGTTCGAGGAGCGCCTCAAGGCCGTGATGAACGAGATCGCGCAGAGCAAGCAGGTGATACTCTTCATCGACGAGCTACATACGCTGGTGGGCGCCGGAGCCGCGGAAGGTGCTATCGACGCCTCCAACATGCTCAAGCCCGCGCTCGCGCGTGGCGAATTGCAGTGTGTCGGCGCGTCCACGCTCAATGAGTACCGGAAGTACATCGAGAAGGATGGCGCTCTGGAGCGCCGCTTCCAGACCGTTGCTGTCGAGCCGCCGTCGGAGGAGGAGACGGTGGAGATAATCAACGGACTGAAGACTCACTACGAGGACCATCACCGCATCCACATCCCGGATGAGGTAATCGTCAGCGCGGTGAAGCTGTCGGAGCGTTACATCACCGACCGCTTCCTACCCGACAAGGCTATCGATGTGATAGACGAAGCGGGCGCCCGCGCGAGGCTCGCCACGCAGGTGCCGCCCCCGGAGGTCGCCGATCTCAAGAAGGAAATGGAAGAGCTCGGGGAGCGCAAGGATCAGGCGATCCGTGATCAGGACTTCGAGAAGGCAGCCGAGCTCCGCGACAACGAGCGTGAGCTGCAATCGAAGATCTCCGAGCGCGAGCAGGCGTGGGAAGAGGAGCGGAGAACCCATCGGCCCACGCTCACGGAAGAAGAGATCGCTTTCATCGTGTCTCGCTGGACGGGAGTTCCCGTCACGCGGCTCAAGGAGGCCGAGACGGCGCGACTCATCGGCATGGAGGACGAGCTACACAAGCGCGTGGTGGGACAGAACAAGGCGATCGAGGCAATTGCACGGGCGATCCGTCGCTCCCGCGCGGGCCTGAAAGACCCGAAGCGACCCATCGGTAGCTTCGTTTTCGCGGGTCCGACCGGCGTCGGGAAAACAGAGCTGGCGCGTGCACTGGCCGAGTTCCTCTTCTCCGATCAGGATGCTCTGATCCGCGTGGATATGTCGGAGTACATGGAGAAGTTCTCCGTGTCGCGCCTCATCGGTGCTCCGCCAGGATATGTGGGATACGAGGACTCGGGCACGCTCACCAAGGCGGTCAGGCACAAGCCCTATTCGGTTGTGCTGCTCGATGAGATCGAGAAGGCGCACCCGGATGTGTTCAATATCCTTCTTCAGGTACTCGATGAGGGCCACCTGACGGATAACTACGGCCGGGTGATCGACTTCAAGAATACTGTGGTCATCATGACCTCGAACCTGGGTGCGCGCGATATTGGCAAGGGTAAGGGTCTTGGCTTCCATCTATCGTCCGATGAGACGCAGTTCGAGATCATCGAGGCGAAGGTCACCGAAGAGATCAACCGGGCATTCAATCCCGAATTCATCAACCGGCTGGACGACGTTATAGTATTCCATCCGCTCACGCGCGAGCAGATCGGCAGTATCGTCCACAACCTGCTCAGGGATGTGCAGGATAGATTGGTGGATGAACAGCTGACGCTGAATCTGAACCAGGATGCAATCGATTTCATAATCGAGCGTGGCTACGACGAGAAATACGGAGCGCGTCCGATCCGCCGGGCAATACAGCGCTACCTGGAGGATCCACTCTCGGAGAAAATCCTCCTCTCGGAGTTCTCGCTGGGCGACGAAGTAGAGGTCGGCGTGGCCGACGACCACGAATCGCTTGTCTTCAGAGTTCCATCTTCATCGAAAACGTGATGCAGTTCAATTCGAACATATTCCTCCGAGCGCGCCAACTGCTGATGTTGGCGACGCTCGGAGGAGCGTTGGCCTGGACGGATGTTTCAGAGGTGACAGCGCAGATTCCGACGCCCGCGCCGCTCCCCAGAGCAGGCGAGGTGACGGGAGGCGTTCCGGTGGATACCATCCTGGTGCGCGGCAATGAGAGGATGGACGACGCTGTCATTGTCGTGACCTCGGGGCTTCGGGCTCGCCAGACCGTAACCGCAGTCGATATTCAGGACGCTATCAGGCGCCTCATGGCGTCGGGTAATTTCGAGAATGTCGAGGTATTCTCGAGTGGCGATCCTGCGACGGGGGTAACGCTCGCTATCGCGGTGGAGGAGCGGCCTCTCATAGCAGAGGTAGAGTTCGAGGGGCTCGAGCACATAAGCGAGAGCACGGTACGCGACACGCTGGGCATACAGCCACAGCGGCCACTCGACCCCAACCTCGTCCTGGACGCTCAGACCATGATTCGGGACCTGCTGGCGAACGCGGGCATCCAGCTGGCTGGCATCGACACCGTCCTGACACCGGTTCCGGAGACGGAAGGTGCGTTCCGCCTCACTTTCGACGTGCAGGAGGGACAGAGGCTGAACATTGCCCAGATCGAGTTCACCGGAAACGAAACCTTTTCCGACGAGGAGCTCCGTGCGGCAATGGAGACCCAGGAGGAGGGGTTCTTCTGGTTCAAGGCCGGGAAGTTCGACCGCGCGACCTTTCAGCGCGACCTGCTGGAGACACTGCCTACCTTCTACGGCGAACACGGGTACATAGATTTCGCTGTCGCCTCCGACACGATGGTCATCGATCCGGAATCCGGAAAGGCGCGGATCACCATAGCCGTGAACGAGGGCCCTCAGTACCGGCTGGGTGAGTTCGAGGTGGAGGGCAACTCGAGGTTCCCAACCGAGCAGCTGGAACGGATTTTCGCCGCGCGTAAGCGCAGTGTCCTCGGTCTCCCGTTCGGGGGCAATGATGCACGTGAAGAAGGGGAGGTGTTCGACCGCGCCGCGCTCACGGCGGCGACAGAGACGGTGGAGCAGATGTATCGCAACGAAGGTTATCTGTTTGCACGGGTCGAGCCGATAATCGAGCGGATACCCTCGGACACGCCGGGCGAGCCGCCCGTCGTCAACGTAACCTGGGCGGTATCGGAGAGCAGTCCGTTCTACATAGACCAGATAACGATAGCGGGAAATACTTACACCCACGAGTCGGTGATCCGCGACAGATTGGTGGTGTTCCCGGGCGACATCTACAATGAGGACCGGCTGCTCCAGAGCTACCGATCCATAGGTGCGCTGGGTTTCTTCGAGACCCCGCTTCCGCTCCCGGAGATTCTGACCAACCCTGAGGCTGGGGAAGTTGACCTTGTATTCCACGTGGAGGAGAAGCAGACCGGGAGCATCAACTTCGGAACCGCCATCGGCGGTTATCGGGGCGCTGGGCTCTCGGGCTTCCTCGGCTACAGCCAGCCTAATCTGTTCGGGCAGGGTAAGCGCGCCGACCTGCGGGTAGAGTACGGATATGGTCGGAGCTCGGTTACAGCCGCTTACACAGATCCGTCCATACGAGGTACCCGCAATTCGGGAAGCGTTTCGATTTTCCACACCGACGATCGGTATCGCGGTTTCAGCTTTAACGACGGGCGTTATATCCGTACAGGTGGATCGCTTCAGTTCGGAATACCGGTGCCGAACCTCCGCTGGACGCGCGCATTCGTGGGGTACTCGCTTTCGAAGTATCAGTACGAGGCACGCGACGAGGAAGATTGCGTGGGCAGCATTTTCTGTCAGCCGTCAGCGCTGGCGAGCAACCTTTCGTTCTCGCTGACACGTGACACGAAGAATCACCCGATCTTCCCCAGTGCGGGAACTCGTCAGAGTCTGACGGTTACGCAGACCGGTGGACCTCTGGGCGGCAACGGCAACTACCAGAAGCTGACGAGTGAGCTCGAGTGGTGGGTGCCGGTTGGGAGCATAGGCGGAAATCAGCCGGGGTCACGCCCAATCGTTTTCGCGTTCGGCTTGCAGGCGCGGGGCGGCGCGATCTTCGGTGACGCATCGCGGTTCCCGCTCGAGCGCTTCTTCCTCGGTGGCACGCAGAGGGGTGAGCAGTTGAGAGGTTACGAGGAGCTCTCCATCACGCCCCTGGGCTACTTCGAGCGAGGAGTGGGGATACCATCGGCGCAGCGCGTCGGCGACGCATTCGTAACTCTCACGGGTGAGTACGCGGTGCGCTTCAACGACAATCTCTCGCTCTCGCTGTTCGCGGAGGGCGGCAACATCTGGGCTGATGCACAGGATATCAACCCGACCCAGCTCTTCCGAAGCGCCGGGTTGGGGGTGACGATTGTAACTCCATTCGGGCCGCTCGGGCTCGACTATGCGTACGGCTTCGATCGGGATGTACCCGGTTGGAAATTCCATTTCAAGATCAATCCTACACGTTAACTTTCTGGAGACATTCGATGAAAAATTCACTGGTCGGCGCCCTCGGACTCGGACTCGCGATGCTTTTCGCGGCCGCCGTACCCGCGAACGCGCAGGCGGGGGCGAAGCTCGCCTATATCAACTCTCAGAAAATCCTGGCGGAAGCACCGGGTGCGGCCGCCGCACAGGCGACATTCGAGAGCGACATGGAAACGTATCGAGCCGAGATCGAAACCATGGGAGCCGAGCTCGAGGCACTACGCGCCGATTACGAGCGCCAGCAGGCCACGCTCTCGGAAGAGGCGAAGCTGGCGAAGCAGCAGGAAATTCAGCAGAAGTTCACCGAGTACCAGCAGCGGGTGGCGGAGCTCGAGCAGACTGCGCAGCGTCGGCAAGCCGAGCTGGTCTCACCGATCATGCAGGAGATTTCGGCCGTGATCGAGCAGATCCGGACCGAAGGGGGTTACGCCATGATCTTCGACGCGGCAGCGGGAACGTTGATCACGGCAGATCCGGCGCTCGACCTCACCGCGACGGTACTCGCGCGGTTGCAGAGTTCGCCCAGCGGTCAGTAACCTTATTGGTCGGATAAGTAGGGAGTGCCTGCGCCCCATCGGGGTCGCAGGCATCCTTTTTATATCGAGATTCTGTTATGTCTGAACTGACAATCAGCGAGATTGCGGAGATGGTCGGCGGCGAGGTCGAGGGCGATTCCGCCCCGACGATCCGGGGTGTAGCCCCGCTTGGAAGGGCGGGTCCGCACGAGCTTTCCTTTGTTGCGAAGGCCAAATATCTCCAGTATCTTCAGGGCTCCCAGGCTGGAGCGGTGCTCGTCGCGCGTTCCTTTGCGGATGAGGCGCGGGCGGCGGAGCAAACGCTGATACTGGTAGACGATCCGCATGTGGCGCTCGCCCGGGTACTGGCTGCGCTATACCCCGAGAGCCCAACAATGGGCGGAGTTCATCCGACCGCCACCGTCGGCACCGACGCGCACCTTGCCGCGGACGTGTCCGTGGGACCGTACGCTGTTATTGGCAGCGGCGTTCGGGTAGGCGCTGGCTCCCGGATAGGGGCGCACGCGGTGATCGGCGACGGCTGTAATCTGGGGACCGAGTGCCGGGTGGACGCCCACGTCACCCTCTATGAGCACGTCGAGCTTGGAGATCGCGTGCGAGTTCGGAGTGGCGCTCGCCTTGGTGGGCACGGATTCGGCTACGTATGGGTGGACGGCGGCCACAGAAAGGTCCCGCAGGTTGGCGGCTGCCGGATAGGTGATGACGTCGAGATCGGAATGAACGCCACCATCGACCGGGGATCCGTTGGCGAGACCGTTATAGGGCGGGGCACCAAGATCGACAACCTCGTTCATGTCGGGCACAACGTCACCATCGGCGAGCACGCGCTACTGGTCGCACAGGTCGGCATCTCCGGCAGCACCTCGATCGGCGACGGCGCGATCCTCGCCGGTCAGGCGGGCTCCGCCGGGCACCTGACGATCGGGGCGGGAGCGAGGGTCGGGGCGCAAGCGGGTGTTCTCCGGGACGTTCCTGCCGGCGAAACCGTCTCGGGTATGCCGGCCCGTGTGCACCGCGAAGTCATGCGCGCGCAGGCCGCGCTCTTGCGGCTTCCCGAGCTCGTCCGACGCGTGCGTAGCCTTGAGCAGAAGCTGGAAAGCCGTGACTCGGTAGCACCAACACAGACATCGAGCAGGAACGGATGAAGACACCGCGACAGCAGACTATATCGAGCGCCCGAGCAGTCGAGGGCGTGGGGCTCCATACTGGAGGCGTAGTACACCTGCGCCTGCTCCCGGCGCCGATCAACACTGGAATAGTTTTTCGGCGGACCGACCTGGCGGATGCGCCGGAGATTCCCGCGCTGGCCGGACATGTAATGGGAACCGACCGGGGCACCAACATAGGTCTCGGCGAAGCGCGCGTGCATACCGTGGAGCACCTGCTCGCGGCAATTTCCGGAGCCGGAATAGACAATATATTCATCGAGCTCGACGCGGCAGAACCGCCAGCGGGCGACGGGAGTGCGAAGCTGTTCACAGATCTCCTTGCTGGGAGTCCACCGGAAGAGCAGGACGCACCCATTCGCACGATAGAGGTTGCGGAGACCTTCAGCGTCTGTGAGGGTAACGCGCAGTATATTGTTGCACCGGCCGATAGCTTCAGGATCTCGACAACCATCGACTTCGACCACCCTCTCATAGGTCGGCAGTTTGGTTCTTTCGAGGTAACGCCCGAATCATTCGCTCGCGAGCTGGCAAGTGCGCGCACATTCGGGTTCCTGCGTGAGGTCGAAGCCCTCCGCGCGCGTGGCCTGGCTCAGGGTGGATCCGCCAGGAATGCTGTGGTTCTTACTGACGATGGACTGCTGGAGGGGATAGAACTTCGATATACTGATGAGTTCATGCGCCACAAGACGCTGGACATAGTTGGGGATCTGGCCCTGGTTGGAGCGCACGTGAACGCACACATAGTGGCAGAGCGGCCGAGTCACCAGGGCAACGTTGCCCTTGCGCGGGAACTTATGGAACGGGCCGACAGGCGAGCCCTCGCGCGTCCGATCCTGGATGTACAGCAGATACTCCAGTACCTTCCGCACCGCTATCCATTCTTGCTGGTGGATCGCGTGGTCGAATTCGAGGAACGCAAGCGCATCGTGGGGCTCAAGAACGTCACTATCAACGAGCCGTTCTTCGTAGGTCACTTTCCCGGGCACCCCATAATGCCGGGCGTTCTCATCATAGAGGCGATGGCGCAGGTCGGGGGTCTGCTAATGGTAGACACCATAGAGAATCCCGAAGAAAAGATCGTCTACTTCATGTCGCTCGATAATGTCAAATGGCGTCGTCCGGTCACACCGGGTGATCAGATTCGGTTCGAGGTAGAAGTAACCCAGATACGCGGGCGAACCTGTCGGATGAAGGGTGTTGGTACCGTCGACGGCCAGGTAGTAGCCGAAGCGGAGATGATGGCCCGTGTAGTCGATCGTTGAGGATGAATCCATGTCTGGACCTATAACCGTCATGCAGCCCGATATCCACCCGACAGCTATCATAGACCAGGACGCCGATCTCGCGGAGGGTGTGACGGTAGGTCCGTACGCGGTGATCGGTCCGCGCGTCAGCGTGGGGGCTAACACCCGAATCGGCCCGCAGGTGTACATCGAGCGCGACACTACGGTAGGTGCCGATTGTATACTTCACAAGGGCGCGGTGCTGGGGACGGACCCGCAGGACCTTAAATACGAGGACGAGCCGACCAAGCTTCATATCGGCGATCGCACCGTTATCCGCGAGTACGCGACCCTTAACCGGGGAACCAGCGCGCTGGGCCACACATCAGTTGGCGACGACTGTCTCCTGATGGCCTACACGCACGTTGCTCATGACTGCCAACTCGGCAATCACGTGATCCTCTCGAACAGCGTCAACATGGGCGGCCACGTAACCATCGACGATTGGGCGATCGTGGGTGGAGTTACTCCGATTCACCAGTTCGTGAGGATTGGAGCGCACGCCTTTATCGGCGGCGCCTCACGGGTGGCGAAGGATATCCCGCCGTATGTAAAGGCGGCGGGTAGCCCGGTCCAGCTCTACGGGCTCAACTCCACCGGACTTCAGCGGCGCGGCTTCTCCGACGAGGTTCGGCGTGAGTTGAAGCGGGCATATCGACTGTTCTTCGCATCCACCTACAATACCAGCCAGGCGCTGGAGCGGGCACGCGACGAGTTGAGGTCGTTCCCGGAAATCGAGAACTTCCTCTCTTTCTTCGAGCGGAGCGACCGCGGAGTTTCGGTTTGACATACCGCGCGGCCATACCGGTGGGGGTAGTGGGAGTCGGTAGCCTCGGATTTCATCATGCGCGTATTCTGCGTGATGTATCCGGGGCGGCAATGGTCGGTGTCTTCGATGCGGATCCCGAGCGGGCACGAACCGTGGCGGACGAGCTCGAAGTCCGCGCCTTCGGCTCGCTCGATGAATTCCTCGATGTTGTAGAGGCGGCGGTAATAGCCGTACCTACCACTGATCACGCCGCTGTTGCGCTCAGGGCGCTGGACAGAGGAGTACATCTGCTCATCGAGAAGCCTATCGCCGCGACGATAGCCGAAGCCGATGAGATCGTGAGGGTTGCCGATAGCGCGGGCGTGCTGGTGGCGACAGGCCATGTGGAGCGGTTCAATGAGGCACTCCGCGCGTGTGAGCCGTACCTCGACTCACCACAGTTCATAGAATCGCATCGGCTGGCACCCTTCGGCCCGCGCGGAACCGACGTGGCCGTGGTACTGGACCTGATGATCCACGATATAGATCTGGTCCTTAGCCTGGCCGGAATGCCGGTACAGGATGTCGCAGCTGTGGGTGTTCCGGTCCTGACTCCGAACGTGGATATCGCCAACGCTCGCCTCTCATTCGAAGGCGGAGCGGTCGCTAACATTACGGCGAGCCGTGTATCCAAGGACCGGATGCGGAAGGTACGACTCTTCCAGCGCTCCGGTTACATCAGCCTTGATCTGGGCGCGGGTACGGGCGAGTTCCTCCGGCTACGCAAGGGAGTTTCATTAGGAAGCCTTGACAGTCCTGGCGCCCTCGAGGGAATCGTGGAACGGGTGGAGCTCATGGGCGACGGCAAGGAGCCGCTCCGGGCCGAGTTGGAAGCTTTCATCGCAGCGGTACGCGGCGACCAGCCGGTAGTTGTGACCGGGGCTGATGGACGGCGCGCGCTGCAAGTGGCACTCAAGATAGTCGAGGGTATAGAGCAAAATGTCGTTAATGAACGTTCGGCGTGACCGGCGCGAGCTGGGTGCTCGAAGCAAGCGCCCGCCGTCGCCGCTCCGGCTCATACTGCTGCTGGTTCTCGTTGCCGGCGTGATCTGGTATTTAAGCCAGGTGGTGTAACCGGTGAAACCGGGACCACCCACGATATTTATTTCTGCGGGTGAGCCTTCCGGGGATCTGCATGGCGCGGGCGTCGCGCGGGCGCTCAAACAGCGTATACCCGGTGTAAACCTCATCGGACTCGGTGGCCCCCGGATGGCGGCACAGGGCACCCGACTTTACGCTGGACTGGACGACCTCGCTGTTATGGGATTCGCAGAGGTGGCGGCCCGCCTGCCGTACTTCCTGCGATTAAGGCGTCGGGTATTCAGCGCCCTCTCGGAACGGAAGGTCGACCTCGTAATCCCCATAGATTATCCCGGATTCAATCTGCGACTCGCGAGGTACGCGCAAGGGCAGGGGATTCGGGTGCTCTATTATATCGCCCCGCAGGTATGGGCCTGGCACGCGAGCAGGGCCGCCGACCTGGCACGCGATACCGACGCTGTTGCGGTCATACTGCCGTTCGAGGAGGAGTTTCTTCGCGGCGCGGGCGCCAACGCGCGCTTCGTGGGTCACCCGCTGCTGGATCTGGAAGAAGAGGCCGATGATAAGCCTGGCTGGTGCGACAGACTCGGTCTCGACGCCGATCGTCCCATCCTCGCCCTCTTCCCGGGTTCCCGCCGCCAGGAGATCTCACGGCACCTGGACCTTTTCAGTGACGCGGCCGCGGAGATCGTCCGGCGAGTCCCGGCCGTTCAGCCAGTTCTTGCCGCGTCTCCGGATGTAAGCCCGTCACTCTACAATAATGCTCGCTGGCCGCTCGCCGACCGCCCGGACCGGCTTCTCCGGCACTCGACAGCAGCCCTGGTCAAGTCCGGGACCACGACTCTGGAAGCAGCGCTCGTCCCGACGCCGTTTGTAGTAGCATACCGTATGAACCCGCTCAGTTACGCCGTCGCGCGACGCCTAGTCAAGGTTCCGCACATCGCGCTCGCTAATCTGGTCGCGGGCGGCAGGGTAGTGCCGGAGTTCGTCCAGAACCAGGCGTCTCCCAGCGCTCTGGCCGACGCACTCATCCCCTTGCTGGATGCCTCATCGCCAGCGCGCGCGGAAATGCTGGCGGGTCTGACCTCCGTGCGCGCGGCGCTTGGCGCCGGCGGGGCGGCAGATCGGGTGGCCGAGCTGGCGGCGGACCTCCTGGGTATACCACCGTGAGCCCCATTGCTGGTGATGCAATTCGCAGACGCATAATATCCGGCGCGGGCGGTGCTCTGCTGACAAACTTGCTTAGAACGGCCCGTTTCGAGGTCAGCGGTCGGCAGTATTACGAAGAGAGCTGGGGGGCCCGGAAACCTGTAATTTTCGCACTCTGGCATGGGAGACTGCTGCCCTGTTCCTTTTTTCACCGGAACGAGGGCCTGGCGACCCTGATCAGTCAGCATCGCGATGGTGATTATATTGCCGGCGTGGTTCAGGGGTGGGGATACAGGACAATCCGCGGATCCAGCTCGCGCGGCGGGAGCGCCGCTCTCCGGGAGATTGTCAGAACCGTAAAACGAACAGCAATCGCCATAACACCAGATGGGCCGCGCGGGCCGCGGGAGAAGGTGAAGCTCGGAACGCTTTTCGCCGCACAGCTCGGCAAGGTTCCAATCATTCCGGTAAGTGCCGGTACTCCACGTGCCTGGTGGTTCGAGGGCTGGGACCGCTTTATGGTTCCCAAGCCGTTTGCCAGGATCAAGCTCATATATGGCGCCCCGATCGAGATCCCCCGGAAGGCCGATCAGGACGAACTCGCCAATTACGCCGATCTCGTGGAGCGGGAGCTGAACAAGCTCACCCGGTTGGCCGATGAAGGATAGCCTACGCGATTGGGTACCCCGCTGGTGGGCGGGCGATACCGGACGGAGCGGGAGGATCGCGGACGTAATCCTCTGGCCCGCCGAAGGCCTGTTTGGTGCGGGCGTTTGGAGCCGAAACAAAGCCTACGATCTCGGTCTGTTCCGAGCGGAGGCCGCGCCGCTACCGGTCATCAGCGTCGGCAACATCGGCGTGGGTGGGGCGGGGAAGACACCGGTCGCCGCATGGCTGGTTGCGTTACTGGCATCGAAAGGCCGTCGGCCAGCGGTGGTACTTCGCGGGTACGGTGCGGACGAGATCGCCGTCCACCGGGAGCTCAATCCGGCCGCGCCGGTAATTACGGCCAGTCGGAGATTGGCGGGTGCATACGAGGCAGCCGAGCGCGGATGCGATGTTATAGTGCTGGACGATGCGTTTCAACATCGCGCGATCCGGCGGGATCTGGACCTTGTCCTCGTCTCAGCCGAACAGTGGAGTGGCAATAGACGGCTCCTGCCGAGGGGACCCTGGCGAGAGCGGGCGACTGCCCTCCGGCGCGCGGATGTGGTGATGGTCACTCGCAAGACCGTGGCGGAACAAGCAGCTCGCCAGGTCGCCGAAGAGCTCGCAGACCTCTCGGGAAGGTCGGTCGTCGGCTGTCATATCCAGCCCACATCGCTGACGAGCCTCGCAGAGCCCGCCGGGGAAGCACTGCCGCTATCCGCATTGAACGGCAGTATCGTCGTGGCGGTGACCTCGCTGGCCGATCCGCGGCCTTTCGTCCAGCAGCTCGCTGCGGCTGGCGCTCGGGTCGAGCTCATCTCATATCCCGATCACCATCCGTTCAGCATGGCTGATGCTCATAAGATCTATGGTGTGGCTGGCAATCGCCCGATCGTCATGACCAGGAAAGAAGCGGTCAAGCTGCGCGGTGTGCTCCCGGCCTGCGAAGCGCTGGTTCTGAATCAGAGTGTGAAGATAGAGATGGGACGGTCTGACCTGGACCGCGCCATCAGTCACGCGCTCGAAAGAGACGATTAATGGACTCCGTGGACGCATTGGTGATCGGCAGCGGCATTGCCGGACTATGTTTCGCGCTTCGCGCGGCGGAGGACGGGACCGTAGCCATCGTTACCAAAAAAGAGCGGCCAGAGTCGAGCACGAACTACGCTCAGGGTGGTATCGCAGCGGTATTCGGGGCTGACGACTCGCCTGAGCTGCACGCCGAGGACACAGCAGTCTCCGGAGCGGGCCTTTGCCATATGGACGCTGTTCAGGTACTCGTGGGCGAGGGGCCGGCCCGTGTGCGAGAGCTGATCGAGATCGGTGTTAGGTTCACCCGTGACCGCGAATCGCTGTCCCTTGGACGCGAGGGCGGGCACTCGCGGCGACGAATCGTTCGAGCGGACGACCTTACCGGTCGCGAGATAGAGCGCGCACTGCTCGATGCCGTCGCCGCCTCCGGCAACATAATCATGCTGGAGAACCACCTGGCCGTCGACCTGCTCGTTGCGCCGGACGCGGAAAGCCATGGTAGTCGCTGCTGCGGTGCTATCGTCCTGGATTCAGACGATGAGGTCCCGAGAGCCGTCCTGGCGCGTTCCGTCCTGCTGGCGGCGGGCGGATGTGGTCAGGTCTATCGCCATACGACCAATCCCGCAATTGCCACGGGCGACGGAGTCGCGATGGCATACAGGGTGGGCGCCAAGGTAGCGAATATGGAGTTTGTTCAGTTCCACCCAACGGCCCTTTATCCAGCCAGTGAGCGGACGTTCCTCATATCGGAAGCGGTTCGTGGTGAAGGCGCAGTCCTTCGCCGGATGGACGGGAGCGAGTTCATGAGCGAATATCATCCCATGGGGTCGCTTGCTCCCCGGGATGTAGTCGCGCGGGCGATAGACAGAGAGATGAAGCGCGCGGGCGACCCGCACGTACTGCTCGACTGCTCTGCCATCCCCGATTCAGAGATCCGGGCGCGCTTCCCGAATATCCTGCGGGAAACCACCGAACGTGGTCTGGATATGCTGAACGAGCCGCTACCGGTGGTGCCCGCCGCGCACTACGCCTGCGGAGGTGTCCTTACCGACACCGAGGGACGAACCTCGCTGCCGGGCCTGTTCGCGGCTGGCGAGAGCGCATGCACCGGTGTTCACGGCGCGAACCGCCTGGCATCCAACTCGCTCCTCGAGGCACTCGTTTTCGCACGCCGCGCCGCCGATCGTCTGGGGCCGCAGTTCGCCAACCTTCGGCAGCTCACACCGGAATATCGCTCCCCACCACAGGGATTGCCTGAGATGGACGGCGCGGAGCTAGCAGCCGACCGGGCGGAGCTGCGATCGCTCATGTGGGAGCTGGTAGGAATCGTACGATCCGATGAGCTACTAGCCCGAGCAGCGGCGTATGTCCGCGGGCTCGCCGCGCGCTACGAAGCTGTGGCCGATACCCGGAAAGTCACACCGGCTCTCGTGGAAGTTCGCAACCTCGTCCAGATCGCCTCGCTCATTGTGGACTGCGCTGTGCAGAGACGGGAGAGCCGTGGGCTACACTACAACGTGGATCACCCGTTCAGGGACAATGAACATCTGCTCCGTGACACGATTCTCGGCCGATGAAGGCTTGAGAGGCGGGATGAACGGATGAAGGTGGGCGTCGTGGCGGTTGGCCGGCCGAAGCGCGCATTCGCAGCTGTTATCGCTGATTATGAGTCACGTGCCGCGCGCTACTTCTCTTTCGAAGCGACCGAGGTAAAAGAACAGTCGGCAAGGTCTGGAGGAACCTCCCAAAGAGTCCAGGAGGAGGAGGGCCAACGTTTGCTTGCGCGAGTTGTCGACGGGACCCAAGTTGTTGCCCTGCATCCTGATGGGGTCCAATGGACATCCGAGCGGCTCGCCGCCTACCTGGGACAGCTCGGGCTGGACGGTGCGCCGGGCGCGACGTTCCTCATCGGGGGAGCATACGGTCTCTCCAGGGAGGTGCTCGCGAGTGCGCATCACAAGCTATCACTATCGGCGCTCACAATGCCGCACGATATCGCCCGCCTCGTACTCGCCGAACAACTCTACCGATCGGGCACTATTCTTCGCAATGAGCCGTATCACAAAGGCTGATCGACTCTAACGATAGAGATTCAAGCATTGAAACTCGATATAATCCCGCAGCCAGTCCAGGGCCCGGCACTCGTAGCCGATTACCTCGCAGGTAAGCCCGCGGCTTCACGGTTCTACCCGGCTTCGCCGTTCGATCCGCGCGCTTTTCAGGCACGATTCGACGCGATCGCAAGTCGCTTCGGACCCGACGAGCGCCGGCGGGCCGCCGCGGTGCTCCAGCCGACTTCCGGGCGAGCCGCAGAGCGACTGGCCCAGTTTGTAGACCAGGGCGGGGTAGTGGTCACCACCGGTCAGCAAGCGGGCCTTTTCTCCGGTCCGCTCTACACGATCTATAAAGCACTTACCGCCGTGAGGCTCGCCCGGAAGCTCGAGGCGGAGCTCGGCACTATCGTTTTGCCGGTATTCTGGATCGCCTCCGAAGATCACGACTGGGACGAGGTCAACCACACCTACCTCCTCGATAAGAATCAGAATCTCGCCAGAGTAGGGCTCGATGGCAGCAACGAGCCACCTCGTTCGATGAGCCGCCTACCCCTGGAAAGCGACATCATTCAGATTATAGTACGCACGAATGATATTCTTGGTGGACAGGCATTTAGCGATCTTTATCTCAAGTTGGTTAGAGATGCCTATCGGACCGGTGAGACGGTCGCTGGCGCGTTCGGCGCGCTGCTGCGCGAGATCCTCGCGCCATTCGATGTTCTGCTCGTGGACGCGGCCGATCCGCATTTGAAACAAGCATCAGCTGGACTCCTGAGTCGGTCGATTGCGCAATCGGAAGAAGAGGAGCGACGGCTGAGGCAGCGGACTGTGGATCTGGAGGAGGCCGGCTATCACGGCCAGGTGGCGGTAATGCCTGGCGCGACCAACGTGTTCTTGGAGGGAGATGCCGGTCGCGAGCGGATCTACCGTGACGGAGCGGACCTTGTGCTTTTGGAGAGCGGCTCGCGCTTCAGCGAGAGCGAGATCTCGCGGTTGCAGAAGAGGGAGCCGGGGCTGTTCAGCCCGAACGTTTTCCTGCGGCCGGTAGTGGAGAGCGCTGTCTTTCCGGTGCTTTCGTACGTTGCGGGGCCTGGTGAGGCGAGCTACTTCGCGCAGATCGGGCCGCTGTTCGAGCTTCACGGCATGACGGCCCCAATTGTGACTCCGCGCGCCTCGTTCGTGCTGCAATCGCCTGAAATGGGCGAGCGTTTGGACTGTCTGGGGCTGTCCAGATCGGATCTGTCGGCACCTCGCCACGAACTCCTCACACGGCTTGCGCGACCGACGATTCCGGATAACGTGAGGTCGACTCTCGGGCAGATTCGCGAGAATGTAGCGGGGGACTATCGCGCGCTGATCGAGGCCAGCGTAAAAATGGACCCTAATCTGGCGGGAGCGCTCGGCAGCGTTCGCAATGAGGCGCTGGCCGGGGCGGACCGGGCGGAGCGGAAGATTCTGGCCCACGCGAAGCGCGAAAACGGGGCTGCGGCAGCAAAACTGGACCTGATACGAGATTACCTATATCCAAACGGCGCGCCACAGGAGCGGGTGCTGAACGTTATCGGCTTCCTGGCGCGGTACGGGCCGGGCCTGCTGGAAGCGATCGCGGACGAGGTGGACCTCAAATGGCGCACAGGCGATGAGGTCCGCGGTATCACCAATGTCGTGAGCGGCTGAGCGGCGATGCCTGAGACCGAAGAACCCTCGGCCCTCGACGTCGGCGGGCCCTCGAAGACGCCGCGGATCGCGGCGTCGTCTCTCGTTGCCGCGGGGATTTTCCTCAGCCGCATAGCCGGGCTGATCAGGGACCGGGTGCTGGCTGGGTATTTCGGCACGTCGCTCTATGCCGACGTGGTGCGAGCGGGTCTCCGGATGCCGAATCTGCTGCAGAACCTGCTCGGCGAGGGTACCCTGAGTGCTTCGTTCATCCCGGTCTACTCAGAACTCCTCGAACAGGGTCGCCGCAAGGAGGCTGGGCGCGTAGCAGGCGCCATATTCGCGCTCCTTTTCGCGCTGGCAGGCGGTCTGGCGCTGTTGGGAGTACTTTTCGCGCCACAACTGACCGATTTCTTCCTTCCAGGCTTCGAGGGCGAGCAGCGGGCGCTTACGATACGGATCACCCGGATAATCTTTCCGATGACCGGCGTCCTGGTGCTCTCAGCCTGGGCGCTGGGCATCCTGAACAGCCACAGGCACTTCTTCGTTTCTTACGTCGCGCCGGTGTTCTGGAACGGCGCTATAATCGGGACGCTGTTGATATTCGGCGGGCGGATGGACGCCCCGTCGCTGGTGGTGGCGTTCGCGTGGGGTGCCCTCCTGGGTGGAATCCTTCAGTTCGGCATACAGCTCCCGTGGGTAATACGGCTGGACCGCAGCCTCAGAGTGTCGTGGAATACCAGGATGGAGCCGGTCCGGGAAGCCGCCCGAAACGCCGGTCCGGCGATACTGGGACGCGGCGTGGTGCAGTTGAGCGGGTATGTGGACATGGTCCTGGCGAGCTTTCTGGTAACCGGTTCGTTCGCGATAATGAGCTTCGCCATCACCCTCTATGTATTACCTATAAGTCTCTTCGGGATGTCGGTGGCGGCGGCAGAGCTCCCGGAGCTATCGCGCCAGCGCAGCGGCTCGCCCGAAGCACTCCGCCTGCGCACCAATGCGGCGCTTCAGCGTATAGCTTTCTACATCGTCCCATCGTTCGTGGCAATTGTCCTCCTGGGCGACGCTCTCGTTGCGGCGCTGTACCAGACAGGCGAGTTCGACAGGATCGACACGCTCCTGGTATACCTGACCCTCGTCGGCTTCTCTATAGGCCTGCTGGCATCGACCGCAACACGGCTCTTCTCATCCACTTTCTTCGCTCTTCACGACACGGCTACGCCCGCGCGGACAGCCGCTGTTCGCGTTGCGGCGGCTGCTATACTCGGGTTCTTACTGATGATTCAGTTCGAAGCGGTGGAGATTTTTGGGATGGAGTTCGGTCCGGGCATTTTCGCTGATATCCGCCTGGCGGGCCAACCGCTCGGGGTGGTGGGCCTCGCGGTGGGAGCGGGCGTGGCCGCATGGATGGAATGGTGGTTCCTGCGGCGGGCACTCGCGCGCCGCATAGGCACGGTAGGGGCGAGCGCGGGCCCGCTCGCCAGGATGTTCGCGGCCGCGCTGGCGGCGGCGGCGGCGGGGTGGGGGGTACGGTGGATCCTTCCGGAAATCCACCCGATACCCGCCGCGGTATTTATTTTCATGGCGTTCGGCGCTGTGTACTTCGGATCTGCCGCCGCGCTCGGATTGAAGGAGATGGAAGGCCTCGTCACCCGCATCAACAATATCCGTGGGCGGCGCCGCTAGCGTTACGGAAAGACCGGAACGCTTCGGGGTATCAGAGAGTTACCAGTAGCCAGCCATCAGCAAGCATCACCAGATGACCGACGATCTGACGCGACGAAAACTCCGCCACCTCCCTGCAAGCCCAGGCGTGTACCTCATGAAGGACGCCGCGGGTGAGGTCATTTACGTGGGCAAGGCCAATTCCCTGCGCTCACGCGTTCGCTCCTATTTCACCGCAGCCGCCTCGGAGTCGCTGAAGACGCGGGAGATGATGAAGCGGGTTCGCGACCTGGACACAATCGTCGTGAGCAACGAGGCCGAAGCGCTGATACTCGAGAACAATCTCATCAAAGAGTATAAGCCGCGCTTCAACATAAATCTAAGGGACGATAAGACTTATCCGTACATCAAGGTGACCTGGGGTGAGCCGTTCCCGCGCATCCTGGTTACGAGGCGTCTCCTCAAGGACGGCGCGCGGTACTTCGGACCGTATACCGACGTGCGGCGGATGCGCCATCTGCTCGATGTGGTGAAAAAGCTCTTCACCGTACGATCCTGCCAGTACAGACTTCCCACGGACGCGCCATCCAGACCGTGCCTGGACTTCCACATAGGCCGCTGCAAAGCTCCATGCGTTGGACTACAGTCCGAGGCTGACTACCGTGCGATGATCGAAGAGGTCGTCGAAGTCCTCAGCGGTCATACCGCTCGCGCGGCGGAGCGATTGAAGGTTAAGATGGCGGAGGCTTCCGCGGAGATGCAGTTCGAGCGCGCCGCCGAGCTGCGCGACTCGCTCGCTCATCTGGACGCCCTCGCGGCACGCCAGAAGGTCATGGACATTCAGGGTGCCGACCGGGATGTCATCGGCATCGCACGTGACGGCGACGACGCTTGTGGTGTTGTGATGCGGATCCGCGAAGGCAAGCTCCTGGGCAGGGAAACCATCTTCCTCGCCAACCTGGAGGGGGAAGAAGATTCGGCCCTTCTGGGTACCTTCGTCACCCGCTACTACACGCTTCTATCCGCTGACCACAGCGCCGATCTGCCGCCAGAGATACTTTTCCCTTCGGAGTTCGAGGACAGGCTTGTGCTGCAAGGTCTGCTGCGCGAACGGTCCGGGAGGGCAGTGCGGACGCATGTACCCCTGAGGGGCGAGAAGACGCGCATTGTTGCACTCGCCAGCCAGAACGCGCGCCACATGCTCGAGGAGCGCAAGCTGCTGGACGAACAATCCAGCTCACGGGCACCCGATGCGCTCTATGAGCTTCAGGAGGTGCTCGAGCTCAGCTCGGTTCCTAGAAGCATAGTTTGCTTCGATATCTCACACACTCAGGGCACTGAAACCGTCGCATCGGCCGTATGGTTCGAGAACGGCGACCCCAACAAGGCCGAGTACAGGAAGCTCAAGATCCGCGGTGAGTGGGGCAATGACGACTTCAGATCCATGGACGAGGCGGTAACGAGGTACTTCCGCAGGCGGATAGAGGAGTCGAAGCCGCTGCCGGACCTCGTGCTTATCGACGGCGGCAAGGGCCAACTCAGTGCCGCGCGGAAGGCCCTGGACCTGCTCGGCCTTGCTCACCAGGCGGTGGTGAGCCTTGCGAAACGCGACGAGGAGGTCTTCCTGGCCGGTCGCAGCGATTCCGTGCGGCTCTCGCGCCGGTCGCCGGGACTCCGGCTTCTGCAGCGCGCCCGCGACGAAGCCCACCGCTTCGCAGTCTCTTACAACCGGAAGCTGCGGGGCAAGCGGACCATACGGTCGGAACTTGGCAGTATACCGGGCGTGGGCGCGGCTCGTCAGCAAGCGCTTCTCGAGTATTTTGGCTCCATGCGCGCGCTCCGCGAGGCAACGCCGGAGGAGATATCCCGCCTGCCGGGGTTCGGCCGGGCTCTTGCGGAGGCGGTTTCGGAGCATATGAGGAGCGGAAACAAGCAACCCACATGAGTCGACAGCCAGCTGTTTGCGAGTCCCCGACGGAGGACAGATGAAGATTGCGGTCTTGATGGGCGGAATGAGCGCCGAACGCGAGGTTTCCCTTGCGAGCGGACAGGCCGTGGTGAAGGCACTGCGTGAAAAGAATCACAACGTTTCTACGGTGGACACCACACGCGGCTACATTCCGCGCGAACGGGAGCACGAGCTTCTCCCGGAAGGCGTTCACTCCGATCCACCAGCGGCCGTCGAATCGACGCTGCGGCCATCGGAACTGGGAGATGTGGAGCAGCTTCGTGACGCGGATGTCGCGTTCCTGGCTCTGCACGGCGGAATAGGGGAGGATGGTACGCTCCAAGCCCTCCTGGATCTCCTGGGTAAGCCGTACACCGGCTCGGGACCACTTGGGTCCGGTATAGCCATGGATAAGGACGTCACTAAGCGCCTCCTGAGAGACGCTGACGTACCCACGCTGCCATGGCGGGTGGCAAGGGGACCCGATTTCGCCTATGACCCCGATGCCATCGCTGAGGTCGTGGGATATCCCTGCATCGTGAAGCCGTCGCGGCAGGGATCCAGTGTAGGGCTCACCGTAGTTCACGATCCGTCCGGCCTTCCGGAGGCCGTTGAGTCCGCGGCACGCTTCGATTCCGAAGTGATGATCGAGGCGTTTGCGAAGGGCCAGGAGCTTACCGTAGGGATAATCGGCGATCGGGCGCTTCCCGCCGTCGAGATACGACCCAGAAAGGGCATCTACGACTACGAGTCCAAATATACCAGCGGTATGACTGAGTACTTCTGTCCGGCCCCGATCGACGGGGCGACTACCGAGAAAATTCAGGAGTTGGCTCTGCGCGCCTTCCGCGTCCTTAAACTCCGCGGCTACGCGAGGATCGACTTCATGTTCGCGGACGGGCGCCTCTACTGTCTGGAAGCGAACACCCTGCCAGGTATGACAGCCACCAGCCTCCTCCCCAAGGCAGCGATCGCGGCCGGCATGACATTTCCCGACCTCTGCGATGAGCTGGTGCACATGGCGATGGCAGCCGCCGAATGAGGAACAGAGGTCGCGAAAGTGGTGTCTAAGAGAACAAAAGCTGTCGCCCCTGGCACCATCTGAATCATGGCGTATTCGCCCTCTACATCGCATAACCCCTTCGGCTTCGTTATCACGCCCTGGGTAAAGCGCCTGTTGATCGCAAACACGGTAGTGTTCGTGATCACCCTCGCCTTCGGTGGTCTGCTACCGTACCTGGCGTTCACGCCCGCACTGGTGCTGAGCCAGCCGTGGACGCTGGTTACCTACATGTTCGTCCACGGTGGCATCTTCCACCTCCTGTTCAACATGCTCGGGCTGTTCTTCTTCGGACCTCCGCTCGAGGAACGATGGGGATCCAGGGAGTTCGTACAGTTCTACCTGATCGCTGGTCTGGGCGGGGCGGTGCTTTCTCTGGTATTTCCGCAGCAGCCTATAATCGGCGCTTCGGCCGCCATCTACGGAGTGCTCGTCGCATTCGCCATGTACTGGCCAGACAATCCCATCTACATCTGGGGGATCTTCCCGGTCAAGGCAAAGTGGCTGGTGGGTTTCATGATTGCGCTGAGCGTTTTTTACACCGTCAGCGGCGGGAGCGCGGGCATCGCGCACCTGGCGCACCTTGGCGGCGCCGCGGCCGCATTCGTGTACCTCAAGAGCCGCTGGGCTCCCAGTCCATTCGGTCCCACGCCTCGCAAGCGCCGCGCAACCATGAGGAAATGGCGAGTGCTTTCGGGCGGTGATGACGAAAGCTCACCTCCAAAGCCCGCAGCCAGCGGGAATCGCCGGGCGGCACGCGAAGCGCGCGACCTGCTCGACGACGTCGACAAGATCCTCGACAAAATCTCCGCCGGTGGGCTGGCATCATTGACGGCCGAGGAGCGCAGGCGTCTGGACGAGGCGAGCAGGCGCACGCGCACGAATTAGGATCGACCAACCATCACTCACCCCCTCACCTCCGCCTGTAACAATATGCGTATAATATGTATTATGTAAACTTAGGTGGCGGAAATGTGTGGGAAACTCGGTGATCGCTGCCCTGTTTTCCCCAAATCCCCCAATCCTGAAAATGAAGGAAGAAACTCCTCTGCGTCTTTACGTACTCTACCGGTTAATACCACCGCAGAGTACGCGAAGGACGGAGAGGTAACTCGAATCCTTACAGCCGCCCGAACATCGAAAGCAAGCGGAGTCGCCAGACCCTCCAGACCGCCTCACGCACGATATTCCTCGACATCTTACTTTCTCCTACATCGCGATCGACGAACATTATGGGGATCTCGCCGAGCCTGAAGCCCTTCTTCCAGGCGCGGAAGCTCATCTCGATCTGAAAAGCGTAGCCATTGGACTCGACGCGATCGAGCTCAATCGCTCTGAGGACCTCACTGCGGAAGCATTTGAATCCGCCGGTGGCGTCCGCCAGTGGGAGGCCGGTCACCCAGCGGGCGTATACATTGGCGAAGAAGCTGAGGAGCAGGCGCGCGATGGGCCAGTTGACTACCGTGACGCGACCGTGGAGGTATCGAGAGCCGAGGACGACATCGAAGTCCTGGATGGCCTCTAGAAACGTGGGGAGATGGGCTGGATCATGAGAAAAGTCGGCATCCATCTCGATTATGGCCGAGTAATCGCGTTCGAGCCCCCAATGAAAACCGGCGATATAGGCCGTTCCGAGGCCGAGCTTCCCTTCTCGGTGGATCACATGGACGCGCTGCTCCTTCGCCGCTATTTCGTCGGCGAGCGCGCCGGTGCCATCCGGCGACCCGTCATCGACAATCAGGATATCGATACCCGGATCCTGGGAGAGGACGGCCGGTACCAGCCGCGGAATGTTCTCTCGCTCATCGTACGTCGGTATGATGACCAGGGTTCTAGGCAAAGATCCGTCCAGGGTGGAGCGCTTGAAAAGGGGCCGAATGACGACTATGTTCCAAAGATTTTGAAGATAGGTACAGCCTACCCGGGCCACAAGTGAGAGTCCTCTTCATAGTAACTGCATACCCGCGAAGCAGCGGTGAGATAATAACGCCGTGGCTTACTCAGACTATTGAGCGGTTGCGGGATGTAAATGTGGAGGTCGAGGTACTCGCTCCGTCGTACAGAGCGCTACGTACGCAGGTAGTCGACGGGGTTCGGGTGCACCGATTTCGCTATGCGCCTGGTGCATGGGAAACGCTGACGCACGATCAGACGGCACCCGATCGGGTTCGTGAGCGTCCCCTCTTTCTCGCTCTGGTGCCCTCGTACGTGGCCGCCGGCACGCTGGCTGCCACGCGGCTCGCCCGTTCGGGACGGTTCGATGTAATCCATGCCTTCTGGCCCATTCCCCACGGCCTGATCGGGCTGATCGCGAGCCGCGCGAGCGGAGTTCCGCTGATCTCGACCTTTTTTGGCGTGGAGCTGAGCTGGCTGAACGGCCAGATGCGCGTCCTCAGGCCTATCGCACGGCAAATCATTCGGGGCTCGGACGCTGTGACGGTAATCTCCAGGCATACAGCCTCCGCAGTAACGCGCCTGGCGGGCGACGTGGATCTGCACAGGATCCCATTCGGTGCCACAGTCGATGTTCCTGCGGCCATCGCTGCCGAACGGCCTGTCAAAGGATCCTACCGGGTCCTCTTCGTCGGGCGCCTGGTGGCGCGGAAGGGCGTAGATATACTGTTGGAGGCCGCTGCCCTGCTGGCTACGCGGCGCGATATCATTGTGACCATAGTTGGTGACGGACCGGAGCGCAGTGCGCTCGAGGCGCGGGCGCGGGGCCTCGGGATCTCGGATTCTGTGATATTCGCGGGTTTCGTTCCCGAGGGAGAGCTGAGTGATTATTTTACCGCCACCGACGCCTTTGTTCTCCCGGCTGTAAAGGACTCCAAGGGAGACGTGGAGGGCCTGGGGGTCGTCCTGATAGAGGCGCTGGCTCATGGTAAACCAGTGATAGCGAGCGACTCGGGCGGCATTCGCGATATCGTCAGCAACGAGACAACGGGTCTGCTGGTCGAGTCCGGCAACGCCGCCCGACTCGCGGAGGCGATCGAGACTTACATTGAACGTCCTGAGTACGCTCGGAAGCTCGCGACAGCTGGTCGAGAGCACGTTGCGCGGGTATTCTCCTGGGTGGGAATAACTGATAGTCTGGCAAAGCTTTACCGCTCTGTGAGCCGCGATTCTCTCCTAAAGTAGACGAATGCGCCCTAGCCTTGAAAGTCGTGGTGCGAGCCGCGTGGACACCAGCTCCGTCGAGCCCGAATATCTCGCGATGCTCGAGGCGGAGCGCGCGTCCTGGTGGGACTCCGACAACTTCGACACCTGGAAAAACCTGTATGTCAGCGAGTACGCGCGCGGATACTTCGTGCTCGACGTGCTGAGAGACTACGCGCCTGATCTCAACATGGAAGGAGCGCGGGTTCTGGACATAGGGTGTGGCGATGCCGGGGTAATAATAGCGCTGGCGGAGGCGGGTGCCGACGCGGCCGGCCTGGAGCTGGACGAGGCCAGCCTGCGGCGTGGCCGGGTGCGGGCCCGGGAGCACGAGGTGTCGGTCGTACTGTCGGCTGGCATAGCGGAGGCGCTTCCGTTCACGGACGAGAGTTTGGACCTCGTCATACTCGACAATGTGCTGGAGCATGTGACGGATCGTCGTTTGACCCTGCGGGAGATTCGGCGAGTTCTCCGGCCCGGCGGGCTGTTGTACATGGTCACCCCGAAGCCGTTTTCCGCTTACAGTCTGTGGAACGATCCTCATTACGATATGGCGGGTCTGGTGTTGCTCCCGCGGAGGCTGCAGATCTTCTATTTCGAAAAGGTGCGAGGTGGCGGCGATGGCACTTACGACGTCGGAATCATCCCGACCCGCTGGCGCTTGCGAAAGCTTCTGGCTGAAGCAGGTCTGGCCCCGATCGTTTCCCCTCGCGAGCTGTGGGTAAATTATCTTCGCGATCGCATTTCGCGTCCTGATGAGGTGCGGCCCGGGCTGAAGCGGAGGCTCGCTGGTTCGCTCGCGCGGCATCGTTGGCCCTTCCATAACCCGCTGGCGCGCTGGTTCTGGGACGTTTCGATTGGTTCCAACTTCTTCATCGCGCGGCGGTCGGCGTGAAGCTGCGGGTCCTGCACTGCATCTACGACGATCCAGACAATCCGTGGGTCGCCGGCGGGGGCGCGGTCAGAGTTCTGGAGCTGTACCGACGCCTCCTCGACGATGTTCAAGTAACGGTAGCCACAGGCAACTACCCGGGCGCGACGAATACAACGCGAGATGGGGTGAAGTATCAGCGCCTGGGCTCTCCCGCCCCTTATGCCTGGAGTCGGTGGAGCTATGCTCGGCGTGCCTCCGCGCTGTTGGCCGAGGGAGATTACGATGTCGCCGTATTCGATCATTCGGTGTACACGCCGCTCAAGATCCCGGCGAACAGGCCGATCGGCATCACCGTCCATCACCTGATCGCTGATACAGCCGTCCAGAGGTGGGGCCGGTTGGTCGGCCGCCTGGTGGCGCTCGCGGAGAGGCGGAGCCTGCGTCACGCCAGATGGCTAACCGCGACTTCGCTTGCAACTTACGACCAACTCCGCAAAGTAGCGCCGGACGCAACGATCTCGCAGGTAGGTGCTGGTGTGTCCGACGAGATGTTCGACCTGCCGCACCAGGAGGAAGATTACCTCCTCTATTTCGGACGGCTCGATTGGTTTCAGAAAGGGCTGGATACTCTTCTCGACGGGTTCGCGCTGCTGGCTGCGGAACGGCCGTCGCTGGAGCTGAGAATAGCCGGGCGAGGAAAGGATCTGGCACGCGTGCGGGCCAGAGCGGGCGAACTGAATATCCTGCCCCGGCTCCGCCTGGAGGGTTCCGTTTCTGACGAGGAGCGCAATCGGCTTTTTCGGGGCGCAACGTTGCTCCTTATGCCGTCGCGATTCGAGGGATTCGGGATGGTCGCGGCAGAAGCAATGGCCGCTGGCGTACCCGTCATTGCTGCGGCGGCGGGCTCGCTGCCCGAGGTGGTATCTCCACCGGATGGGGGGATGCTCTTCCCTGCCGGTGACGCGACCGAAATGCGAACCGCGGCCGCGGCGCTCCTCGACAATGCTGAGCGGCGAGCGATCGTCAGCGATTCCGCCAGAAAGACGGCCAGAAGATTCCGGTGGAGCTCGGTCGCACGCGATCACGAGGAATTTCTCCGGACCATCCATCGGGATTTCACCACCACTCCAACCGACCAGACCTGATGGCCACTAAAGCCGATCCGTTGGACCATCCAAGTTGGCCATCGACGGGCCTGGCCGCCCTGATTTTTTTAGGGCTGTCTCTGCTGTACTTCATCCCCGGCTTTCTGCCTGGCCGCCAGATTTTTGGAACGGATTATCTGGCTGGCGGATACTTCTTCTACAATTTCATCTCCGAGCGCCTTGTAGCCGGGGAGCTGCCCAGGTGGGTTCCGTATATCTACGGTGGGCTGCCGCTGTTCTCGAACCCCGGAAGCACGTACCAGCCAGTTCACTTTCTGGCGAGTCTGATTCTCCCCACCCCTAAGGTGTTTGCAACAGTGTTCGTCTTCCACTTCTGGATGGCGGGCCTGGGCATGTACCTTCTCTCGGTTGAGCTGCGTTGCCGCCGTTGGATAGCCCTCATCGCGGGAATCGCCTTCCAGTTTACCGGCCTGACCATGTCGTGGGTCTATGCTGGGCACGACGGCCGGATAATCGTGGCCACGCTCGCGCCGATGGTATTCTATTTCCTTCACCGCGGTATACGCACCGGCCGGATTGCCTCTTTTCTGGGCCTGGCTGTCACGCTGGGCTTCGCCCTGCTCTCGTTCCAGATTCAGAACGCCTACTACCTTCTGTTGGGTGGCGCTGCCTGGGCGATATTCTGTCTGTTCTACCTCGGGATCACCAGGAAACCGCCTTTACTAGCCCGAACTGTCGCTTACGGGTTGGGCGCGGTTGCGGCGGCTTTTCTACTTTCAGCCATGAATTTCCTTCCGTTCATGGATTACATCCCCGAGTCACCACGCGGCGGCGAGGAGGGGCGCGGGTATGAGTACTCGACGTCGTATTCCATGCCGGGGGCTGAGATACTGAGTCTCGCTGTGCCCGAACAGGCGGGGATATCCGTAAGCGACCCACTCACCGGCGAGCCCCTCTTTCCCCGCTACACGGGTGAGAACGGCTTCAAGCTTCACACAGAATACGTTGGCGCGTTCGTCATTGTACTGCTGGCACTCGGACTGTTCTACTCAAGGCGCGATAAGTACTGGTTGTTCTTTTTCGCACTGGCCCTGGTCTTCATGACCATCGCCCTGGGCGGCAACACCCCTATATACAGGCTTTACTACGAACTATTGCCCGGCACGAAGAAGTTTCGGGCACCCTCCCTGTCGTTCTTCGTGGTAGCGATGTCACTGGTGACCATGGCGGGGCTGACCCTGGAGCGCCTTGCGATTCTGCGTGACCAGCTTACCCGGCGCGTGGGGCGCCGCCAGCAGGAGGATGGTCTCGATCGGGTCATATGGATTGCTGGCGGCGTGGTGGTCGCGGCCGTGCTCGGGGGGATTCTCGCGGGAGGGGCGGATCCTATTCAGGGGCCTTCGCGGCCAGCGGGATGGTTCCGATTCGCCTTCTTCGCGGCGCTGATCACTGGAGCACTATGGCTCTGGACACGCGAGCGGATTACAACCGCGATCGCGGCGGTGCTGCTGGCGCTGATAACGCTTTCGGACCTGTGGGTCATAGATCGCCGATTTTTCCATACCATTCCTGGACCTGAAGTCACTTTCGCCGCCGACGACGTCGCGAGCTTCCTGATGGCCCAACCGGAGCCAGCCAGGGTCTGGGTTCTCCCCTTCCCTGCCGGCGCGGTCTACAGGAACACCGGTGACTATCTGATGAGGTTCGGGATCGAACAGGCAGGCGGCGAACATCCCAACCCGCTACAGAGCTGGTACGAATATGTGGGGACGTCAGAGCAGAGTTATGTCGATTGGCATAATTTCCTTGAATCGCCACAGTTCCTGAATGCTGCCAACATCAGATACGTGGTCAGCATGATGGAGCTGAATACGCCGGTGTTCCGCGAGGTACATCGCGGAAGTGCCCTCATCTATGAGAACCTCAACGCCCTACCGCGCGCCTACCTTGTGAGTGACGTCATAGTGGCCGAAGAGCCGGATGGCGCTATCCCTCTAATGCAAGCGGCTGGCTTCGATCCACGCACTACTGCCGTCGTGTATGACTCACTCGGAGCACCCCTGCCCAGCTCCCCCCTGCAGGGAGGCGCGGAAGTCATTGAGCACGACCCCGATCGAGTTGTCATTCGCGCTAATGCGAACCGCCCGGCGTTCCTTGTGCTTGCTGATAATTTTTACCAGGGTTGGACCGCACGGATAGACGGGGAGGAGGTGCCGGTGTATCGTGCAAACCACACCTTCCGCGGCGTACGCATCCCTGCTGGTGATCACGAGATTGTATTCACGTTCGAGCCGACCGATCTCTATCTCGGCTTTAAGATCTCAGGCGCCGTGCTGCTGCTTATGCTGATAACGGGGGCGACGGTCATCATCCGGCGCTCGAGGTCCGCCACGGCGGATGAGGAACCCTCGTGAAGCAAGGGGCCGGAGTGCGCCGGCTCCTCACCGTAGTTCTAGTAGTTGTCGCCTTCGGGTTCCTCGTCTGGACGGCCGCCGGCAACTGGCAGGATCTTCGCACCTACGAATGGCAGGTCGACCCGGTCCTGCTGGGCCTCAGCCTTATTGCCCATGTTGCCGTTCTCGTCTGGGGCGTTCTGGTATGGTCGCGAGTCCTGTCGTGCTTCCCGCGCGTGGATGTACGCATCCACCAACTGCTTAGAATCTGGTTCCTCTCGAGCGCCGCCCGGTACATACCAGGGAAGGTATGGCAGTTCGTTGCCGCGGCACAGCTCGCGAAAGGGGCCGGCCTCTCTGCCGCCCTTCTGCTAACCTCTCTGATGGTGCACACTGGCTTCGCACTGCTCGCGGCCGGAGTCGTGGCGGCCGCGACACTTCCAGGAGCGACACTGGGACTCGGAGCATTCCCGTGGTGGGCCCCGCTAACTGTTGCACTTATCATCGCCATTGCACTGTCCCATCCCGCGGTACTAAGAGCTCTGCTTGGCGCGATACCGCGCGCACTTCACCGGGATGTGGTCGGATGGGAGGGTAGTTGGCGGGATGGAGTTCAGCTGTTGGTCCTCTCGGGTATGAGCTGGCTCTTTTATGGGGTGGCCTTCTATCTGTTCGTGGCTTCGTTGACGCCTCTCGAGTCGGGGTCCCTCATACCGCTCACCGGTGTGAACGCTCTCGCCTTCCTCGCCGGCTACGCCGTACTTCTCGCGCCCGCTGGCCTCGGCGTTCGCGAAGCCGCAATGACCGTCCTGTTGTCGCCGTTCGTGCCGGGTGGAGTGGGCGCGGTTATCGCCATCCTCTCGCGCCTATGGACGATTGCCGCCGAACTCTGCGGCGCGATCCCTGCACTGATTCTGGGGCGAAGTAAGCCAGCCCGGTGAGCCCCTCCCGCCTGGCAACTCCCCGCCTGATCGTTTAGATTGGGCGGCATCCTGAAACGCGTCCGTTTGCGAACCCGAAATCTATAATGTTGGAAGAGCTGAAACAGAAGCTCGATGATGAGATCGAGCGCCTCGCCCATGAGCTACAGGTCGAGCTGCCGAAGACCATTCAGAAGGCAGTAGAGCATGGAGACCTCCGCGAGAACTCTGAATACAAGTCTGCCCTGGAGCGTCAGCAGTTCGTGCAGGCGCGGCTGAACCATCTGAGCAAGCGGCGCGGTGAGCTATCGAACATCGATCTGACCGAAATCCCTTCGGATCGCGTTGGTTTCGGCTCGCGGGTTACAGTGCTGGACCTGAAGTCTAAAGAGGAAGAGACTTATACCCTGGCGTTCGGCGACTACATAGATCTGGACACCGGCCAGGTATCGATGGCTTCTCCGCTGGGCACTAGCCTGTTGGGTAAAAAGGTTGGGGACGAGGTCACCCTGCAGCTTCCGCGCGGTGAGCGTCGGCTGAAGGTCAAGGAGCTAATAACGCTTCCTGAGATGGTTGATGAGAAGTAAGCTCAGCGGGTACGACGGAGATCGTCGACTTCGGCCCGGACAGTCGCGATCAGCTCGGCTATGAAGCCGAACCCGAAGAGCATGAAGCCCACGGTCTCCAGCAGGAGAACCAATGTGAGCAGCGGGCGGTAGCCGAAGGGCGGCATCCAACCACCCAGCCTGATGATGATGGCTACCATCCCCACGAGGAAGCCGAGGGCGATGAGCAGCAGCCCCGTGCCACCAAAAAACTGCATTGGCTTAGCGCTGAACTTCAGGTAAAACCAGACCACCACCAGGTCCCCGAGTCCCACCAGTATCCTCCGCCGCCCGGAATATTTCGCGAGTCCCGCACGGCGCGGAAACAGCTCCACATCCAGCTCGGTAAGCGTATATCCACGAGCGTGCGCGAGCACTATGAAGAAGCGGTGCCAGTCGTGCCGCAGTGGCGTTTCTGCGAGGATCTCCCGCCGGAATGCCTTCATAGCGTTCAGGTCGCGAGCCGGCACATCGAAAAGCGCCTGTGACAGGCGATTGTAGGTCGAGCTCACCGCCGCTTTCTCGTAGGCGCCCACCTTGTAGCCAGCCACGATATCCCATCCCTCACCCAGCTTCTGGAGGAACCGCGGGAATTCTTCGGTGGAATGCTGGAGGTCCGCGTCGAAGATGATCAGGTACTCGCTTTCGGACGCGTCGGCTCCGGTTACTATCGCCTCGGTTTTGCCGAGATTACGGCGGTGCCTGATGACTTTCGCGCGCTCCATGCCGGCGATCTCGCGTTCAGCGGCCTCGAACGTACCATCGGTAGAGCCGTCGTCGACCAGGATCACCTCACCGCCAAGATTATGGCGGCTGAACGTCTCCCGAACCGCCTCGAAAAGGCTGGAGATGTTGTCCACCTCGTTATAGGCAGGGATTATTACGGCGAAATCGGTCCGTAGCCGGTCGGGAATCTCGATGATGGACGTGCCCGTGGTCATCCGGCGGTTACTCGTACGCGGCTGCAGTGCCTGAAATCTTCCATCTGATCAGACGCGCTTACGCATTCTGGCGGAGAGAATTCCCAGCTGATCGCGGTACTTGGCTACCGTGCGCCGCGCTATCTGAATCCCTTCCTTCTTCAGGATGTTCACGATGGCCTGATCGGTAAGCGGTTTGGAGGGATCCTCATTGGAGACGAGCGTCTCGATCTGTGCCTTAATACCCCGCGCGGAAACCTCCTCACCGGAGGTTGTCGATAGGCCTGATGAGAAGAAGAACTTCAGCGGTAGGACACCGCGCGGGGTCTGAACGAACTTCTCATTGGTTACTCGTGAGACGGTGGATTCGTGCATGTCGATGACCTCGGCGACCTCACGTAGTGTGAGGGGCTTGAGGTACTGCACGCCCTTCTCGAAGAACTCGCGCTGCCGGTCCACGATGAAGTTCATAACCTTCAGCATCGTCTGGCGCCGCTGCTCGATCGCCTGGATCATCCAGTTGGCGGAGTTCAGCTTGTTGGAGATGAACTCCTTGTTCTCGCCCGCGAATTTCTTCTTGTCCTTGGCGATCTCGCGGTACGTGCGTGAGAGCTTCAGGCGTGGGAGATTGGTATCGTTGAGGAAGACGAGGTAATCCGCGCCGATCTTCTCCACCACCAGGTCTGGCGTGATGTAGTTGTCGTCGTGGTTGCCGTACTTGAGACCAGGCTTGGGATCGAGCTTGGCTATCTCGTCGGCGGCGTCCTGCACATCACGCGGGCTAATCGCCAGATCCTTGGATATTTCGGACCAGCGGTGGTTGATGAGCTGCTCGAAGTAGTCGTTGGCGATCCTGAATGCGAGGCTCTCCATTAGCGCTTCCTGGACCTCGTTTTCGGTCGGCTCCACTCCGGCCGCGGCCGCCATCAGCTCCTGGAACATGTAGTCCCTGATCTGTAGCAGAATGCATTCGCGCAGATCGCGTGATCCGATGCCCGCGGGGTCGAAACCCTGGATCGTGAGGAGCATCGCCTCCGCTTCCTCCAGCGTATATGGACGCAGCTCCTCCGGTGACGCACTCCACTCGCTGCCCTGCTCGTCGAGGAACTCGTTGAGCGAGTCGACAACGTTCTCCATGGGACAGACGAGGTAGCCCTCATCACTGACGTTGCCTATCACCTCCTCGCCGAGCAGCAGCTCGCGCGGTGAAAGCCTGAGCAGGGTGAGCTGATCGTGCAGGTGGTCAGCGAGGTCGCGAGTGGCCACGGACACCGGCTCGTAGTAGTCGCGCTGCTCGTACTCCTCACGTCGCCCGCCCGCTTCGAAGCCGTTCAGGAGTATCTCCTCCCAGTCTATCTCGTCGTCCTCCTTCTCCTTCTCCTCCGGTGTTTCTTCCGGTTCGCCCTCTATCATTTCGAGAAAGGGATTATTCAGGAGTTCCTGCTTGAGGTGCGCCTGGAGGTCGAGGAGTGGCATATAGAGGAGGTCCATCGCCTGGTACAGGCGTGGATTGATCTTCATCTCCTGCTTGAGCGCGGTGCCCTGGTACAGACCCGTCTTCATGAAGGTACTCCCTTACTCAGATGGATAACGCTGGCGCATTCGGGCTGTGAGGGTCGGGCCGAGGTATATCTCGGCAACTTCCTCGTTCCAGACGAGCTCGGAGACGGTTCCCGAGACTCGTACCCGGCCATCGTACATGATGTAGGCCCGGTCCACGATGTCCAACGTCTGTTCTACGTTATGGTCACTTATCAGCACGCCTATGTTACGCTGCCTGAGCCCCGCCACGATCTGCTGTATGTCATGGACCGCGATCGGGTCCACTCCCGCGAACGGCTCGTCGAGAAGCATGAACTTTGGTTGGCCAACCAGCGCGCGGGTGATTTCTAGTCGTCGTCGCTCACCACCAGAGAGCGAATATGCTTTGGATTTCCGCAGATGCTTTATCCCAAGCTCGTCGAGGAGCGTTTCCAGTCGCTCCTTCTGCTCGCTCTTCGAGAGGCTCAGCATCTGGAGGATGGCCAGAATGTTCTCCTCGACTGTGAGCTTTCTGAAGATGGATGGCTCCTGCGCGAGATACCCGATCCCCTTGCGAGCGCGGCGGTACATCGGCACGTCGGTAACGGTCTCATCGCCTATAAACACCTCGCCTGAATCGGGCGCTATAAGGCCGACCATCATATAAAAGGTGGTGGTCTTCCCTGCACCATTCGGGCCCAGCAATCCCACGATCTCTCCCTGCGAAACATGTAGGTCCACCTCGTTGACCACTCGGCGCTTGCGGTACATCTTGACCAGATCCGTGGCCGCGAGTGTGCTGCCTCCAGGGGCACGCTCGAAAGCTGGCTCCGACGCGGTGGCGCCGCCCTCCAGAAGCTCCCTGATTCGCTCATCGACACTCGCAAGGGCCGATTCCCGCCTGCCCAGCCATTCCGGTGTGATGCGGATGCCTAGCGGTGTTTCCGCTGGACTTTCGGTACTTTCGCGAGGCCCGTACCCCGGCTCGACTATCCCCTCCGCGCTCAGGCGGCGTATCACGTGATCTTCCAGGTAGCGCATGAGGGTGTCGCCGTCCTGGTCTATAGCATCCCAAGGAGCGGTGAGGTCGCCGATCGCATCGCCCGGACCCGCCTCCAGCCTGCGGTACTCTTCCTCGACTTCGGATGCGAGTCCCTGCCAGGACGCCCAGCCGGCGTCATCCGCCACCGCAAGCGCTACGCGCAGCGTCACCAGGCAGGAAAGGTCCGCGGCACCGAATCGATCCATGACATCCGAGGCGGTCAGTGATGCGTTCATCGCGATCTCCCCTCGGTTCCTACGTCGCCGCCGGGCACCGCCGGCGCTGAGTCGGCGGGCGCGGGCGGGATCGGCTCGAGATAAAGGCCCTGCCTGAGCGATGTTACCGTAGCGAGTCTCAGCTCACCCTCTTCGAAATTGAGCTCGATTATCTGGCCGGAGAGGTAGTTCACTCCCGGCGGGCCTGCCTCATCGCTGGATTCCTCCTGCGTACGGTAAAGTGCCTGGGCGGAGCCGGAGGCCACGAGCTTACGAAGCTCCGTCTGCGCGGTATCGCCTGGCGCCAGTGTAGCCACGTCGGCGAGACCAAAGAAACCGATGATGGTGTCGCCCACGACCCAGTCGTTGGCGAGCACCGGCGGAACCGCGGCGGGAGAACTCGCTACTGAGTCGGCAGCGATGACGACTGGCTTGGGAGCGATGGTGTCGAGCGCCTCGCCTCGGGCGTTTCCGATAGCAATCACCTGTTCGAGAGCCTGCCCCGGCAGGAGCGCATCGATGGAATCAGCTTCGAGCCTGAAGGCCTCGGCAACAGCGATCGCGCGACCGGCATCTTCCCCATCGCCTCCCTGTGCTACGAGTCGTTGAAGCGAGTCAGCGGCGAAGAAGAGCTGAAGGTCGGGCGCCGCCACCTCGAGATCGTCGCCGGTGAGTACGGCGTCGGTTTCGGCGTGAACCTTCTCCAGCGAGCCGTTGGCGATATCAACCTGAATGGACTGTCCGGCCAGCTCGAATTCCTCGCCCATAACCGTCGCGTCACCCTGAAGGTCGAGTTGTTCGGTCATGCCATTGTATCGCGCCTCGTCACTGGTTGCCCGTATCTCGGCCTGCACGATGACTACATCGCCAATCGCCGTGAGGTCATCGTCCCCGACGATAGTGACGCGGTCACCGTCAAGCTCGAGCGGCTCCGCGCCGGCAGAATCCGATTCGGCCGCGATCGTGAGATGCGGGCGCCTGGTGGCCAGCACCCTGGACAGGGGGCGCTCGTCGGTCGCCCTGTAATACTCGAGCTCAGGTCCGCGCAACGTCGATCCCTCCGCACGATTGGTGAACACCACATTGCCTTCTGCGTATAGCCTGCCCGTCCGCGACGAATAGGTGGCGCTGTCGGCTGTCAGCGTGCGGTCGGGGTCCTGGAAGAATACGTTGCCGACGAGCTCCACCACATTGGTCAGCTCGTGCAAGGTGCCGTCGAGCGCGCGGATCTCCGCGCCGCCCTCACACCGGATGAGAAACGGACCTTCCAGGCGGATAACCGGTGCGCCATTCAGGATCTCACGCTGGGCCAACCTGCTCTCTATGACATTGCACGAGCCCGCCTGCCCGAGCGCGGGCGATGCTGTGAGCATTGCCAGTGCAGCCAGAGGCAGTAGGAGGCGCTTCATGTCAGAACTGGATCTGCTCGGGCGTCCCTGATCCGCCCGATGTCTGCGCGTCGCTTATCGTCCAGGTCTGGGTAGTAGCGTTATAGCGGAAGCTGGTGCCGCGAGTTGTGCGACCGTCCTGAGTGATCACGACAGGCTCACCACTCCACAATTCGTCGCCTGACATCTCGTAGTAGAGCTCCTCGGTGCGTATCTCGCGAGGTCCTTCGGCTTCCTGCGTCACCAGTACCACGTTACCGCGAGCTATGAAATCGCCCGTGCTCGAGTTGTACTCCCCTGTCTCAGAGGTGAGATGTCCCGACTCACGACCGCTTTCGTCAAAGAAGCTGGCACTGACGCCTATCAGATCCCAGCGCTCCTGGTTCTCGTGGAGATATGCCGTATCCGCAGCCAGCTCGGCTTTGCGAATACCGTTCTCTGTCATCGTGTGTTGAAGCTCGTAGACAATCTGGTCCGCCGGCATCTCCGACGCGTCGGCACCTATGGGAGCAGTGGAGTCCTGCTGGCAGGCGGCGAGCAGGAGGGTGGCCATTGCGGCGGGAATCAACATGCGCATCGTTAGATCGCCCCCGCCCGCATAAGATCATGGAGATGGACGAGCCCCTGGACGCGGCGTTCCGCGTCCAGAACCGGCAACGCCATGATGCCGGAGCGTTCCATGACCCCTACCGCAGTGGCAGCCAGATCACTGGCCTCTGCGGTCCTGGGATCGGGCGTCATGACCTCGGCTACCGACACCTGAAAGAAGTTCTCTTCGCGCTCCATCAGGCGCGTGAGGTCACCAGACGTTATCACGCCGGCGAGAGTGCCATCAGCGTCGACAATGGCTACCGTGCCGCGCTTTTCAGCGAGGAGGATCAGGCATTCGCGCATATTGGCGGTCGGCGGGAGCAGGGGCAGGTCATCGGTGACCATAACATCCCGCACCCGGAGGAGGAGGCGGCGGCCGAGGGCCCCGCCGGGGTGGAGCCGCGCGAAATCCTCGCGACCAAAGCCGCGCTGCTGGAGAAGGCTCACGGCCAGGGCATCGCCCATAGCTAGCGCGGCGGTAGTAGATGAGGTCGGCGCCAGATCGTGCGGGCAGGCCTCTTCCGCTACGCCGCAGTCCAGGACGATATCTGAATGCCGTCCGAGCGTCGAATCCGTGCGTCCGGTGAGCGCGATCATCCGGACCCCGCTACGTCCAAGGCTCTCCAGCAAACCCCTGAGCTCATCGGACTCGCCGCTCTTGGAGAGCAGGATCGCTACGTCGTTCGGGCCGACTATCCCCAGATCCCCATGCAGCGCCTCCACGGGGTGGAGGAACGATGCAGGAGTGCCGGTAGAGGTCAGAGTAGCCGCGATCTTTCGACCGACGATTCCCGATTTTCCTACACCCGCCACAATGACGCGACCTGTAGCGCTCAGGATCGCCTCGACCGCCTCAACGAACGAGGAATCGAGTCGGTCGCTGAGCGCCGCAACGGCGGCAGCCTCCATATCGAGGACCCGGCGGGCATCGCTCAATATCGTTTCCGAGCAGGTCGTTTCAGGTGCGTCCATAAGTCTACCAGTACTCATGCGGTTGCCTCTCGACCCTTCACATACTCTTCTACTCGCCGTGCCCATTCACCCCGGGCCGCCAGGAGCGACTCCGCGAGCTCGCGAACCGCCCCGTCCCCGCCCCGCCGCGTGGAGATCCACGCCGCCTCCGCGCGCACTTCCGACACCGCGTTGGCCACGGCCGCCGGAAATCCTACCCTCCGCAGGACCGGTAGGTCCGCGAGGTCATCGCCCATAAAAGCCGCCTCTTCCCAGCCAAACCCGAGGCGTTTCAACAGCGCTTCCATTATCGGCAATTTGGCCGCGGTGGCGTCCTGGTGGCACTCCTCGACGCCGAGCTCCTCCGCGCGCAGAGCGACCGCGCTCGACTCACGACCCGTGATGATCGCGACCTGAATCCCGGCGTCTTTGAGCAGGCGGATCCCGAGGCCATCGGTGATCTCGAAGCGCTTCATCTCAATGCGCTCGCCGCCCTCCGTGGCGCCCAGGTAGATGCCGCCGTCGGTCAGCACGCCGTCCACGTCGAGCCCGACCAGCTTGACCTTGCGGGCGCGGTCAGCGGCTATGGCCTGTGATCGGCTATCCATTAGCGTGCTCCTCGCCCGTCAGGGTGAGCGCCGCACGAAGCGCCAGAACCTCTTCTATCAGCGGCCGCAGCCGATCGAGCCTGAGCATGTTGGTGGAATCCGATGGCGCCGTATGCGGCTCCGGGTGAACCTCGAGGAAGAGGGCGTCAGCACCCGCGGCAACCGCTGCGCGAACGAGCGGCGGAATGAAGCGGGGCTCACCGCCGCTGATTCCGGGTCCTGTTCCCGGTCGCTGCACGGAATGAGTACCATCGAACACCACCGGAGCGTCGCATGCCTCGCGCATGAGGTCGAACGAGCGCATATCGACCACGAGATTGCCGTAACCGAAGAAAGTGCCGCGTTCGGTTGTGGCAACCCCGCTCGCACCACTGGTCCGCAGCTTGGCAACTGCGCCACGCATCTCTTCCGGCGCCATCCACTGGCCCTTCTTAACGTTCACCGGCCGGCCCGTAGCACCCGCGGCCAACAGGAGGTCCGTCTGACGGCAGAGGAAAGCTGGGATCTGCAGGACATCGACGACTTCGGCGACGGCAGCGCACTGGGCTGCCTCGTGAACATCAGTCAATACCGGAAGGCCCGTACCTGCGCGCACGCGTGCCAAGCGCCCCAACCCTTCGTCCAGCCCCGGTCCGCGAGCCGAGCCCTGCGAGGACCGATTAGCCTTGTCGTACGACGCCTTGAAGATTATCGGCAGCCCGAGATCGTCAGAAAGCTTTACCAGCGCCTCAGCCACCTTGAGGTTGAGCGCGTCGTCTTCCAGAACACAGGGGCCGGCGATAAGGAAGAACTCCCCGGATGTGCGGAAGAGGGACTCGATATTATTCAATCGCCACCTCCGCGAGGGGGCGACCCTCGTCCGCCGTTGGGGCTTCCGAATCACGCCTTACGCGCGCGGCTTCGATGAACGAGGCGAAGAGCGGGTGCGGGTGATTGGGCCGCGACTTGAGCTCCGGATGGAACTGCGTAGCGATGAACCACGGGTGCGCCGGGAGCTCGATCATCTCCACCAGGTCGCCGTCAGGTGAGGTCGCGCTAACCGTCATGCCGCTCTCCATGAGCGGATCACGGTAAGCATTGTTGACCTCGTAACGGTGGCGGTGGCGTTCACTTATCTCGTTGGATCCGTATATCTCCGCGGCGCGCGACCCAGCTATGAGCCGGGCGGTGAAAGCGCCCAGGCGCATGGTCCCTCCAAGGTCGGTAATTTCGCGCTGAGAGTTCATGAGGCAGATGACCGGATCCGCGGTCTCCCTGGCCCACTCGGCCGAATGCGCCTCGTCCAGCCCGCAAACTGCGCGGGAGAACTCTATGATAGCCGTCTGGAGCCCCAGGCAGATCCCGAAAAACGGTAGCTCGTTCTCCCTCGCCCAGCGGATCGCGTCGAGCATCCCCTCGACACCTCGTACGCCGAAGCCGCCAGGTATCAACAGGCCGTGGTAGTCGCTGAGCCGCTCGGCGCCCGCGCCGCTCTCGAAGTCCTCTGACGAGAGCCAGTCGATCTCCACGCCCACGTCATTGGCTATCCCACCATGCACGAGTGCCTGCTGTACCGATTTGTAGGAATCCACGAGTGCTACGTACTTCCCCACCACCGCGATCCTCACGTTGCCGTTCTGCGGCTCCTTTACCCGTCGTACCATCGCTCGCCACTCGGTCAGGTCGGGCTTTTTGCCCTCCAGTCCAAGCCGCGTTGCGATCTGATCATCCAGGTGCTGAGAGTTGAGCTGAAGAGGAACCTCGTAGATGGTTTCCGCGTCGGGCGCCTCTATCACCGCCCCCACATCCACGTTGGCGAACAGAGCGACTTTCCGGCGTAATTCGGCCGATATCGGATGCTCTGACCGGCAGATCAGGAGGTCGGGCTGGATTCCTATCTCCATGAGCTCGCGAACCGAGTGCTGGGTCGGCTTGGTTTTGAGCTCGCCGGCAGCCGCGAGGTAGGGGATAAGCGTGACGTGGATGAACAGCGTGTGCTCCCGTCCGACCTCCTGGCGGTACTGACGAATAGCTTCCAGGAACGGAAGGCTCTCGATATCGCCTACCGTGCCACCCACCTCGGTAATCACGACGTCGTGATTGGGAGCCAGCCTCCGAATCGCGCCCTTGATCGCGTCGGTGATATGCGGAATCACCTGAACAGTCGCGCCCAGATAATCTCCGCGCCGCTCCTTCGTGATCACATCCTGATAGATCCGGCCGGTGGTGATGTTGTTCGCCTGCGAAAGCGACTGATCGATGAAGCGCTCGTAATGGCCCAGGTCCAGGTCCGTTTCCGCACCGTCGTCGGTCACGTAGACTTCGCCGTGTTGAAAAGGAGAGAGCGTTCCGGGGTCGACATTGATGTACGGATCGAACTTCTGAATCGTCACCTTATGGCCTCGTTCGGCCAGTAGCCGTCCTATAGAGGCTGCGGCTATCCCCTTCCCGAGTGAGGATACCACCCCGCCCGTGACGAAGATGTATTTGGTCGGAGTCGATGTTGGCTCAGTCATACGAAGGCGTTCGGGTCGAAGGATTTGTACGAAGCAGGTGATCAGCGCGTTCGGCGTCGGCGGGCGTGTCTACGCCGCCATCGGCCGGTCCGACTATGGCGACTCCTATCGGGACGCTCGCCATCAGGGGCCGGAGTTGTTCCAGACTTTCCAGTCGCTCCAGCGGATCCTCCGGAAGAGCGACCCAGTGCAGAAGTGCCTTGCGGGCATATGCGTACACTCCGATGTGGCGAAGGAATGGTTCCCGAGCGAGTTCGTCCGGCGTCGGATCCCTGCCGCGTACGAACGGGATGGGTGAACGCGAGAATAGTGCGGCACCGCCCTCCTCCCGCCTGATCACCTTCACCACGCCGGGATCGCGCCACGCCTCCAGGTCGGCCACGGGCGATGCGATAGTTCCCACCATCCAGCCGCCCCGTACCAGATCGAGAGCCGCACCGAGATGCTCAGCTTTCACGAATGGCTCGTCCCCCTGGATGTTCACGATCGCGTCGAACTCCGAATACTGCTGGCGCTGCACGACCTCTGCCACGCGGTCTGTGCCGGACCTGTGTGCCGAATCGGTCAGTTCCACATGCGCTCCGAACCCCCTGCCAGCAGCGGCTATTTCCTCACTGTCGGTGGCTATGACCACCTCCTCGAACAATCTGCTCGCTATGGCCCGACGCCACACCCATTCTATCATCGGGTGTCCCGCCAGAGGGTACAGGGGCTTACGCGGCAGTCGGGAAGAGCCAAGGCGGGCGGGAATTACCGCGATCGCGGGGGCCACGCTCATGGAGCGTGAATGGTGGGAGTCGGGCGCCGGGGAGCAATAATCACGCCATAAAGTTAGCCCGCGCGCGCGCCTTTGTCAAAAGGAAGTGCCGAAGCTTATCTTCGGCTCGAACTCGTCAGAGCCCGGATCGATGTACAGGGTTGCATGGACGAGCAGGACCTTCAGTCTTATCCCGAGATTCTGCTCCCACGGTGGAGCATCGGATCCCGTCCACGCCATCCCGACAGCGTGGCGGAACTGAAGTGTGGGAACGCCGACCAGCGGAAGTTTAGCCCAGGCGAGAGGCGCCGAGTACACCGATTCGACGAAGGCGAGGTGATCGCCGCGGAAATCGTCGAACTCGAAAGTGGAGAGCGTCCCAGAGCCGCCAAGAGAGCTCCATCGCTGCGGCGGCGCCGCAGCGCCAAAAAGGGTGGACATCGCGCGTCCGTGGACGCTTATGGAGTGGCCCCAGAGGGCAGCCATCGTCCATACGCCGTCCGCCGTCAGCTGGGAGAATTCGAAATCCGAGACGCCGCCAGGCGCCCATTCCACGGCTACGTCGCCTTCGAAAGATGCGCCCATTCCGATCCAACCCAGATCAGCGCCCAGTGTAACCGATCCTATCGTTCCATCGGCTATAGGCGGATTGTTACGCCAGGGCTCATCGTGTGAGAAGACCGACCACGGTGCGCGATTATCCAACGAGGAGTCGTCTGAATACAGGAAGGTTATGCGGGGCCCGATGAAGTATTCACCCTGGATCAGCGGGTCATCGAGTCGCCGGATGAACGAGAGGCTCAGCGCGTCGGAATGGTAATAGTCGCGCGCGTCGGACCTGAAGAAGAGCGCGGCGAGGCTGTTCGCGAGATCGCCTTTGTTCCACTCCTCATTGTTCTGCGTTGAAGCTGAGGCCTGAGCCACTAACCAGTAGTCATTTGTGGCGCGAAATTCCGCGGCCGCCCCTCCGTCCAGGTCGCCGCGCGCGCTGTGGTAGTCTGCCCAGGTGGATAATTCGAAGCGTGGTACGCCGGCCGGCCAATCTGCCTCCACGCCTACCCGAATAGTCGCACCGTCAACCCTGTCATAGGTGGGAATGCTGAGGCCGCTAAAGCCCGAGAGGCTGAACGGGGACTTCGCCGGCGGCGGGTGGAGAATGACGAACAGCGTATCTCCCCTGAGCGCCGTTTCGGTATCTACATCGACAGGCAGGATAGTTGCCGCGGGTATGTCTGCTATCCCGGACGGGTAGAACTCGCCGCCAACAACCGCTATCGGCCCGCGGATAGTGGCACCAGGGCGGACGAACAGGACGCCATCTACAACCGCCACCCGACCATCAACCGTTCCCTCAAGCCGGACATCCGCGCTCCAGATAACGATGTCGCCCTGGGCGTGGAAGCTGTCGGGCAGAACGGTATCGCGCGATAGCACCTCATAGTCGTTGTCCCGAAGAATATCCGCGAGCAGCTCCCTCGCCGTGGAACCCTCGGCTCCGCTGAGGCTGACGACCTCCTGCGAGATTGCAGCGCTGGGAATCGCCAGGAGCCCGCCGATCGCCACCGCCAGAAGAGCGCGAACGTCCCGGCCGACTCGACGCTGGTTAAACACGCTCGACAATTCCGGCGGTCAGAAAATTCCGCAGAAGGTCGTGCCCGTGCTCGCTCGCAACCGACTCCGGATGAAACTGGACACCGAATATGGGATATTCGCGATGGCGAAGCGCCTGGATTTCGTCCTCCGAATCATCGGCCGTCCAACCCGTGATCTCCAACTCCTCCGGAAAGCTCGACGGGGATATCACGAGTGAATGATAGCGCGCGACTGTAAAGGGCGATGGGATGCCCGCGAAAAGACCCTCGCCCCTGTGCGCTACCGCCGAGACCTTCCCGTGCATCGGACGCGCCGCCCTGACGACTTCGCCGCCGAATGCCGCGCCGATTGCCTGATGTCCCAGGCAAACCCCCAGTATGGGCGTCGACTGGCCGAGCTGCCGCACAACGTCCACCGAAACCCCCGCTTCCGCGGGCGTGCACGGCCCCGGTGATATGAGGATGCGGTCGGGCGCCAGCCGCGTGATCTCCTCGAGCGTGACCTGGTCATTGCGGTAAACGACGGGGTCCGCGTTCAATTCACCCAGATATTGAACTAGATTCCACGTGAAGCTATCGTAGTTATCTATAACTAAAATCATAACTTATCCTGATTGGGCGCGATCCCGCCCACGCGGGTGAAAGGTCCGGTGAACTTCCGCGAGATAGCGCCGGTCGACGTGCGTGTATATCTGCGTTGTCGAAATGTCAGCGTGCCCGAGCATTTCCTGGACCGCTACGAGGTCCGCGCCGCCCTCCAGGAGGTGTGTCGCGAAGGAGTGGCGAAGTGTATGCGGGCTGACCGGCTTCTCGATGCCGGCGGTCTGGACGTGACCACGCAGGATCTTCCACACTCCCATGCGCGTCAGCGGCCGGCCGCGAGCGTTGAGAAAAACGCGGCCTTCGCCGCTTCCCTTCTCCAGGGCGGGTCTGGTCTCGCGCAAATATATGGATATGGCGCCGACCGCGCGCCTGCCAATGGGAACGAGCCGTTCCTTGTTGCCCTTGCCATATACAGTAGCGAATTCGTCGTCGAGCGCGAGATCGCGCAACCTCAGGCCAACGAGCTCGGAAACACGCACTCCGCTGGCATACGCGAACTCGAGCATGGCACGATCCCGCCACGCGAGCGGGTGACTGAGGTCGGGAGATTCCAGGAGTCGCTCGATCTCATCGACCGAGAGCACCTCCGGCAGAGTTCGCCAACCCCTTGGCGTCTGGACGCGCTCACTGGGATCGCTCCCGACGAGATCCTCGCTCACCAGAAACCCGAAGTAGGTACGGATGGAGGAGAGATTGCGGCCGATAGAGGAAGGTGCTAGTCCGAGATCTTTGAGCTCCAGTACGAACGCGCGAAGATCGCCGGCCGCGGTCTCGGAAGGTGAAGTGCGTCCACGCTGCCGAAGGAAGCTACTCAGTCGCACGACATCGTGCTGATAGGCCGTCAGGGTGCGCTCGGATACACCGCGCTCGAATCGCAGGAAATCGATGAACCGGTGGATGTGGAACGCGCGCTCGAGCTCGTCGCGATCCGTTGCCTCACTCATCGGGATCCTGGCGACTTCGCCACCACCAACCGAGCACGCCGGCCGATATGAGCAGAGTAGCCACCCAGAGCCAGCGGCTGGCGTCCTCCAGCATGAGAAGGATCGCTCCCCAGTTCCTGCCAGCGACCGCTCCGACATAAACTATCACACCGTACCAGATAGCCGAGGCGAGGGCTAGCGGTATCGCCGTGCGCCAGAAACTTATCCGTGAGATCCCGGCAAAAACGGGGACTACGGCCCTGAACATGGGGAAGAACCTGCTGAAAAAGATGACTCTCGCGCCGTAGCGGGCATAAAACTCGCCGAGACTGGCGAGCTGACGCGGTCGGAGCAGCAGGCCGCCCCAGTGGCTCGCGAAGAACGCTGCGCCATAGCGGCGCCCCACCAAATATACCGCCAGAGCACCCATAACGTTGGCCGACCAGACGACGAGAAAGACCAGGACGGGCGTGACGAGTCCCCGACCAGCCAGGAAGCCGCCGAACAGTACTACTACGTCGGCCGGGACAGGAGGAAGGATGTTCTCGAGTGCAGCGAAGATGCCGAGCAGAAGATAAACGATCCCCTCAGGGGCGTTGATGAGGTGTCCGAGGAGAGCATTTATAAAATCGGCCACGGCCGAAGCCTTCTGATCAAGGAACGCCGCTGCGGCGATGCAGCGCGTGCACGACATCCTGATCTTCGAGGTCGTCTATCAGCGCGACGGCAAATACCGCAATTCCTTCACCCCGCCCGATCCAACCCATCGTCTCGTTGGATTTTCCTTTTATCGAAATATGTGCAGGGGAGATCCCAATTACTTCGGAGAGGCGAGCCTGCATCGCGGCAACGTGAGGTCCGATCCGCGGGGCCTCGGCCACCACAGTGACATCGACGTTTACCACCTGATAGTTCCGTCCGGCAAGTAGCTCGATTACCCGGGCCAGCAATCGGGTGGAATCTGCGTCCTTCCACTCCGCATCGGTCGGGGGAAAGTGTCGCCCTATATCGCCTAGGCCCGATGCGCCCAGCAGGGCATCGGTTACGGCGTGGGCGACAGCATCGGCATCCGAATGCCCGACCAGCCCCCGCTCGAACGGGATCTCGACACCGCCCAGCACCAGGCGCCGTCCCTCGCCAAAGCGATGGGAGTCGTATCCGTGACCAATTCGCATGGGCCGTTAAAAGTTGGGGCGGCGCTACTCAGCCGTCCCACCGGCGAATCGCAAGGGACACATTGTGCCCGCCGAACCCGAAGCTGTTGCTGAGCGCGAGCGACACAGGCCGCTCCACCGGTCCGTCGGTACCGTAGTTCAGATCGCAGTCCGGATCGGGAACCGAGTAGTTGATGGTAGGTGGGATGATGCCTTCACGGCAGGCAAGTGCGGTAATCACGGCCTCGACCCCGCCAGCGGCACCCAGGGTGTGGCCGGTCATCGACTTCGTGGAGCCCACGACTATGTCGCTGGCGCGATCACCGAGAGCGACCTTGATGGCGGCCGTCTCGTTCACATCGTTCGCCGGCGTCGAGGTACCGTGGGCGTTGATGTAATCGACGTCGTCGGCCTCGGCCCCGGCCGACTTCAAGGCGAGCCGTATGGCGCGCACCGCACCCTCACCACCGGTTGCCGGAGCCGTTATGTGGTACGCGTCGGCGGTCTGTCCGTAGCCCGCGACCTCGGCGATGATGGTCGCGCCGCGAGCCTGGGCATGCTCGAGATTTTCCAGGACCAGTACGCCGGCACCCTCACCTAGAACAAAGCCGTCGCGCGTTGCGTCGAATGGCCTGCTTGCGGTCTCGGGTGAATCGTTTCGTTCGGACAGTGCCTTCATCGCGGCAAACCCCGCGACCGTCATTCCCGTAACGCTCGCTTCCGTTCCACCCGCGATCATAACGTCGGCATCGCCCGAGCGGATGAGGCGCCACGCATTACCGATCGCGTGCGCACCCGATGCGCACGCGGAGACTGTCGCGTAGTTCGGACCTTTAGCGGTGTAGCGGATGGATATAAGGCCGGCCGCGATATCCGCTATGAACATCGGCACAAAAAACGGCGATACTCGGCCGGGGCCCTTTTCCATGTAACGGCGGTGCTGCTCCTCGAAGGTTGCGATACCTCCGATGCCGCTGCCGATAATAACCCCGAAGCGATCCGGGTCTGTCGGCATTTCTCCCTCTGCCTCGTACCCTGCTCCGGTCATAGCCTGAGTGGCCGCCGCTATCGCCAGTTGAGCATAGCGGTCGGTTCGCTTGATCTCCTTACGATCGATGTAGTTCGCGGGATCGAAGTCATTGACCTCACAACCAAAACGGACCGGGGAGTCAGACGCGTCGAACCCCTGAATTGGTCCCGCTCCGCTACGACCCGCGAGAAGGGATGTCCAGTTGGTCTGGACATCCGTTCCCACGGCTGTAAGCAGGCCGGTTCCTGTGATAACCACACGGCGAGCCATCGGACTACCTCCCTGCTTCAGTCGGCTTGATTCTGCTTGATGTAGTCGACAGCGTCGCCCACACTCTGAAGCTTCTCCGCGTCCTCGTCGGGGATTTCGATGCCGAACTCCTCCTCAAAGGCCATGACGAGCTCGACGGTGTCAAGCGAATCCGCGCCCAGGTCATCCACGAACGAGGCCTCGCGGGTTACTTTCTCCGCCTCCACGCCGAGCTCGTTGATGATGATGTCCTTGACCTTCGCCTCGATGTCCGCCATCGGTTTGCTCCTTGATATGAGTTTTCCAGAGAGTATTTGGAGCCAGTGCTCCCGTTCGCTTACTGCTACATCACCATTCCGCCGTCCACGACCATCACCTGCCCCGTAATATATCCGGCGCCAGGCCCAGCCAGAAATCGCACCACCGACGCGATATCCGCCGACGTGCCCAACCTGCCGAGCGCTATCTGCGAGAGCAAGCCCTCGCGCGCGGCCTCCGGCAGGTCCGACGTCATATCGGTCTCTATATAACCCGGCGCCACTGCATTTACCAGCACTCCGCGCGACGCGAGTTCTTTCGCCGTGGCCTTCGTGAGGCCTATCAGGCCCGCCTTTGATGCGGCGTAATTGGCCTGTCCCTTATTGCCGACGAGGCCCACAACGCTCGTGATATTGATTATCCGTCCGCTGCGACGCTTCATCATAGGGCGTGATGCTGCCCTTATCGTGTTGAATGCCCCGCGCAAATTCGTGTCCAGAACGGCGTCCCAGTCCTCATCCTTAAGGCGCATCAACACATTATCTCGCGTCACACCAGCATTGTTCACCAGTATGTCGAGCCCGCCGAGGTCCTCCTCGACCGATTTTATGAGCGCATTTACTGCCGCTGAGTCCGCAACATCCGCTTCGTATCCGCGATGTCCTTCGCCCGGTAGCGACTCGGCGGCACGCTCGGCGCGGTCCGTGCTGCGCGCGATAACGGCAACCTTCGCACCCGCCTGGGCAAGTGTTTTTGCGATTTCGAGGCCGATGCCCCGGGAACCACCAGTGACCAGTGCAACCTGTCCGCTCAATTCCACGCTCAGCCTTCCTCTTGCTTGAATGCGTCTATCTCGTCGGCCGTTCCAAGCGGGCGCGAAGTGGCGCCCTTATCTATCCGCTTCAGAAGCCCGGTCAACACCGATCCCGGCCCTAGTTCGAGGAAATTCCCGCCGCCGGCGGCTGCCATGGCGCGAACAGATTCCACCCAGCGAACCGGCGAGGTCAGTTGCTCCACCAGCAGGCGACGGGCAGTGTCCGGGTCCTGAACGGGTTCTGCGGTGACGTTGGAGACCACCGGGAAGTGTGCCCCGTGCATAACGACGCCCGCCAGCTCTTCTCTGAGGCCGGGTTCCGCTACCTTCATGAGAGGCGAGTGAAATGCGCCGGAGACGGAGAGTGGCAGCACCCGTTTGGCACCTGCTTCCCGGGCCAGCTCCCCCGCCCTACTCACCGCCGCAAGGTCGCCGGATATGACCACCTGTCCTGGGGCATTGAGGTTCGCGAGGACGACGACTTCGTCGTCTCGTGAGGCATCAGCGCAAACACGCTCGAGCACCTGGTCGTCCAGTCCTATCACCGCGGCCATGGTACCTGGACGCGCGGATCCCGATTCGTACATGAGCTCGCCGCGGCGCCGGACGACCCGGAGCGCATCGCCAAAATCCAACACGCCGGCGGCCACGTACGCGGTGAACTCGCCGAGTGAGTGCCCGGCCGCCATGGAGATGTCGGTGATGTGCGGGCCGAAAACACGCCATACTGCGATGCTGTGGATCAGGATCGCGGGCTGGGCGTTGATGGTGAGTGTAAGCTCATCCAGCGGACCTTCCCAGCATAGCCGGGAGAGAGCGGTCCCGAGTATCTCGTCGGCCTCCCGAAAAGTCTTGGCAGCCTCGGGAAAGCTCTCGGCAAGGTCCCGGCCCATCCCCACAAATTGCGAACCTTGGCCAGGAAAAAGGAGCGAAACTGGTTCGGCAGCGCTCACAGTCGGACCACGTTCGCCGCCCACGTGAATCCGGCACCGAAGGCAACCATGAGAACGAGGGATCCCTCGCCTGCGAGCCCCTGTTCCCTGGCCTCGTCCAACGCCACGGGCACCGACGCCGAGCTCATGTTGCCAAACCGGTCCACATTGATGAATACCTTGTCCATGGGGATGTTGGCGTAGCGGGCCGTCGCTTCGATGATGCGCATGTTCGCCTGGTGCGGTACCAGCAAATCGATCTGATCGGCCGTAACACCCGCACGAACGAGCGCCTGCTCGGCAGCTTCGCACATGGAGCGAACCGCTGACTTGAAGACTTCGGGGCCAGCCATGCGAACGAGGTGGGAGCGCTCGTCGAGGACTGAGATGTCGAGCGGAATCCGCGCGCCGCCAGCGGGGCGATAGAGCAGTTCAGCCAGATGTCCGTCCGACTTCATGAACGACGACAATATCCCGCGATCGTCGGTCGCCTGCTGAACCACAGCGGCGCCCGCACCATCGCCGAACAGAACGCAGGTAGACCGATCGGTCCAGTCTACAATGGAGCTCATCTTCTCCGAGCAGACGACCAGCACGTTCTCGGCCTGCCCGGCCGAAATATGGCCATCTGCCATGGAGATCCCGTAGAGGAAGCCTGAACAGGCTGTCGCGAAATCGTAAGCCCCGGCGTTGGAAGCGCCCAGCAATGCCTGGATATCGCACGCTGTAGAAGGCAACAGGCGATCCGGCGTTGCTGTCGAGACGAGGATGAGATCGAGGTCGGCCGCGTCCAGTCCGGCTTCCTGGAGTGCTTTGCTGGCAGCGCCGGCGCCCATATCGGCGCTCCCCGTATCCGCATCCGCAATGCGACGCTCGCGTATGCCGGTCCGCGTACGGATCCACTCGTCAGATGTGTCGACGAGCTTCTCCAGATCGGTGTTCGTCATTACCCGCTCAGGCATAAATCGGCCTGTACCGGCTATCCGCGCGCGAGGCGCCCTCGGACTACTCGCCATCGGAAACCTCGCTCTCGGCGAGCTTAGCCAATCGCTTCTGGATATGTGTAACCATCTGACTCTCCACGGCCTGGGCTCCTACGCGAATCGCATTGGACAGTGCGGAAGGTGGCGATCCGCCATGGCAGACTATAGTGACGCCAGCGACGCCCAGCAACGGCGCGCCGCCATATTCAGTATAATCGAGCCCCTGAAATATCCTGTCGAAATCCATCGTCACGTTCGCGGCGGCGGCCTCGTCCCTCACCAGCCCGGTTATGTACGACGCCAGCGACTCGTAAAACTTGAGCAGCACGTTTCCCACGAAGCCATCGCATATAAGCACGTCGAACTCGCCCCGAACCACGTCACGCCCCTCTATATTGCCAATGAAGTTGAGCGAGGGCGAGGCCGCGAGCAGTCGGTGCGTCTCGATCGATCGTTCATCGCCCTTCTCTGGCTCCTCACCGATGTTGAGCAGGCCGACGCGAGGGCGCTCGCGGCCCATCAAGTCGCGGGCATAGATGGTTCCAAGGTGGGCGAACTGGTGGAGCTGACGTGGTCTGGTGTCGACGTTGGCGCCGGCGTCGAGAAGGAGTACCGGCCCGCGCGCCGTCGGCAGGAGCGTCCCGATTCCCGGCCTGTCGACGCCCGGCAGCGCGCCCAGAATGACGAGCGATCCGGCCATCACCGCACCGGTTGAACCCGCACTGATAAATGCATCGACCTCACCCCTCTTCTGAAGGGTGAGGCCGAGGACTATCGAAGAATTGGGCTTCCGCCGGATCGCCTGCGCGGGCGATTCACCCATCACGATTCGATCCGGAGCGTGGATCAGCTCGATCCTGTCGCGCTCGACATCCGAATAGCGGTCCAGCTCCGCCTCCACACAATCCCTATCGCCAACCAGCACCAGCTGAATCGACGGGTCCAGGAGCCGTAAAGCACCGATCGCGCCCTCCACCTCTACGGCAGGAGCGCGGTCGGAACCCATGGCATCCAGCGCGATCCGCATCGCGGACGCCGGCGCTAGAGCTCTTCGACTTCGAGCCTTTGCTCGCTGCGATAGTAACCGCAGGAGGGGCAGACACGGTGGGGTGGCTGGGGGTCACCGCAGCGTGGACAGCTACGAACCGCAGGAACCTGCGCCTTTACATGGGTGCGACGCTTGCGCTGTCGCTGCTTCGATTGACGTCTTTTCGGTACGGCCATCAGGTCACTCTCGGGTGTAGGTCAGTCCAACTCAAGGTCTTTCAATGCGTCCCACGCGCTGGGTGCCGGCTCCCTCTCGCAATTGCAGGTCGTCACGTTGAGATCGGCACCGCACATGGAACATAGCCCCCGACATTCAGTTCTGCACAGGGTGTGCAGCGGAATTCTCAGCAGAACCTGTTCCCGAATCGCTTCGGACAGGTCCAGCTCGTCCCCGCGCGCAGGCAGCGGGTAAATCTCCCCGCTCTCTTCCTCCTCCTCACCCTCCGGTAACTCGTCGAAGAGAAGCGTGATCTCGTCGCCTATCTCCCGGCTCACCGTCGCAAGGCAGCGGCGGCACTCCAGATTTACTATGGCGTGGAGATTCCCGCGAACCAGAACTCCATCACCTACCGCCTGCGCCTGCAGGTCGACTGCAACAGGAGTGGCGAAATCAACCCCTGCGCCCTGCCACATCGGATCATCGGCGGATACCTCGCCCCGAACCGGCACCGTGGCGCGTGCGACTTCGCGTAGACTGAGATTCAACATAAACGGGAAAATTAGCCGAAAGCCAGGGGCGTGTCAACCCGAAGGAAACTGGCGTTGGGGGCGTGTCGGGGTGTGGGACGAGCGCCGCCTGAGAACGCCGGAGCGCTGCCGTTTGTTGACCGTGTAAACACCGTGCCCGCAAAGATTTGACGCTCGCGTTGACGCGGAGTTGCGGGGTGGGCATCAGATTCGTGAGCGATCACAATTATCGGAGGAGACCGATGCCACGATACGTCCGCCTTGTCCTTGCCCTATCTACCCTCCTGGCGCTGAACGCCTGCGCGGGGTCCCCGACTGCATCCGAGCCGGGTGAATGGGACATGGCCTCACTTCGGGTCGCCGCCAACATCGCCGGCACCCCCATCAGCACGTTGGTGATAACGGTGACCGCGCCGGATATCCGCACGCCGCTGGTCTACAACCTCGAGGTCGTCGGAGGCACAGCAGAGGGAACGCTCGAGATCCCCGCGGGCGCGGCACGAACTTTCACTGGCCAGGCGTTCGATACGAGCGGTGAGGTCACGCACGAGGGTAGCGAAACCATCGACGTGAATCGCGGAAGCAATCCCCCACTTTCCATTGCGCTAGTCGCGAAGCATGGCGAGATCGAGATCGCCGTCTCGATGGGGGACTACAGTGTGGTAGTCGATCCTGCCTCGGCCACTCTGGACGCGGGGCTGACCCAGGAACTTTCCGCAAAGATCACCGCTCCTGACGGCTCCCCGGTTTCTGGGGGCGCTAGCTGGGCAACGCTGAACCCGGCGATTGCGACAGTAAACGCCGACGGCCTGGTGATGGCGGTCGCCGCCGGCACCGTGGATATCGTTGCCACTTACGGCGGGGTGGCCGGCAAGTGCGTAATAACCGTGAACGGGAAATAACATCATGAAGATCAATCACATTCTGCAAGCGGTTTTTATTCCCGCCCTCGCGCTGGCAGTAATCGCTTCCTGCGAACGTATCACCGATCCCGGCAGTGAAGAGCACGACCAGCAGGAGCCAGTCGAGCTCCAGATTCAGGCGAATCTGGGCACTACAACCACTGTCGAGCAACTTTCGGTCGAGGTCACTGCCGCTGACATCCCGATACCGGTGATTGCCAACCTCACCATCACCGACACGGACAGCGACGGAGACTTTGACCGCGCGGAGGGCACGATCGTCGTCCCTTCCGGCCGTGAGCGCACCTTTACCGCACGCGCGTTCGACCTCGACGGATTCGTCACGCACGAGGGGACAACTACAACCCAGGTTCGTCCGAATGACAAGGCTGTGCGGATCCCCCTGTTCCCGAAGGAAGTGGGCGTGCCGATTGAAGTGGTGGTGAGCGCTTACAGTGTTTCGATCGATCCGACAACAGCGGCGATCGATCCCGAGGACACGCAGCAGTTTACCGCTACCGTGATGGACGCGAGCGGCGAGGTCGTGGAGAGCCCGGAGCTTACCTGGGCATCAAGCAATCCAGCGGTGGCTACTGTGGATTCGAGCGGTCTTGTGCGCGCTCAGATTTCTGGACTTACAGATATTGTGGTTAGCTACAAGGGTATATCAGCCGAGGCACAGCTTACGGTGGGCGAGGGTTCAGCGGTGCCAGCTAACCAGCCGCCGGTTGCGCAGATCGACGCAGTCGAAACAACGGTAGGATCTCCTGTCATTATCGACGTACTCGCCAACGACAGCGATCCCGATGGGGATTCGCTCACCATTGATAGTATAAGTGATCCCGCGAATGGAGTGGCCGCAGTGAACAGCGGCGCCACAATCACCTACACGCCCGACGGGGGGTTCTCCGGCGAAGATTCATTCGAATACACGGTGAGTGATGGAAAAGGCGGGACGGCAATCGGTATGGCGAAAGTAACCGTTACCGCCTCCGGGACAATGATAGCCTTCACGAGCTATCGCGACGGTAATCAGGAGATCTATGCCATGACCAGCGATGGAAATGGCCAGACAAATCTCACCGAGAATGCTGGCAACGACTACAGGCCGATCTGGTCGCCTGATGGGACCACTATCGCATTTGAAAGCGATAGGAGCGGGAATGTTGACATATACCTCATGAGCAGAACCGGCAGAGGACAGACGAATCTGACTGGTCACCCGGCGGCCGACTATGGCGCCGTCTGGTCGCCGGACGGGAGTAGGATAGCGTTCCTCAGCAATCGATTCAGCGGCTTTTATCCGGACATCTTCGTGATGAATGCCGATGGTACGGGGCAGACGCAGCTGACGGAGAACGGCATAGGGTTCCTCCGGCCCGGAGGAGCGACGATCGTCTGGTCCCCTGACGGGACGCGGATAGCGTTTGATAGCTTCCGCGATGGCAATTACGAAATCTACGTGATGAATGCCGATGGAAGTGGAGAGACAAGACTCACGAACCATCCAGCATTCGACGGAGTTCCGGTCTGGTCGCCCGTTGGCAATAAGATCGCTTTTGAGAGTGCTCGCGATGGCAATTACGAAATATACGTGATGAATGCGGATGGGAGCGGTCAGGACCGTCTCACCGCGCTGGCGGAAGTAAATGAAGGGGCTATCTGGTCACCCGATGGGGAGGAAATCTCCTTCGTTCGTTACCTGGAGAATGCAGAGATATACGTAATGAAGGCGGACGGATCGGGCCTGCGGAATCTCACCAACAGCACAAGAGATGACTATGCCCCGGCGGCCTGGTCGCCGGATGGAGCGAAGGTCCTGTTCGAGAGCGCCAGCGTCGGCTTCCCGTCCGACTACGAGATCTATGTCATCAATGCAGATGGAAGTGGCACCATCAACCTGACAAATAGTCCGGGGACGGACGTCGATCCTGTCTGGTCACCCTGAGCACTAGCCGCTAATTCGTTCGGTAACAACCTCTAAGTCTCGAAATCTGGCGAGGTTTTCATGAAACGGTTTACAACAAATCTGAGTGAGTATCCCGTAGCGTTGCTCTCGATAGCGGTTGGGATAGGGCTTATCGGTGCGTGCGAGCGTATCACCGATCCTGCGGGTGAACATGAACCTGAGACGCCGGTCGAGCTTACGGTTCAGGCCAATCTTGCGACCAACACGTCCGTTAGGCAGCTGTCCGTAGCGGTCGCAGCCGCGGATATACCGGTGCCGATTATTGCCAACCTTCTATTGGTCGACAGTGATGCGGACGACGTATTCGATCGCGCGGAGGGCACCATCATCGTGCCGTCAGGACGGGAGCGCACCTTCACCGCACGTGCATTTGACCTGGAGGGGTTTGTGACGCACGAGGGAACAACCACCACCCAGGTGCGTCCGAACCACAAGACTGTTCGGATCCCTCTATTTCCAAAGGAAGTGGGCGTGCCGATCGAGGTGATCGCAAGTTCTTTTAGTGTGTCGATCGACCCTGCAACGGCGGAACTCGACCCTGGGTTTACGCAGCAGTTCACCGCCACGGTGACCGGCCCGGGTGGGGAGGTGGTGGAAAACCCGGAGGTGACCTGGGGTTCCGGTAACCCCGCGGTAGCCACGGTGGATGCTAGCGGGCTCGCGACCGCGCACGTGCAGGGCACAACCGAGATCGTGGTGAGCTACAAGGGTATCGCCGCCGAGGCGCGGATTACGGTTGGTGACGGGGAGGCCGGGAAGATCGCCTTCGTGAGCCTGCGCGATGGCAATTATGAAATCTACGTAGTAAGCCCGGACGGAGGTGGGCTCATCAGGCTCACCAATAACGGGCTAAATGATCAGGATCCAGTCTGGTCACCGGACGGGACGAAGATCGCCTTCGGAAGCTATCGTGACAGCAACCAGGAAATCTACGTGATGTCCGCTGACGGCAGCGGTCAGGTGAATCTTACGAACAACGGAGGAGTCGATGGACAGCCGGTTTGGTCGCCGGACGGGACGAAGATCGCATTCCGAAATTATCGTAGCGACAACGAGATCTACGTGATGAATGCCGACGGCAGCGGCCAGGTGAATCTCACCAACGATCCGGGAGACGATTCATATCCCACCTGGTCGCCGGACGGGACGAAGATCGCGTTCAGGAGCCGCCGCGACGGCAATTACGAGATCTACGCGATGAACGCAGACGGAACCGGCCAGACGAATTTAACGAACAACGCGGCAGATGATCTTGATTTTACCTGGTCGCCGGATGGGACCAGAATCGTTTTCGTGAGCCGCCGTGATGGCAACGCAGAAATCTATGTGATGAACGCCGACGGTAGCGGGCAGGTGAATCTCACCAACAATCCGGGAATCGATGTGAATCCCCATTGGTCGATGGACGGGACGAAGGTCGCCTTCACAAGTGATCGTGATGGAAACGACGAGATTTACGTTATGAATGCGGACGGCAGCAGTCAGACGAATCTCACCAACGACGCGGGGGACGATCAAGAACCGTTCTGGTCATCGGACGGGACTAAGATCGCCTTTTACCGTACACCTCGCTTTGGCACCATGGAAGTCTACGTGATGAACGCTGATGGTAGCGGCCAAATGAATCTGACGAACAATGCGGCAGTCGACAATGATTTTAATTGGTCGCGGTGAGCGTCGGGGATAGTGATCCCGGCTGATATGAAGCTCCGAATCTCACATCTTGTGGAGGCCGTTATGGAGGCGCTCGCCATTGGTTCACCTTCGCGTTCCGGAATAGCGCTCGGCCTCGCGCTTTCGCTCGCGCTGCTCGCCTCCTGCGAGCGCGTGACCGACCCGATCGGCGGCGAGCAGCGCGGAGCCCCCGTCGACCTCACTGTGCAGGCTAGCCTCGGGACCACCACGACCGTGAACCAGCTCACGGTAGAGGTCACCGCAGCGGACATTGCTGTGCCGATTCTGAGCAATCTCGCTCTGGCAGATACGGACGTCGACGGCGAATTCGACCGTGCGGAGGGCAGCATCACGGTGCCCGCCGGCCGGGATCGGACCTTCACGGCGCGCGCCTTCGACCGGGAGGGGTTCGTAACGCACGAGGGCTTGGTCACCGAAAATGTGCGCCCGAACGACAAGACCGTACGGATACCGCTCTACCCGAAGGCCGTGGGCGTTCCCATCGAGGTGGTCGTGAGCACCTATTCGGTGACGATCTCTCCGACCTCAGTAAGCCTCGCGACGGCCAGCAGGCAGCCCTTCATCGCCAGTGTGACCGATGCTGGTGGCGCGGTGATCGAAGGCCCCGCTCTCACCTGGGGCTCGAGCAATCCGGCCATAGCATCGGTGGATTCCACCGGACTTGCCACAGCGGCTCACAGCGGCAGCGCTCGAATAGTTGTCAGCTACCGGGGAATAGCCGCTGAAGCACTCGTGACGGTTGATGGGGGCACTGCCAACCAGGCGCCGCTTGCAGCCAACGACTCCGCGGCGACCGAGGCTGGCGTGGCGATCGATATACCTGTGCTGGTCAACGACAGCGATCCGGATGGTGACCTTCTCTCGGTTGAAGGTGTCTCCGATCCGGCTGGCGGCGTGGCGGTGATCGGGGCTGGTGATACCATCAACTATACTCCGGATGCGGGCTTCACCGGGGAGGACATGTTCGAATATACGGTGGTGGATGCGCGGGGCGGGATAGCCACCGGCAGCGTTACAGTGGCCGTGAGCGCTCCGCTCGACTGCACCGAAGTCGTCACACTCGGCGAGGGCGCCACAATGCGCGGTAGAATGCCGGGCGTGGAAATCACCGGCAACGTCACCGTATCGGCGGCAACTACCGTCTGTGGTGACCTCATAGTCAGCAACGCGAGCCTTAATTTGAGCGGTCAGACCGTAGAGGTCGAGGGCGATTTTGAGGTGACATATGATGGTTGGTTGATAATGCAGGATGCCAACGACAAGCTCACGGTCAGCGGAAACGTGCGGATCAACGGTCGCAACTCCGCAACCGGTCTGCTCACGGCGGGCGTGATAGAAACTCGCGGCAACTTCAACGTCGGCGACGCTCCGTATACCGGTAATCAGGCCGCTTTCCGACCGAGCGGATCCCATCGCATCGTGCTTAATGGCACGGTACCGCAACAGCTGAGGCTCCCCTGTGGGTATACGAACTGCGGCGTAAATCCAGCTTCTATACGCTCCTACAACCACATCGAGATCGCAAATCCAGCGGGTGTGGAGCTCAGGGGCGGGGCGGTAGATATAACTGGCAACGTGACGATAACCGACGGCATCGTATCGGGTGGCTCCTGGACTCATCTTTACGGTGATCTGATCGATGTTGCGGGCGGGCGCTGGAAAGCTGATCAGACAATCCTCATGGGAACCGACCAGCTACTCCCCTCGCGCATGAGTGGGCGCCTTCAGGTTGGTCGGCCGAGCTCTGCCGCACCGACTACGTTAGCGCTCAGCGGTGACCTCGAGCTCACGGGGAATCTGGAGGTGGCCGGTTCTACTTCTGCTCTGACTCTGAACGGCCACACCCTGCGCGTCCACGGCGACCTGAAGACCAGTCGTGACGGACGCATCGTTATGAATGACGATGCTGATCTACTCGCGGTGACCGGCAACGCGCTGTTCGAGACGTTCACGGATTCGCATGCCGGCGCGCTCTTCTCAGCTGGAACGTTCGAGCTGAGTGGCAACATGACCGTAGGATACAACCATTTCCGCGCGAGCGGCACCCATCTTACAGTCTTCGCGGGAACGGCCGCGCAAAGGGTGGAGCTGGACTGCTATTATACGAACTGCGGACCCTATAATCCCACGGCATTCAAGAATTTCCAGAGCATACAGGTCAGCAACCCTGTTGGCGTGAGCTTTACAGGGAAGAACGCGGGAATCGCCGGATCGCTCAGTGTCCTCGAGGGGGCTGCCGCCAGGTTTGTTCAGAACGCCCATGTCCATGGGTCGCTCGACCTCGCCGGTACTCTGACCGTCGACGCGGGACGTACTCTGGGGGTAACCAAGGTGCTATACCTCCGAAGCACATCCACTCTTAACAACAACGGAACAATGCCGGTAGGTGGCTGCTCCAGGGAGGCTGGCTACACGATCACCGGCACTGACCCGTGTCCGTAATCCGCGTTGAAGTCCGGAACCCGACGGGGCTCGGGAATCACCTGTAATCGAGGAGATCGATCATGGAACAGACCACTCATACCCCCGCCGATTCCCCGCTCGTCCAGCAATGGAAACAGCACCTCAGCGGCAAGAAGGTCACCTACATGGATAGCTACGGTGGCAGCAGCGGAGGCTACAGCAACAAATGGGAGGCATTCCTGTGCAGCGATGGGAGCTTCCATTACCAGAGTCGTAGCCGCGTAAACATTGACGTTGGCGGCATGTTTGGCGGCGGCAACGACAGCGACTCGTTCAGCGGAGCCTGGCGCATAGTCGAGCAGGGTGGCCAGGCGATTCTGCAGTACCAGCGAAGCGAGCAGATGGGAACGGACCAGGGCACGTGGGTCGCGCTGGGTTATGCGAACGGCGAGACGTACTTCGACGGGGCGCGAGTGTTCGTCACCGACGACAACACCAGATGCCCTTAGCGGTCTTCTTTTTTTCCAGGCAGGAGGAGGGATAGTACGAAGGATACCATGCTGATTATTATGGAACCAAGGAGTGCCGCTGCGAATCCATCGACCGTAAATCCTATGCCGAGATATCCGGCGATCTCAGCGGTCAGCAGGAGCATCGCCGCGTTGATCACCAGCAGGAACAGGCCCAGGGTGAGTACGATGACACCACATGCGAGGGCGCTGAGGAGTGGGCGGACCAGCGCATTCACCAGCCCGAGTATGAGCGCCACCGCGAGTAGCGACTCGATGCCGCCATCCACCTGAATCCCAGCGACCAGCCGGGCCGCCAGCGCCACGGCAAATGCGGAGGCGGCCCAGCGGAAGAGCAGGCTAAACACGGTTCCTCACGGAGAAGTCGATGTCCTTACGCGGGTTCTGAAAGGAGCTCGGAGCCGGAGAAGAAGAAAGCAATTTCCGTTTGGGCATTGTCGTCCGAGTCCGAGGCGTGGATTGCGTTCTTGCCCTTGGACTGGGCGTACAGCTTACGGATCGTCCCATCGGCCGCTTCTGCCGGGTCGGTGGCACCAATCACCTCGCGCAGGTTTGCGACAGCGTCATCACGCTCGAGGGCGATGGGGATAACGGGTCCGGATGTCATGAACTCGACCAGCTCGCCGTAGAACGGGCGCTCGCGGTGAATCGCGTAGAACTCGCCAGCCTGCGCCTGTGTGAGGCGGGTCATACGCGTTGCGAGAATACGGAAGCCCTTCTCCTCCAGATGTGCGATAATGTTACCTGCATTACCGGCTGCGACAGCGTCCGGTTTCACGATTGCTAAAGTACGAGACATAGAATTCTGGCTTGCTCAGGTTAGCGGATCTTCTTGATCCAGTACAAACGCCCGGGATGCGGACGATTTATTTGCCGAACAGCTTCCGCAGGATATCGCCACGGGTGAGAAAGCCCGTGAGGCGCCCCTCGGCCACTACCGGCAATCGCTCGACATCTTTATTGACCATGATGGAGGCGACCTCGGCCAGGCCCTGATCTTCTGAGATACACATAACCGATCTGGACATGATCTCGCGGACCTGCACTTCGGCCGCCGGACCGTCCGCCGAATCGGGCTCGCCTTCACCGGCGCCCACCCGCACAATATTCGGCAGGAGATGGCGCAGTAGATCGCGGTCGGTAACTACGCCCAGGACTTCCCGCTTCTCGCCCACCACGGGTACGGCTTTGAGCTCGTGGCGGCTCATGAGCTCGAGAAGCTCTCGAACGGGAGTCTGCGGATAGACACGATAGACGCGCTGCGTCATCACGTCACGGACAGTGAGCCTCGGCTGAACGACGAGACTCGATATCTCGCGTATCGCCAGGACCTCTTCGGGGCTCGTGGTGTCAACCAGGCGATCTACGACCTCTTCCTTGCGGAGTGCGCGGGCGAGAGCGGCGACCATCTGGAGGTAAACGTTTGCCGAAGGCGGAGGTGCGAGGACCAGAACGACTACCTGCTCGACACCGACCTCACCTCTGGCGCCCGCGCGCAGTGGCGATGGTGCTATTCCCATCGACACCACCAGCTCGTCGACGGCCTCCGTGCGGAGGTGCGGCAGGAGGACGCGGTCACCGACATGAATGACGTCGCGCACCCTCTCATCCGCGAGCAGTTGATCCAGCTTCTCGGGATGCGTAACGGCCCCTGTATCAACCAGGTTCTGAACGAGCGCCTGGACGGCGGCCCGAATGGTCGTGGCCTCCAGAGGTACGACGATATGCTCCCGGTGGAGCACCTGGGTCAGGCGCACACTGGCCCCATCGCTGGCGAAAAAGGCGAGCGCATTATTTTGCGCTCCCGAGCGCTTCCTGGATCAGGCCCACAACATCGACGGGACGTTTGGCGACCCCGATACCGTTGTTCTCGAACGCCGCGATCTTCTCCTCGGCGGTGCCCGACGAGCCGGAAATGATAGCGCCGGCGTGCCCCATGCGGCGTCCCGGAGGCGCGGTCTGGCCGGCGATGAATCCGACTACCGGCTTGCTCAGGTGCTTCGAGACGTACTCGGCCGCGTCCTGTTCGTCGGTGCCGCCGATCTCGCCGATCATGACGATTGCCTCGGTCTTCGGGTCCGCTTCGAAGGCCGCGAGGCAGTCGATGAAGCTGGTACCGTTGATCGGGTCGCCGCCAATACCCACGCAGGTTGTGGTCCCGATGCCTGCGCCCTGGAGCTTGTAGACGACCTCGTACGTGAGGGTGCCTGAACGGGAGACCAGTCCTACCGAACCGGGAGAGGTGATGTTACCCGGGATGATGCCGACCTTGCTCTCGCCTGGCGATATGAGGCCCGGACAGTTCGGCCCGAGCAGGCGCGCGCCCTTCTCCATCACGAATGGGCGAACCCGTGTCATGTCGAGGACGGGGACGCCTTCGGTGATGCATACTATGAAGTCGATGCCAGCGTCCGCGGCCTCGAACATTGCGTCCGCGGCGAATGCGGGCGGAACGTAGATGACAGATGTATTTGCGCCGGTCTCCGCGATAGCCTGCTCGACAGTATCGAAGACGGGTACACTGCCCTCGAAGCTCTGGCCGCCCTTCCCCGGCGTGACGCCAGCGACCACCTGAGTGCCGTACTCCATCATCTGCTTCGTGTGGAACGACCCGTCGCGGCCGGTGATTCCCTGAACGACCAGGCGCGTGCTTTTATCGATAAAAATGCTCACTTGCTGTCTCCCTTTGCCAGATTGACTGCCTTCTCGACGGCGGCGTCCATGTCGGTCATTGCGCTGAAGCCCGCCTCTTCCAGGATCTGTACGGCCAGCTCTTCGTTGGTACCGGTGAGCCGAATAACAATGGGAACGCCGACCTCGAGCTGGCGGGTCGCTTCCACTATGCCGTTCGCGACGTCGTCACAGCGGGTAATGCCGCCGAATATATTGAAGAGAATGACCTTGACGGCCGGATCGGAAGTGATGATCCGGAACGCGTTGACGACCTTTTCGGGATTGGATGAGCCGCCGATGTCCAGGAAGTTGGCCGGCTCACCGCCGTAGTATTTGACCAGGTCCATGGTCGCCATTGCCAATCCTGCGCCATTTACGCAGCAGCCGACGGAGCCGTCCAGCTTAATGAAGGTCAGGCCTGCCTCGCGAGCGGCGACTTCGGAGGGAGCTTCCGAGCTGTCGTCGCGCAGCGCCTCGATCTCGGGCTTCCTGAGCAGCTCGTTGTCGTCGATGTTCATCTTCGCGTCGATCGCCTTCACCTCGCCCGTCGGGGTGACGATCAGGGGATTGATCTCGGCCAGCGAGGCGCCCGCGTCAAGAAAAGATGCATAAAGCTGCATCATGATCTTGGCGGTAGCGCGTTGCTGCTTAACATCGTCGAACAATTCGGTAGCGAGCCAGTACGCCTGGTGTGGGAGCAGCCCGTAGCGCGGATCGACCCCGAACTTGCGGATAGCGTCAGGGTTGGTTTCAGCTACCTCCTCGATGTCGACACCACCCTCCGCGGAGACCATGAAGACGGCGCGTTTTGTGTTCCGGTCGACGATTATACCGACGTATGCCTCGGTGGCAATGTCTTCGGCCGGGGTGACCAGGACCTTCTCCACCGGTAGGTCCTTGATGGTCATACCGAGGATGTTGGAGGCGTGTTCGCGCGCTTCGGCCGCGGATTTAGCCAGCTTGACGCCGCCGGCCTTGCCGCGGCCGCCAGCATGGACCTGCGCCTTGACCACTACCATTCCGCCGTACGACTGGGCGATCTTCTCGGCCTCTTCCGGCGTTGTGCATACCTCGCCGGGCGGGACCGGGATCCCGTGGTCGCGGAGAATCTCTTTCGCTTGATACTCGTGAATGTTCATTAGAACCTGGGTTGTCAGTTTATCGAATCAGCGATCGACTATGCGACGATCTCGGTTCCTGCTCTGCCATCTACAGCTTCACTAGCCTGGTCCAGGCGTGCTATAACGGCACGTGCTCCACCATGCCGCACGAAATGTGCGGCGGCCTCTACCTTCGGCCCCATGCTGCCGGCCCCGAGCTCGCCTGACTTCACCAACTGCTCGGCTTCCGCCACCGAGAGGCGGGTGAGGCGCCTCTGCTCCGGTGTGTCGAAGCCGGAATACACCGCGTCCACGTCGGTGAGGATAAGTAGTACTTCCGCGCCGATGTCGAGCGCCAGGACCGCTGCCGCGCGGTCCTTATCAATAACAGCATTGAGCCCTTCGAGGCTGCCGTCGTCGTTTCTGAAGACGGGCGTGCCCCCACCGCCCGCGGCAATTACCAGATGGCCCGCATCTACCAGGGCCGAGATCATCGCCCGCTCCACGATCTCCACCGGTCTGGGAGACGGCACGACCCTGCGCCAGCCACCATTTACGCTGGCAATCTGCCATCCAAGCTCGCGCGCGAGTCGATGGGCGGTGATCTCGTCCATCTTCCGGCCGATCGGCTTGCTGGGATCAGCCAGCGTGGGATCGCTCGGGTCGACGAGCACCTGTGTGACCAGAGTTACCACTGCGCGATCTACGCCTTCAACCGCAAGCGCGTTCTGGAGCGATTGCTGGACCATGTAGCCGATCCACCCTTCCGTGGCGGCCACCAGCACGCCGAGTGGAAGAGGTGGCACCTTATCGCGCGCCATCTCGTTGCGGATCAGCGCGTTTCCCACCTGCGGACCGTTCCCGTGAACAAGGGCAATCCGCCATCCTGCCTTGGCGAGCGCCACGATTTCCGTTACGCTCTCGCGCGTATGCTGGAACTGTTCCGCGATAGTGCCCTCCTCACCCGCCGGCGAGAGAGCATTCCCACCGAGCGCTATGACTATGCCTCTTCTGGCATCGCCGCGCTCACCTGTTTCGGAAGCCGCAATCATAAGTCTGCCCTGGTAGGTGGGCAAGTCGCCGTTGTCATGGGTCAGGGAGGGTGTCGGCGTTCAGGGCGGCCTTCAGCTGTTCCCAGGTCGCTCCGAAAGCGGCCCAGTCGCCAGCGCGCGACTGCCGCTCGGCGCGATCGAGCAGGGCGCGCGCCTGGCCGAATGCGGGAGATTCCATCCCTGGTGTGGTCGCGGGTGCGTCCTCCACGTCGCCAATTGACTCTACACCGGGCTCGGCCGCGGCGGACAGCGCAGATATCGCTGCCGCGAGCGTTGGGCGCATGATCGGGCGGCGACTGTTCGCGACCACCACCCGCTCCAGCTGAGGAATAGCGGCCTCATCGGCCACGAGGTAGATCGGCTCCACGTATAGCAGAGTTCCGCCCACCGGAACGACTGTCAGGTTCCCGCGGATCACGTCGCTGCCGCCACGCTTCCAGAGCGATAGCTGCTCCGAGATCTCGGGATCCTGATCGATCATGGCTTCGATCTGCTGTGGCCCGGGGATCAGCTCGTCGCGGGGCAGTTCGTACAGGATTTGTTCGCCGTAGTTCGGTGCGTCGTTCCTGGCGACGAGGATCGCCGTCATGTTCTGGCGTCCGGCTGCGACAAACGGCACCGAAAGCAGGAACTCGAGCTCCTCTGAACCCGGCAGCGGGAGCATGGCGAACCTGGGCTTGACCGGGACCACCTCATTGGTGAGCGTCTGGAGCGGGAGGTTCCAGACATCCTGCTTCGCATAGAACGCGGCAGGATCCCGCAGGTGGTACTCGCTGAGCGCGCGCGCCTGAAGGGCGAGTAGCGAGGCGGGATAGCGCAGGTGCTGCTGCAGATCTGCGGGCATAGCGCTCATCGGTTCGACGAGGCCCGGGAAGAGGTTTGCATAGGTCCTGAGCAGCGGATCCGCTGTGCTCGTCGCGTAGAGACTTACATCACCCGACACCGCGTCTACCGTGGCTTTTACGCTGTTGCGGACATACCGCACCGGAAGCCCGTCCAGGCTGAAGACTGGCGCCAGAGGGTAGTAAGTACTCGTTGTGAACCCTTCTATTATCCAGATCACCCGACCATCCCGGATTACCGGATAGGCGCTTCCGTCATTGAAATGCAGAAATGGTGCTATCTCCGCCGCACGCTCCAGGGCGCCGCGCCGGAAGACGAATCGGCTGTCCATGCCAAGCTCGCCCGACAGCAGGAGGTTCTTGCTCTGGAACGCCCATGCGAAGATGAGCTTCTTCCAGAACGCGTCGAGCGGGATCCCCTCAGGGCCATCTTCCGACTGGACTATTACGTACTCCTGCGAGTACTGCTCGCCGAAATATATTTCGGGCGAGGTGAGCGCCAGCTCAGCAGGTGCGTCAGCAGCCAGCTGCGGCGGGTTGAGGTCCGAGAGATAATAGCGGGGCGCGCCCACCTCGGTCGTTCCCGTGACCGGACTGACCACAGCGCCTTCACCGCTTATGTAGTTCAGATGGCGATTCTGCCAGGTCTGTCCGCTTGCTGGGAGGCCGAAGAAGTCCAGTTCGCGTACGGCGATTCCGACCTGTTCGGCCTCGCCGGGTGGGCCATACCTGTCGAACTCCACGTCGAGGAAATCGTAATAGCTGACGAAGGACTGTTTCTGCTGATAGCCCTGGAGCAGCGGGTCTTCACCCCATAGTGGGACGCCCGCGAGCGCCCTCGTTATGGTCTCATCGTTCAGCCCGCCGCCGTCGCGGTATGGCAGTTCGGTGACCTGCAGGTCCCGCAGGCCGACCGCTCGGCGAGTGAAAGCGAGATGCTGCTGAATGTACCTCCGCTCCTTGGCGAACTCGTCCGGATCCACGCCGAGTTTCTGAATCGAAGCGGGATAAACGCCCTGGGCGATCAGAGTGCCTATCAACAGAGCGCCCAGGCCGACGGCCGGAGCACGCAGGCTGCCGCGCCAGGCGCCGAAAGCTATGGCCCCTGCGGCGGCGACTGCCAGGGCGAAGCTCACCAGCTTGCCGGGCAGACGGGCGTGAAAATCAGTGTAGCCGAGCGCACCGCCGATGCCGTTACCGCTAATGACCAGGCCGTAGCGATCCAGCCAGAAATCCCAGGCTACGACGAGGAGGAAGGCTGCGAGAAGCAGACCGAGATGCTTTCGCGCGGCGGGCGTAATCTGAGGGCGATTCTCGGTTATCCTGATGCTGTCGGTGGTCACGTATGCCGCGGCTACCAGCAACCCGGTCCAGAATATCGTGAGGCCGAAAAGGAGCTGAAGCCGGCCGAGAACCGGGAGCCTGAAGATATAGAACGAAATGTCGCGCCCGAAGATCGGGTCGCTTACACCCCACCGCTCGGGGTTCAGCGCGGCCAAAAATGTGATGGGATCGCCCAGTCCCGCGGATAACCACCAGGCCGAAAGTGCGGAGAGCGCCACGAGCGCGCCGACGATATAGACCTGCGGAAGCCGCTCGGCTATCTCTATATTGCCGTAGCGCCGCCGGACACGAATGGTGCCCAGCGATCGCGAAACACGCCACAGGTTAGCGAATACGAATGCGCCGATCAGCAATCCCGCAATGACCCGCACGCCGAGCCCGGCGCCCCAGCGGTA
>DASSKB010000073.1:0-9585 GCA_035690925.1 Longimicrobiaceae bacterium
GCTGGTGCTGGGTACGTTCCTGTTGAGCATCTTCGCGACGTTCCTAACCCGCTCCGGCCTCATCGAGTCCGTGCACTCGTTCGCCGAGAATCTCACCATCGCTTGGATCTTCCTGGGCTTCCTCTCGGTTGCCACGCTCCTGACCGTCGGGTTGGTTTACTGGCGGCGTGATCAGCTTCAGCCGGAGAGTCAGGTAGACTCGTACATCTCCCGCGAGGCGGCATTCCTGGCGAACAACCTGCTCTTCGTGGCAGCAATGTTCGCGGTCCTCTGGGGGACGATGTTCCCGCTGCTCTCGGAGGGATTCACGGGTCAGAAGATCGCCGTGGGGCCGCCGTTCTTCAATCGGGTCAATATACCCATCGGCCTGGCGCTCCTCTTCCTCATGGGTGTCGGACCGGTCATCGCCTGGCGTAAGGCGTCATCGCGCAACCTCAAGCGCAACTTCACCACGCCGCTAGTAGTGGCAGTTGTCGTTGCGGCCGTACTCTGGCTGGCTGGTGTGCGGCATACATATGCGCTGCTCACTTTCGTCTTCGGGTCATTCACCCTGACCACCGTGGCGGTCGAGTTCCGTAAGGGAACTGTCGCGCGCGCGGCGATCGAGCGCGAGGGGCGCATACGGGCGTTCTTCTCGCTCATCCGAAAGAATCAGCGGCGATACGGCGGTTACATAGTGCATGTGGGGCTGGTGATAGCATTCATGGGATTTGCCGGGCAGGCCTACGACGTTGAGGAGCAGGTAACGCTGCGTCCGGGTGAGGCGATGACCATCGAGTCGCCGTTTGGCCACACCTACCAGCTAACCTACCAGGACATGTCGGTGTACCCCGCCACCAACATGACCAAGCTCATCGCATCGCTGCGCCTCGAGAAGGACGGCAAGTCAGCGGGCATCATCACCGCCGAGCAGCGCGCCTACAAGCAGCGCACCGAGATCTCGACCGAGGTCGGGATCCGACGGGCGTGGAATGAGGACCTGTACCTCATCCTGGCGGGCATCGACGACGCCAACGGCTTCCTGCAGGGCACCAATCCGCAGCCGCTTACCACCTTCCGCGTGCTGGTGAACCCGCTAGTCCCGTGGATCTGGCTCGGTGGTCTCATAATGGCAATCGGTACATTGATCGCTCTGTGGCCAACGCCCGTGCGCCAGGGGACGCCTGCCCGCAGAGCCGCGCCGCCTGCAACCGCCGTGAAGGAGGAAGAGCCGGCGCTGGTGGGGGTATGATGAAGGGCTATCGGCTATCGGCTATCGGCTATCGGCGCCTCCGGGGGATGGTCGTGCTGCTGCTCCTCGTGGGATGCTCAACTTCCGTTTACGCGCAGCGGGCTACGCCGGCGACCCATGCGGTTGCCGAGGATGCGATATCCCGATTGCGGTCTCCGTACTGCCCGGGTCTGATGCTCGAGGTCTGCCCCAGCGCGGCGGCGGCTCTGCTACGGGACAGCATATACGACCTTGCTGCGCAGGGAATGACAGCCAGCGAGATCGAGGAGTGGATGCTGGCGCGCCATGGTGAGGAGTGGCGCGCGGTGCCGAAGACGACGGGGGTGGGGTTGTGGGCGTGGGTTATACCGCCACTCGCTCTCCTGCTGGGCGGCGGATACATAGTCGCGAGGCTGCGAAGTGCGACGAGGTCGGCACCGAACGACAGCGAATTCGACCTGGCAATGGATGACACCGATCGTGAGCGCCTCGCGGCGGCACTCCGGGAGATGGAGCATGCGGAGGCGATTGGCGAATGAACCTCCTTCTGGCCTCCGTAGTGCTCGCCCTTATCGCTGCCGCGTGGGTACTGTACCCGATATTTTCGCGGCGAGTAGCCGTTATCGGCGATGCGGTATCGGTGCGGATATTCGACCTGGAAGCGCGCAAGCGGGCGGCGCTGGCATCCCTAAAGGAGGTCGAGTACGACCGCATCGGTGGCAAGCTAGATGAGGCTGATTACCTGACGCTCCGGGCTCGTCTGGAGGCGGAAGCTCTGGCCGCCGTGGAGGCAGCGGACCGCATCGCGCCCGCTACGGATGCTGTGGCCAAGCACTCCTGCGGCTTTACCAATCCAGCCGAGAGCCGATTCTGCTCGGGATGTGGGGCGCTGCTCGCTTGACGGAAGTCGCCATAGAGGCACGCGGATTGGAAAAGTGGTTCGGTCCATTCCCGGCGGTTCGCGGGCTCGACTTCACGGTTCTGTCGGGGCAGTTTATCACCATATTCGGCCCCAACGGTGCAGGGAAGAGCACCCTGCTCAGGATGCTCGCTGGTGCGGTCCGGCCGACGGGCGGTGAGGTGGTGGTGGTCGGCGAGAAGATAGGAGCAGGTGAGCACGCGTGGCGCCGGCGGATCGGCGTGCTCTCGCACCAGACTTTCCTGTATGGCCACCTGACGGCCGAGGAGAATCTGCATTTCTACGGCAAGTTGTACGGGGTGTCCCAGCGCGGTGAGCGAGTGCGGGAGATGCTGGAGCGGGTCGGGCTCTGGGGCAGGCGATCCGACCGTGTTAACGGCTTTTCGCGCGGGATGCAGCAGCGGCTCGCCCTCGCGCGAACCCTCCTCCACGATCCCGAAGTCGTGCTCCTGGACGAACCTTACACCGGCCTGGACCCGCACGCGGCGACTATGCTGCGCGGTGTTCTGGAACAGCTCCGAGACGGTGAGCGGACTGTAGTAATGGTGACGCACAATCTGTCGCAGGGCCTCGAGCTCGCGGACAGGGTCGTTGTGCAGGCTGCGGGCAGATGGATTTCGGACGAGGATCGATCCGAAATCGAGGTGGGGGAGTTCGAGAAGGTCTATACGGACCGGGTGGGAGGGGCGATCTGAATGACGTTCGTTCGCCAGGTGCTGACCGTGGCATCGAAGGATCTGGTGCTCGAGCTGCGGTCGCGGGAGCGCCTGGTCAGCATGCTCACCTTCGCGCTGCTGATAGCGGTAGTGTTCAGCTTCGCGCTCGACCCGACGGTCCGTTCGCGGGACATCGCAGGTGCGATGATCTGGATCACTATCTTCTTCGCCGGGATGCTGGGATTGGGCCGGTCATTCGGTCTGGAGCGCGAGCAGGATACCCTGACCGGCGTGCTCCTCGCACCCATAGACAGGGGCGCATTCTACCTCGGCAAAGTGACTGCCAATCTGGTGCTGCTGCTGATCGTGGATATCGTCCTTGTCCCGGTTTATGGCCTCTTCTTCCAGATCGACTTATGGGGCCAGATCGGCGGGCTCGCGGTGGTGGTCGGGCTTGCTTCGGCCGGGTTCGTCGCACTGGGTACGCTATTCAGCGCGATGGCTGCGCATTCGAGGCTCGGTGAATCACTGCTGCCCATACTGCTCCTTCCGCTGCTCATCCCGGTGGTCTTCTTCTCCGCCCGGTCAACGCAACTGCTCATCACAGGCAGGCCGATTAGCGACGTTGCCGGGAGCATAAGGGTTCTACTGGCCTTTGACCTGATCTTCCTTATAGTGTGCACTATGGTATTCGAATCGGTTGTCGAGGAATGACATGATCAACAGCAACCCGCGAGGGTGAGTAGATGGAAGAACGGGTAGACCTCACGAGCACGCGGCGCTGGGCGACTGTACTGGCAGTGCTTGCCGGAGTGGGCGTTCTGAGCGCCTTCTATATGATATTCTTTACGGTGCCCACGGAGAGCTCCATGGGCGTCGTTCAGCGAATCTTCTACGTCCATGTGCCGTCCGCCTGGGTAGCTTTCCTGGCGTTCGGGATAGTGGCGCTCTGCTCGCTCGGTTATCTCTGGCTTCGCGATGATAGGCTGGACGCGATTGCGCTCGCGTCGGCCGAGCTGGGAATAGTCTTCACCACCATCGTCCTCCTCACTGGCCCACTCTGGGGCAAGATCGCGTGGGGCGCCTGGTGGGTCTGGGAACCGCGGCTGACCTTCACGCTGTTGCTCTGGTTCATCTACGTCGGCTATTTCATGCTCCGCGGAGCGACGGAAAACCCGGACAAGGGGAAGCGCTACGCGGCTGTGCTAGGGATTGTGGCCGCTGTGGACATCCCACTCATCCACCTGAGCGTCACCTGGTTTCGCTCGCAGCACCCGCAGGCGATCATCCTTCGGCCCGAAGGCCCTGCGGCAGACCCGCTAATAGTGCAGACGCTGATGGTTTCACTCGCCGCATTCACCCTGACATTCTTCGCGCTCATGCTTTACCGCTATGGACTCGAGCGTCTCACCCGCGAGGTGCGGGCACTCGAGGTCCGCGCCCCTCACGGAGATTCCTTCCAGTCCGAAAGGGTGCGACCATGATGAGGCCGATAATACTGCTAATTTCCGCCGTGCTGGCCGGCTCGACGCTCTTCGCGGCTCCGCTAGCAGCGCAGGTATCCGATCCCGATACCCCTGTCTCTTCGGATTCGGTTGGCCAGTCGCTCGCGGCGCCGGCCGTGGCTGGCGCATTGCAGAGCGTCGCGGTCCCCGGATCGGAGGCATCCTACGCCGAACGTATCGAGGCGCCGCGGACGCTTAGAGACTACTGGCATCTGTTCATCGCGTTTGCGCTAGCCTGGGCACTTCTCTTCGGCTACGCCCTCACCCTCGGCCGACGTTTCCATCGCCTCGATCAGGAGGTGCAACGATTGTCTGAGAATGCACCGGATGCGGCGCGAGGTTTGCGTACCTGAAATGGCTTAACGAGGCGCGCTCGTCGGGCCACGACTTTCACTCAACGGAGGCGCAGAATGGCAGACTTCACACTTCCCGACCTACCTTACGCTTACAATGCTCTGGAGCCGCACATCGACGAGCAGACCATGCGTATTCATCATGACAAGCATCATGGCGGGTATGTCACCAAACTGAATGCCGCGCTCGAGAAGCATTCAGAGTTCAAGGGCAAGAAGATCGAGGAGATTCTCAGGAACATCGACAGCGTTCCGGAAGCCTCGCGGACCGCTGTGCGCAACAACGGCGGCGGCCACGCGAATCACTCGCTTTTCTGGGAGATAATGTCGCCTGACGGTGGCGGTGAGCCGAGCGGTTCTCTGGGCGAGGCTATTCGCTCCAAGTTCGGGGATTTCGCCTCGTTCCGCGAGAAGTTCGCCAACGCAGGGGCAACGCGGTTCGGGAGCGGTTGGGCCTGGCTTACCGCGGGTGGCGGCGGCGTGGACGTGTCGAGCACGCCGAACCAGGACAGCCCCTACATGGAAGGGAAGACGCCCATCCTGGGACTGGATGTCTGGGAGCACGCGTACTATCTGAAGTACCAGAACAAGCGCCCCGACTACATCGAGGCGTGGTGGAATACCGTCAACTGGGGCGAAGTCCAGAAGCGGTTCGATCAGGCCAAAGGCTAGCCTGCACCGACTCCAGGAAAGCCCCGCCCGGCCTTCAGCCGGGCGGGGCTTTTTAATCGATCCCTCGAGCCTCCCACCCTAAAATCCCTGTTCGGTTAGGCTTCTCGCGCTGGTACTCATCATCGAGCCTCGTCTGGTGCGCGGTCAGCAGATCGCTCCGGGTGAGCATGCCAAGCACTGTTCGCGGTTCGTCGCGGTGCACAACTGGCAGGCGCCCCACTTTTGAACGGACCATGTGATCCGCTGCCTGCCTGAGCGTATTGGTTTCGTAGATAACGGCAGGCGGCCGACCTATTACCTCTTTGACGAGCGTAGTGTCCGGGTGAGTTGAATTCAGGATATCCCTTCGAGTTACGACTCCTATCATGTATCCTTCCGGTCCCAGTACGGGGAAGCCCTGGTGGTCGGTTCCCTCGGCACCCTCGGCCAGCCAACGCCGAACCACCTCGAGCGTATCGTCGCCCTTTATGGTTACGACATCACGGCTGGCGACGTCCCTGACCAGAACCTGGCTCAGGTGATCCACAGCATAGTCGGTCCTCACGCTAACACCTCGCCTGGCCAGGCGTTCAGTCATGATGGAGTGCTTCATCATGAGTTGTGAGACCAGAAATGCGTTTGTGCAACCGACCAGAAGAGGAAGTAGACTTATCGGCTGGCGAGTAGTCTCGAACGCGAATACAGCCGAAGCCAGCAGAGCGTGCGAGGCGCCCGCGAAGATAGCCGCCATTCCGACCAGCGCGGAGATGGGAACTGTGACCCCGAGGGCGGGAAATAGGCCGGCCAGCGCGCCGAGTCCCGCTCCGACTCCTCCGCCGATGGTGAAGAGCGGAGCGAGTGTTCCCCCGGACGTACCGCTCCCCAGGTAGACGGCCCAGGAAACGAATTTCAGGAAGATGAGCATCGCCAGCGCGGTGCCCACCAGCTCACCCGAGAGGATCTCCTCGATGTTGTAGTATCCCACGCCCAACGTGCGCGGCTCGATATATCCCACGATTCCGACGACCACCGCGCCCAGCGCCGGCCACCACATCCAGTGGACCGGGAGTTTTTCGAAGCCATCCTCGATCGCGTATACCACACGCGTAACAAATACCGATAGGACACCGATTATCACCCCGAGCACTGCGTAGGACATCAGCGCAGTCAATGTGGGTTGCGCAAGCGGCGGGATATCGAAGATAGGGCCGGCGCCCATAAGCGGTATACGCACCGCAGTCGCAGTGGCGCTCGCGAGCGCGATCGGTATGATGGAACGCGCGCGATACTCGAAGAGCAGCAGTTCGATCGCGAGCAGAACCGCCGAAACCGGGGTACCGAATGTCGCGGTCATACCCGCCGCGGCGCCTGCCGTAAGCAGGACCTTGCGTTCGTCCGCCGTGATGCGCAGGAACTGCCCGACAACCGAGCCCAGCGCACCACCGGTCGCTATGATCGGGCCCTCGGCGCCGAATGGTCCGCCGGTGCCTATCGCGATCGCCGCGGAGAGCGGCTTCAGGAACATCACCCGTGGCGAAATTCGGCTCTTATTGTACAGCACCCGCTCCATGACTTCGGGAATGCCATGGCCCCTGATCGCAGGGGATCCGTACCGCGCCATGAGACCGATGACAACCGCACCGAGGATCGGAACCAGCATGACGAACGGGCCCAGTTCGGTGCCGAGTGGGGTCGCATGCTCGAACGAAAAACGTCCGTGAAACGTCAGGTTGGTTATCAGCCATATCAGCCGTAGCAGCAGGAAGGCTATCACGGCGGCCGCGGCGGCAATGACCGTTGCCAGAAACGAAATGTAGATTACCCGGCCGCCGATGGGAGAACCTTCTCGTGGCCCGCGCACCGACTCCAGGGCCGGTTCCATGGACGGTGCTATGGGAAGTGCTTCGTCGGCTTCGCGGTGCCTGACTCTATCGCTGGCCACTGGTCCTCCTCCGCGGCGACAACTGCTTTACGTCGTACATTGAATTCATTTCATCATTCATGAGCCGGCTGCGGCTCCATTTGGTTCGAGTTTTACCGAGCGCCGAAGGTATGGGAGTTTAGTCACACCGGCAACCGCTCGAACCGGCACCGGCCGCACTCGCACCCGCCGCAACTTTTCAGTACATTGAGATCTGCGTCGATCCATAATCGAGACCCCGAATAATGCCAGAGCATTCACCCCCGATCGATCTACGGTCCGATACCGTCACGCGCCCTTCGGCCGACATGCGGAAGGCCATTGCGGAAGCCGAAGTCGGCGATGCGGTCCTGGGCGACGATCCCACCGTTGCTGAGTTCGAAAATTTTGCCGCGGAGATCCTCGGCAAGGAACGTGCGCTTTTCTTTCCCAGCGGCATTATGGCCAATCAGACGGCCATTATGTTACATGCCCCCCCGGGAACCGAAGCCATCATCGACGCCGGTGGCCATATCCTCAACTGGGAAGAATCCGCGGCCGCGGCGTGGGGCGGTGTTCAGCTACGCGCTGTCCAGACTATGGACGGTCTATTGAGCGCGGCTGACGTTGCGGGGGCAATCCGCCCACGCTCGCTCCACCTGCCGCAGACCGCGCTTATCTGTCTGGAGAACACCCACAACAGCGCAGGCGGCCGCATCCTATCGCTCGCGCAGCTGGCGGAAGTATCATCGGTCGCAAGGGAAAACGACGTTCCGGTCCACCTGGACGGCGCGCGGCTACCCAATGCCGTCGCCGCGACCGGAATTCCGTTCGCACAGTGGGCGGAACACGCCGACACAGTAATGGTCGCGCTCTCGAAAGGACTCGGCGCTCCGGTAGGCTCCATACTTGCTGGTACGGACCTCCTGATGGAGCGTGCCTGGAGAATCCGTAGGCGCCTCGGCGGAGGTATGCGTCAGGCGGGGATCCTCGCCGCCGCAGGTCTGTTCGCCCTCCGCCATAACCTTTCCCGCCTCGACCAGGACCACCAGAACGCCCGCACGCTTGCCGACGGCGCCCGTCAGATCGACGGGTTTCACGCCGACGTCCCCGATACCAATATCGTCATGATAGATATTATCGACGACAGCATCCATGCCGAGCCGTTGCTGGCTCGCCTGCACGCGCGTGGTGTGTGGATGACTCAGTTCGGGCCGAGGCGCCTGCGGGCAGTGACGCATCTGGATGTCGATTCCGAAGGCATCCGTCGCTCCATAGTGGCGCTCGAGGAAACGGTCGGCGCACTCGCTGGCACCTGAGGAACCACCGCACCACACCCCTTGCGCGAGCGGTATCCTTCGCTTTTCTTTCGGTAACCGCTTCGCGCGCGTTCCAACGCTTATCCTATGAGGACGATAATGGCTACGGTTGAGATCAGAGAAGACAAGAAGAAGGCCCTGAACGTGGCCATTTCGCAGATCGAGAAGGCGCATGGGAAGGGTTCGATAATGCGGCTGGGTGTGGACGGTCCGCGCGTTCAGGTGGCGGCGATCCCGACGGGCGCGATAAATTTGGATGCGGCGATCGGGATCGGCGGAATCCCGCGCGGCAGGATAACGGAGATATACGGTCCAGAGTCTTCGGGTAAGACGACGCTCTGCCTGCACGTGATAGCGAATGCGCAGCGTGCCGGCGGAATCGCGGCATTCGTGGACGCGGAGCACGCACTGGACATCGAATACGCACGGAAGTTGGGTGTGGACGTGGACAACCTCCTCGTTTCGCAGCCAGATACGGGCGAGCAGGCGCTGGAGATCGCGGAGACGCTGGTACGTTCCAGCGCACTGGACGTGGTAGTGGTCGACTCGGTTGCTGCGCTGGTGCCGCGGGCGGAGATCGAGGGGGAGATGGGAGACAGTCACGTCGGCCTTCAGGCACGGCTGATGAGTCAGGCGCTCAGGAAGCTGACCGGCTCGATCAGCCGTTCGCGCTGCATGGTCATCTTCATCAACCAGGTCCGCATGAAGATTGGCGTGATGTACGGCAATCCCGAGACCACGACCGGCGGCAACGCGCTCAAGTTCTACGCCAGCGTGCGCCTCGATAGTCGCCGCACCGGGCAGATCAAGGACCGCGACGATATCGTCGGCAACGCCACCCGCGTGAAGGTCGTCAAGAACAAGGTCGCGCCGCCGTTCAAGCAGGTCGAATTCGACATCATGTACGGCGAGGGCGTGAGCAAGGTCGGCGAGATCCTGGACCTCGGCGTCAAGGCGGGGCTGGTCGAGAAGTCGGGCGCCTGGTTCAGCTATGATTCGATCCGCATCGGCCAGGGGCGCGAGAACGCCAAGCAATATCTCAAGGAAAATCCCGACGTCGCCCAGCGGCTTG
>DASSKB010000074.1:0-2824 GCA_035690925.1 Longimicrobiaceae bacterium
CACAGCATCAGTTTTCGCCCTCCCATCGCAGAGTAACCGCACCCTTGGTGCTGAACAGGTCACCACTGGGTTCCAGGGCCTGGCGAAGCGCGAGACCCAGAGCCTTCATCGCGGCTTCCACCATGTGGTGCCTGTCCCGGCCGCGGAGCACCCGCAGGTGAAGCGTCATCCCCGCGTTATGGGCCAGCGAGTAGAAGAAGTGCTCGTAAAGCTGCACATCGAGGTCACCCACGTAAAAGGCGCGGCCGCCCAGATCTATCGCCGCCTGCACTAGCGCCTCGTCCATCGGGATTGTAGCCTCGCCATAACGGACACACGCGGCGGGTGTATCACGCCGCAGCGCTTGCCCGAGCGAAATGGCGACATCCTCTACCAGGTGGTGCCGCAGGTCGCCCGTAGCCGCGACAGCGAGCCCCAGACGCCCATATCCGGACAGTGTCACCAGCATGTGGTCGAGGAAGTCGTCGCCTGTCGCTACGTCGACCTCATCTGAGCTCAGCCGCAGGCTCAGGCGAACGCACGTCTCGTTGGTCTCGCGGATAAGTGTGCTCATCTCCCTGACTCCGTGGTGACCAGGGCAGCGTCCAGCGACCCTGTATAGATTGCCATACCAAGAATTGCTCCCGCAGCACCCACAGCTTCCAGCGTTCGCAGATCATCGATGGTTGTGATGCCGCCGGATGCTAGAACCGGGTGACCGCCGTCGCGGCAGAGGCGTCGGTAGAATTCTGCGTCTATTCCCTGCATTTTCCCCTCTCTGGTTACGTCTGTAATGAGCACCGCGGCCAGGGCGAGATCCCGCACCTCGCGCAGCAGGTTTTCTGTAGATATGCCCGAATCGGCGGTCCAGCCATTCACGACTACCCGACCGTCGCGCGAGTCGGCGGCGAGAACCACCCGTCCCGGGAACAGCTCGGCGATCTCAGTCAGCCAGTGGCGGTCGATGACAGCCCGAGTTCCGACGACGACCCGGGCCGCTCCGGCATCCAGAATGGCCTCAATCGTTTTCGCATCCCGCACCCCGCCACCCACCTGGACGCTCGCCGATGTGGACCGCAGGAGGTCACGGATAACACCGCAATTCGATCCGGTTCCCAGTGCCGCATCCAGGTCCACGATATGTAGTTCTCTAAATCCGGCCGCCTCCCAGGCCTGGGCCACTCCGATAGCATCGCCGAGGCGAATCCGCTCCTCCGCAGGGTCCCCCCCGACCAGCTGAACGACATTGCCCTGGCGCAGGTCGATAGCCGCGTATGGCTTCATCATGCTACCTCCCCCAGAAAGTTCTCCAGGAGTCGGAGTCCGGCCGCTCCACTCTTCTCGGGGTGGAACTGGACTCCCCAGGTTCGGCCGTGCCGCACGGCAGCGGGGAATGCATCCCCATCGTAGTCGGTCCAGGCGACGACCCCCGATCGCTCGGCTGGTTCGGCTGCGAAACTATTCGCGAAGTAGAGGTGCTCACGTTCAATTCCGGCAAAGATCGGATCGCTGCCCGCCTGGACTGCGTTCCACCCCATGTGCGGCACTCGCCGCGCCCGAAGCCGCCGCACGTGTCCGGGAATGAGGCCGATTCCCGCGCCAGCCCCCTCGTCGCTACCCTCGAACAGCAGCTGCATTCCCAGGCAAATACCCAGGCAGGGCAGGCCGCCGATCAGGGCCTCCCGTAGCGAAGCCACGCATGGCGCCAGTCCGGCCGCGGCCTCCGCGAAGGCTCCCACGCCGGGGAGAATCAATGCGTCAGACGAAAGTGCGGTCACGGGGTCGGTTTCAATGCTGACCTGTGCGCCGCTTCGCTCCAGCGCCTTCGCAAGCGAGTGGAGATTGCCGGTCCCGTAGTCCAGGATCGCTACCCTCATGCGCCGACGCTCCGCGTCGCTTGAAACTCGGCGGCAATTGCGCGGAGCGCGCTCAGGAAGGTCTCCATGATTGGCCAGGGGCCTACGGTCACCCGAATGCTATCGCCCATGCCGGGAATCCCGGTGAATGGCCTGACACCGATATCCCTACGACCGAGAGCCGCCGCCCACGCCGCCGCGGGCGCGCCGGGCACCGCGATGAGAAGGAAGTTTGCCGCGGAAGGCGCCACCACGAAGCCGAGATCAGCGAGTCTCGCCGCCAGCCGCTCACGGTTTTCTACCGTCTGCTCGATACTTCGGCGAACCCGCGCGAGTCCGGTCGTCAGGACGGCGAGCGCAGCACTCTCGGCGATCCCGCCCACTTTGTAGGGACCCCGCGACTTCTCGATCTCACGAGCGATAGTGGCGTTCGCCAGCGCGTATCCGACCCTCATGCCCGCGAGTCCGAAAGCTTTGGAGAATGTGCGGAGGACGATCAGCTTCTCAGTTGCCACCGCGCGTGCACCAAAGTTCTCGGCCGCGTAGTCGGCGTACGCCTCGTCCAGCAGGGTAATGCCAGCGGCCTCGCACTCCAGCCGTAGTATGTCGTTCAGATTCAGGGGGGTACCCGTGGGATTGTTGGGATTACAGACGTAATTGATGGATCCACCTGTCCTGAGCATGGCCTCCACATCGAGCTGGAACTCGTCGCGGAGCGCCACGGGCCGTGGTACGCACGTGTTCATCCGGGTGAAGATCGGAATCATCCCGAAAGTCGGAGTCGGGTACGCCACAGCATCGCCAGCATCCGCGAACGCACGAATGGCAGAATCGATTATGTCGTCGGACCCGCAACCGGTCACCACGTTATCAGGCGCAACTCCGTGGTACTCGGCGATAGCACACTTCAGATCGGTCGCGTACACCCCCGGATACCGGGAAACCGCTGTAGATGGTGCCCTCGCTATCGCCTCCCGAACAATCGGATC
>DASSKB010000075.1:0-2288 GCA_035690925.1 Longimicrobiaceae bacterium
GGGAGGAAGAGGATTGAAGTCGGCCTCCCTGCTCACACTCGCGTTACTCGCCGGATGCGCGCCCGCCGTCGGCCTGCCTACGGTCCTACCGCCGCAAGCGCCCGCAGCGGATGGATACGAGTACGATATAGTGATCCGGAACGGACGGGTGTTCGATGGCGCCGGCAACCCGTGGATCCTCGCGGACGTGGCGATTGAAGATGGAAAGTTCGTTCGCATCGGGAAGGTACGCGGCGAGGGTGAACGGGAGATAGATGCCGCGGGCGAGTACGTCTCCCCGGGATGGATAGACATGATGGACCAATCGGGCTCCGTCCTGCCGCGAAACGGACTGGCCGAGAACAAGCTCCGGATGGGTGTGACGACCGCCATCGGAGGCGAGGGCGGAACCCCGGTGCCGGCAAGCCAGATCGACGAGTACTTCGCGGAGCTCGAGAACGAGGGAATCAGCCTCAACTTCGGCTCCTATTATAGCGCGACACAGGCGCGCGTGGCGGTATTGGGTCGCGAGGACAGGGCGCCCACACCAGCGGAGCTGGACCGCATGCGGATGAAGGTGGACACAGCCATGTCCGCGGGCGCCCTCGGGGTCACCACCGCCCTCATCTACCCGCCCAGCAGCTACGCCAGCACCGACGAGCTGGTGGCGCTGGCGCGCGTGGCGGGGTTGCACGGCGGCATCTACGCCAGCCACATCCGAGGGGAGGGAAAAGAGGTGGTGCAGGCGGTCGAAGAGGCGATCGAGATCGGCGAACGCGCAGGCGTGCCCGTGGAGATCTTCCATCTCAAAGTCGCCTACCAACCCGGTTGGGGAGTGTTGATGGAGGAAATTCGGCAGCGCGTGGATGCGGCGCGTGCGCGCGGGGTGGACGTCGCGGCCGATATGTACCCGTACACGGCAGGCGGCACGGGACTCGAGGCAGTGATCCCCACCTGGGCTCACGAGGGCGGCGTCGATTCACTTCGCGCCAGGCTCGCGCGTCCCGAGGTCAGAGAGCGCCTCAAGCGGGAGATCCAGACAGGATCGCCCGGCTGGTGGAATATAGTCGAAGCGTCGGGCGGTTGGGAGAACATCTTCCTTGTCAACGCCCGCAATGCGGCGAACGAGAAGTGGGAGGGTCAGAATCTCGCTGAGATCGCCGCCGCGATGGACAAGGAGCCTGCAGATGCCGCCTTCGACTTGGTAGCGGCCGGCGAGGGTCGGGTGATGGCGATATACCACATGATGAGTGAGGAAGACATCGAGACGGCGCTCGGCTTCCCGTGGACGAGCATCGGAAGCGATGCGGGCGCCGCATTGAATCCGGGCGAGCAGGATGTGCTGGGTCTGCCTCACCCGCGCAGCTACGGGACCTTTCCGCGCATTATCCGCCGTTATGTGATCGAGCGCGGCGTCCTGACTTTGCCGGAAGCAATTCGGAAGATGACCTCGTGGCCGGCGACCCGGATGCGTCTGGATCGTCGGGGCCTCATCAAGGAAGGTTTCTGGGCCGATGTGGTCATCTTCGACCTCGACGAGATTCAGGATGTAGCGACCTACGCGAACCCCACAGCATTCCCGGAGGGGATCGATTGGGTTCTCGTGAACGGCGAAGTCGTCATAGAGGAGGGCCGGCACACCGGCGCGCGTCCCGGCCAGGTATTGAAGGCCCGAGCGCGAAGCGCGCCTGTCCTCACCGCTGGTACTCCGTAGAACCTACCAATATCCGGAGTTGTAAAATGTCGCGATCGCCTCGTGTAATGTTGATCTCGCTGCTGGAGTTGCTCCTCTTTTCGTCCGCCGCGCCCGCGGCGGCGCAGCAGTCGTCGGACGCGCGCTTCGAGAGCGTTCGTGCTTACATTCAGGAGATCATGGAGGAGAGCGGTCTCCCGTCCGCTGCCGTAGCGGTGGCCAGGGACGGCGAGATCATCTGGGATGAAGCCTTCGGGTACGCAAACCTCGAGGAGCAAATCCCCGCAACGCCTGAGACGATGTACTCGCTGGCATCCATCTCCAAGCCGATGACTGCGACCGCTCTCATGCAGCTCGTGGAGGATGGGCGCGTCGAGCTAGATCAGCCGGCGAATGCATATCTGGGTGCCGGCAAGATCCACAGCCCGGAGTGGGACCCGTCGGAGGCGACGGTGGAGCGCGTGCTCAGCCATACCGCGGGGTTGCCGCTTCATTGGGAGTTCTTTTACGAAGGAGAGGATCACCCACGGCGCACCACCGACGAGGGGATCGACCGCTTCGGTGTGCTGGTCACACCTCCCGGCGCGCTCTACCAGTATTCGAATCTGGGTTTCGG
>DASSKB010000076.1:0-5143 GCA_035690925.1 Longimicrobiaceae bacterium
GGGGTCTGACCTCCGTGATGCCGGATCGGGGAACCCTGGTGGCGCCGGCCTCGACTTCCCGGTGTGGACTGACGACCCAACGGTCGCGCCTGCCAGCACCAACGCCGCCGACATAAGTGGCGCAAAGGGTGGCGAGGTCGTGCTTCTGAGCGGAAACTGGTACATCGACTATTCGACCGACAGCGGCGCAACTTTTACTTCTCTCAATCCGACGACCATATTCCCGGAGTCTCTCTCCGGCGGCTTCTGCTGCGACCAGATCCTGCAATACGCGCCGTCGATCGACCGTTTCTTGTGGTTGCTGCAATACAGGCAGTCTGGAGGCGCCGGGCCGAATGCCTACCGTCTGGCCATGGCAAGCCCCGAGGATGTGATCGACAGCAACTGTACTGCGTGGACTTACTGGGACCTGACCTCGGCCAGCTTCGGCCTCGGCACAGACTGGATGGACTATCCGTCTATGTCGTTGGGTGATGGAGAGGTCTACTTCAGCTTCGATGTGCTCGAAGATACCAATGATGGGATCGCAGATAATGGTCTCGTTGTGGTAAGACTCAACCTCGACGAGATTGCGGCAGGAGGAACTGTCAATTTCCGGTTCACCGACCCCGCCAACGGCACCGTCGCATGGGGCAGCGGCGTGTCACAGGACACTGGCGACGAGGTGTTCTGGGCCGGGCACGTGGACAACAGTACGCTGCGCGTATTCAGCTGGCGCAACGACTCGAACTCGTACTCCTGGCGCGACATCGAGGTCCGCAACTGGCCCAACGGTGCACTCATATCGAACGGCCCCAACGGCAACAATTGGTTGGGCTTTGGTTTTCCCAACAACGCCGTGATTGGCGTCACCCGCCGCCTGAACGAGGTGTGGTTCGGATGGACCGCCAGCAGCGGAGATGGCGGGTCGGGCGGCTTCAACTTCCCACATCCGCACGTGCAGATCGTTAAAGTAAACACCGGGGATTGGACAGTAATCGAACAAATGCAGGTCTGGAACCCTGATCTCGCCTTCGGCTACCCCAGCCTTGCCACCAACTCCGACAATGAGGTCGGCATCGCCCTCGGCTGGGGCGGTGGCGGCAGCCTGAACGCCAACAGTGCGGTCGGCTTTATGGGCGACTATGTTGTGTGGTTCCGCGATGGCAGCACCTGGACCCACACGCGCTGGGGCGACTATGTGGCGATCCGCCGTGCGGCCCCCGAGTCGCACATGTTCGCGGGCTTCGGCTTTGTCACCATAGATACGAGCACAGGAGCCGGGCATCGCTTCGATCCTTACTATGTGCTGTTCGGGCGCGAGCGGAAGGAGCCGGGGCCGATCAGATGAGGTCGCGCGAGGGGCAGGGCGCCATCGTTAACGAATGCGTGGACGGTTACCCTGCCCCTCGTCGCCTGGCGAGGTTCACTTCGTCACCACGTACCCGTTGTTGTGGATGTCATGTGCAAGACGGTGCGTCGCGATTGAGGTAAAACCCGCCTTCTGCAGGTATTCTCGTGTCTTTTCCTCGCCTTAAGATACGCGGCATGTCCCGCCGGCAACGCGTAACAGTCGGAAGCTCGATCAAAATCTACCACACCAACTGCCCCGGCCCATCGACCCCCAGGTGAAGCAATACTCTGCGGAGCCGGAGGCTTTCACGAGCGCCACTGGATTCCCTCGAACCTCCCGCGCCATTGCTGCACCGCGAGCACAAGGATGCCGATAACTCCAGTCGCTACGCAGAAAAGGTGAAGCGTTACGAGATCTGTCCAGCCGAGCAAGGGATTAGCTGCGGAGAATGGCCAGAACGGACGCATATCCGCGTGCATGACGCCATCGAGCACGGCGTGTGTCAGACCCCCGAGCAGTCCACCGAGTAATCCCGCCGAGAGAGTAGGCGCCCGAAAGGCCGATCGTTTCTCGAGAAATCGCCATAGCAGGTACACCAACCAACCCGCGGCCAGCCCGGCCAGGGGTGCGACCGCAAACGTATGCAGCGTGCGGTGAACGGGCACGCCGCCGGTGATCAGAAAGTATGCGGACTCGACATCGATGAGAATATTCGCCGCGATCAGCGCGGAGAAGCTGACGCTCCGCGGAGCGACGGAGTGAAGCAGGAGACCGGGGCCGAAGTGGAAGGGGGTGATGGGCATAATGCCTAATGAGCGGCTCTGCGTTGCGCGCCGGGTAAGTGGGAAAGCGCTGGAATGTCGGCCGGAGAGACTACACTCTCCCTGGGCCGCCACAAGTTGTTGGACGGCCCTCAGAAACACAAGCATCCTGTTCTTACAGCTGCCTTACTTTGCGATATAGAGTACTTGACAGCGTGCAGGCACATCGCTCATTATTCAAGCAATGTCCGCGGCGTTCCGCCTTCGAACAACTCAGCATGCACCAGGAGCATTCCGTGAATAAGTTGTGGAGACGAGTCCGGGGGGCGATAGGGATGGGGCTGACGTGGGGGATGGCCTGGTTCGGCGCCGGGATGATCCTGCTGGTCATCGTTGGTGTCGGCGCCGCGGATGTGCCGTTTCCGCTCTTCTTCGGTCTGCTCGGCTTTCTGGCCGGCGTCACCTTTTCCGGTATTCTGAGGATCGTGGAGGGTCGGCGCAGGTTCGATCAGATGTCGCTCCCACGGTTCGCGATATGGGGAGGCGTCGGGGGCGTCCTTCTGTCGCTCGGGATGTCCTTGTTCATCGGTCCAGCTGCTTTGCCGGTGCTGGCTCCCATTTTTGCGCTCTCAGGGGCGGCATGTGCGGCTGGTTCACTGGCCATCGCGAGAACCGGCCAGGACTGGGAGCTGCTCGACGCGGGGGAGGGGTAAGGCGCACCCGAGGCAACTGCGCGTCGAAGCGCTTGCCAGGCACCCGCGAGAGTCATGGCCTGGAGGAGGGCAGTGTTGGACGAGCCAAAAAAGGTGTGGCAATATCCCGTACACTGCTGGGTTTCGACTGCCGTTAGTGAGGTATGCGGGCAGCGCCCGACTTCGGTACTAGCCTTGCGCTCATGTCACATCTGACATATCATAGCTCACGATTCGCGGAGGTGTTCTCGAAGAAGTCGCAACAAACCCCGAAGCATGTAGTGGATACATGCAGAAGGCGGCTCCAACAATACGATCGGTACATAGGAGGATAGTATGGAAGCAGCCAAACGCAAGAAGCTTCAGAGGGCAGGATGGAAGATTGGCTCAACACAGGATTTTCTCGGCCTATCGGATGAGGAAACTGCGTTTGTCGAGCTTAAGCTCGGGCTCAGTGAGCGCCTTCGGATACGCCGGGTGAATTCGGGTCTCTCTCAAGATGACTTTGCTAAGCGTATCGGGTCCAGCCAATCGCGAGTCGCTAAGATGGAGGCAAGTGACCCTTCAGTTTCTCTCGACCTGCTGGTTCGGGGGTTGCTGGCGACTGGTGCAACGCCGAAGGAGATCGGAACAGCCATTGCGCGCAGGCACGTCGCATGACGGGGTCGGACTGCGAAGCTTCAGGATTCCGCGCTCAGCATTGCGTCGGGCTCGATATCGCGGCCGAGATACTCGCGCCGAAATCTCCAGTGTTTGACCGCCTCCGCCGGTGAACCAAGCATCTCCGTGGTCCCGTCCCGCACCCAGATAACCGAATGCGCCACACGGAGAACCGACTCCACCTCATGCCCGGTAACCGCCACAGCGCACCCGCGGCCGATTAACTCCTTCAGGACGTCCATTATAATCTCGATATCCTTCGGAACGATGCCGCGAAACGGCTCGTCCAACATCAGGCAGCGGGGTTCACGCAGAACCGCGAAAGCGAGCTCTGCCCGGCGTCTCTCGCCGCCCGAAAACGTCGAGGTACGCACGTTCTCAAGATGGGCAACACCAAGCTGCTCCAGGGTGCGAGCTCGGGCTCTCCGTCCAAAACGATGCTCTAGCGCATCCAGGTGCTGCCCCAACGTGAACGTCGGCGACAGCAGCGGTCGGTCCACTGGCAGATAGAGGAGACCGCCTTGTGCGAACTTCGCTGCGGGTGCCCGCACGTAGCGAATGCCGTCGAATTCGATGATCCCATGATCGGGCGCCAGCCATCCGGCCGCGATCTTCAGTAGGGTGGACTTCCCCGCTCCATTTCGCCCCAGAATCCCGACCGCCTCACCTGCGTGTATCTCAAAGAACGCAGAGGTGAGTACCTTTCGCGTGCCGAATGACCTCCCGATGGAATCGGCCCGGAGAACTGGTGTCATAGGACGAGCACGAGAAGTATCGAGATCTCTGCTAAAATCGGGACGATCAGCAGCGTTGTGATCTGGCGGATCGGCCCGAACCCGAGGCTGAGCAGGAAGCGATCCTCATTGCGGAGGCGCATGTAGATCCAGCCGGAGGCAGTTACGCTCAAGATGAGGATCAGGATAGCCGAAGGCGAGAGGAGGATAGGAGCCGAGACTCGCCCCCCGGAAAGCGACTCCGTGACCATGATTGTGCCTGCAACTGCAATCATCCGGAGCACCAGCCAGGTGAAGAACGACCGTATCACCAGGGCCCGCGTGAAGTGAGGCAGCAGAATCATGGCGTCAGAGTCGCCCATCCAGTATGCCCGGCGTCCTCAACTACCCCGCCAACCCGCCAGCACCTTCTCCGTGGTCGCCTTCACACAGGAGCGCGCCTCCGAGCGACTCATGCCGCTGCCCATCAACTCGTCATAGGCAGTATGCACATGCCGAACGTGTGCCCCGACCGCAAGATCAACCGCCGACGCATCCAGTTCTTTCGCCGAAGCTGAGCGGCCGATTCGGCCACTGCCTTTGGCACATGCATGCTCGGCGATCGCTGACCGTTCGGGGTCGGGGCAATTTGGATAGACGTCCGCGATCCGCTCCTGAAAGGCGGCGATGTACTGGCGATCCTCAGCTTCGCGCCGTATAGCGGACCGCTCGCGGGCGCGTGCCCTGGATTCGGCATCGTCGAGGCATTCCTTCTCCGCGCGGATCAGGGCCGCCTCGGCTACGAGGACTCCCCGGCGTTCGTAACGCTTCCGAGCACGGCTGAATCGGACGACGATCACTCGGAGATTAGTATACTTGCTCGCCCGACGGGTCAGCGCCGCATCACCCCTCGGGAGAAACACCAGGTGGTCGAGATCGGCACAGGTGAGGCATAGCGGCTGATCGTTCTCCATCCGCAGAAAC
>DASSKB010000077.1:0-20278 GCA_035690925.1 Longimicrobiaceae bacterium
CTCTCGGCGATCGGACTGGGGATACTGATCCTCGCGTGCCTGACGGTGTTCCCGCCGCAGATACCGCTACACACGGCATTCCTGGTGGCCCTGGCCAGCGGTGGCTTTATCGCGCTCGCCACCGGTCGCACGCTGATGGACGCGCTGGTGCGTCAGGCGTACGTGCACGGCATCGGGCTGCGGAAGACGGTGATGGTCGGCAGCCTCGACGAGGTCGGTCGCTCCATCCGGCTGCTACGAGACGGTCGCAATATCGACCAGTACTTCGTCGGCCACCTCACGCCCGACGACAATCCGGACCCCACGGCGCTGGGCGCGCTCTTGGACCTCCCGCGGGTGCTCGACGAGCACGACGTCCAGGAGGTCATCATCACCGCGCGCATCCCCGCCGATCAGCAGCGGTGGATCTCCGAATGCTGCTTTGAGCGCGGCGCGGCGCTGTTCGTTATCCCGTCCGTGATCGGTACCACCGATTGCCGCGCGGAGCCGCTGCGCGTGGGCGCATGTACTCTGCTGCGGCTTCATCCCGCGCGGCTCGAGTTCCCGGCACTGCTGGCCAAGCGTATCTTCGACGTAGTGGTGTCCGCGATAGCGCTCGTCATCTTCGTGCCCGTCATGGCGCTGATAGGCCTGGCTATCAAGCTGGAGTCGCCGGGTCCGGTGCTGTACAGAGCGCGGCGGGTTGGCCTGGGCGGCAAGATCTTCGACATGTGGAAGTTCAGGAGCATGTATGAGGACGCCGAGGAGCGCGAAGGCGAGCTCGCGCACCTGAACATCTATCCGGGCGGTACCTTCAAGATCCAGAACGATCCGCGCGTCACCCGCGTTGGGCGCGTGCTGCGTCGTACCAGCATGGACGAGCTGCCGCAGCTGCTGAACGTGTTGATCGGGGAGATGTCGCTGGTGGGCCCTCGCCCTGCGCTCCATGGCGACCTGGACCGCTATCAACCTCACCACTTCGAACGCCTCACCGTCATCCCCGGCATAACGGGACCCTGGCAGGTGGGTGGTCGCAACCTTGTGACTGACTTCGAGACGATCCTGGGGATGGAAAAGTCCTACATTCGTTCGTGGTCACTGCTCCTGGACGCGAAGATTCTCGTGCGAACCCTCGGCGTGGTTATCCGGGGCGAGGGCGCGTACTGAATGAAGGTTGCCATCACGGCCGACTGGATGAGCAATGTCGGCGGCGGCGGGCGCGTGTTGACGCACCTGCACTCCATGTTCCCGGACGCCCCGGTTTACACGACGATCCACGACCCGGCCACGCTCTCGCCCGAGATGAACGGCTGGGACATCCGGCCGTCGTTCCTCCAGCGGATCCCCTTCGCCCGTAAACGCTACCAGGCCTTCCTGCCGCTCATGCCGCTGGCATTCGAGCAGTTCGACCTGCGCGAATACGACCTGGTGCTGACCACCAACAGCGCGTGCGCCAAGGGTGTCATCACGTCGCCGGGAACGCTGAACATCTGTTATTGCCACACCCCGTGCCGCTACATCTGGGATCTGTATCACGATTACGTGCGTGACCTCAGGTTCAAGGCGCTGGCCGCGCCGGTCGCGCACTGGCTGCGCGTATGGGATCGCCAGGCCGCAGATCGCGTCGACCACTTCGTGGCGAACTCGCACGAGGTATCGTCGAGGATACGGCGGCACTACCGTCGCGACTCGGAGATCATCTACCCGCCGGTGGATGTCGATAGGATCACGCCGAACGATCGAGAGCCCGAAGACTTCTTCCTGGTCGTCTCGCGGCTGGTGAACTACAAGCGTATAGATCTCGCCATCGAGGCGGCCAATCGCCTCAAGAAGCGGCTGATAGTGATAGGCGACGGCCCCGCGCGACGCCACCTGCGGAAGCTCGCCGGTCCGACCGTGGAATTCCTCGGAAATCTGACGGACGATGAGGTCGCTGATCACTATGCGCGCTGCCGCGCTCTGCTCTTCCCGGGCTTCGAAGATTTTGGCATCGCGGCCGTCGAGGCGCAGGCGGCTGGGCGCCCGGTGATCGCTTACGGGCGAGGCGGCGCTACCGAGACGGTGATGGAGAACGCGACGGGCCTGCACTTCGAGGAGCAGTCGGTGGATGCGCTCTGCGAGGCGATGGTGGAGTTCGAGGAACACGACTTCGATCCTGCGGTGTGCCGGCGGAATGCGGAGCGCTTCGACGCCGCCGAGTTCCGGCGGCGAATGCGTGAGACTGTCGAGTTGCAAATGGGCGGAATTGCTACGAAGCCGGCTGTTCCCAAGCCGGTCATCCCTGCACAAGCGGCGATCCAGCGTCGTCAGCCGGCTGACGCAATGGATGTCCGCATGCGCGGACATGACTGAACTGGCGGGCTCGGCAAATCAATGAGGTATGTTTCGGTTTCGTGACGCCGCGAGGCGCGTGCGGAAGAGTTCGCTCGCTCACAACACCATAGCCCTCTACGGCGTTCATATCGCCTCGCTGCTGGTTCCGCTCATAACAATTCCATACCTGGCGCGCGTGCTTCGACCGGAGGGTTGGGGCCTGGTTGTGTTCGCCCAATCGTTCGCGGCCTGGCTCATGCTGGTCCTGGAGTACGGCTTCACCCTGTCCGCAACTCGCCTCGTCGCGCGAGCTCGTGATGACGAGGAGCAGCTCGCCACGGTGGTGGCGGACGTGATGGGAGCCAAGGTAATCCTATTGCTTGTGCTGCTAGCCAGCGGAGCGCTGGCGGCGATGACAGTGCCGATTTTCAGGCGAAATCCTGAAATTCTAATCTGGGCCTGGTTGTTCGCTGTCGCGCAGGGGCTGAGTCCCTCGTGGTACTTTCAGGGGATCGAGAGGATGGGTGGAGCCGCACTTCTGGAGATGTCGGCCAAGGTAGCGGCAATGATAGGTATCTTCATCTGGGTTCGGGAGATGGACGACGGCTGGATAGTGCTTGCGCTACAGGCAATTACCGGTCTCGCGTGGATCGCGGTCGCGACCTCGTGGATGTACCGAGATATTCCCGTACGTCGAGCGAGTGCGCGCGCTTCGTTGGCCATGCTCCGAGCCGCGAGAGGCTTGTTTATCTTCCGAGCGGGATCAGGCGTGTACACGCAGGCGAACTCCTTCATACTCGGCCTTATCTCGACGCCTCTGGCGGTGGCGTATTTCGGCGGCGCGGAAAAGATCGTCCGAGCTGCTACTGGCCTCGTCCAACCTGCGTCCCAGGCGCTATATCCTCGGATCAGCCAACTCGTTGTCACCGATCCCCTGCGCGCGCGAAAGCTCGTTCGTCTCAGCTTAGTAGGTGTCGGCGGGTTGGGATTAGCATTGGGTATCGCCATTCTGGTAGGGGCTCCGTTCCTGGTCGATTTATTGCTCGGCCCGGGTTACGAGAGCGCCGTACCGGTCCTGCGCATGCTGGCTTTGCTCCCGCCGATTATAGCGTTGGGAACAGTCCTCGGCATACAATGGGCGCTACCGCTGGGGCTCGACCGCCCGTTCTATGTGCTGGTGCTGAGCGCTGGCGCGCTCAATCTGTTGCTTGCGGCCGTGCTCGCACCCGAGTACGGTGCTTTCGGCATGGCCGTTTCGGTTGTGCTGGCCGAGGCTCTGGTGGCTTTCGGACTTCTTCGCGTCACCTGGAGCGCTACCGGCGCGCTGTGGGTCCGTGCTCAGTCGGGCAGTCCGCAGATTCCAATTATCGCGGGTAAAGAATGACTGTCGACATACTACTACCGGTATGGAACGGAACACCGTTCCTTGGGGACCTGATCGAAAGTCTCCAGTCCCAGACGTATGGTGACTGGACTCTCAGGGTTCGCGATGACGGCTCTACGGATGAAACACATGCGGTGCTAGATCGCATCGCTTGTGAAGATGGCCGCATTCGGATAGAAGATTCAGGCGGCGAGCGGCTGGGTGCTATGGGGAGCTTTGCCCGGCTTCTGGAGAACGGTGCTGGCGCGGCCCAGTATACTATGTTCTGCGACCAGGACGACTACTGGTTCCCACGCAAGATCGAGCAGACGTTAGCCGTTATGCGGCAAGCCGAGGCAGAATCGGGAACTGACACTCCCGTGTTGGTCCATACCGATCTCACGGTGACGGACGCTAACCTGAACCCGATCGGCACGAGTTTCTGGAGCTATTCCGGCCTGCGTCCAAAGAGGACTGGCCTGAATCAGGTCCTGATTCAGAATCCGGCCACCGGGTGCACGATGATGATCAACCGGAAGCTGCGCGAAGCCGCGTTGCCGATAGCAACAGAGGCTGTGATGCACGACTGGTGGATGGCTCTGGTGGCAAGCTGCTTCGGCCGAATAGTTCACATCCCCGGACCAACGGTCTTCTATCGTCAACACGGCAGCAACGACACGGGCGCGAGGCGGTATTCGCCGATCCGCGGCATTCCTGGGGTATTCACCATGGCGGGATTCGAGCGACTCAAAGCCGACCTGCGTTGCACAACCAGGCAGGCTGAGGCTTTCCTTCGTCAATACGGGGATAGAATGGATCCGGGGAGCCGACGTCTCGTTAGCCGGTACGCCGAGATCATGAGCTGCGGCCCGCTCCGACGCAGGGCGCGTCTGCTGGAACTGGGTACGCTAAAGCACGGCTTCGCCCGTAACCTCGGACTCGTCCTGCGCGTCTGATGCAGGCGTGCACGCTCATCCTCAATAAGAATGGATGGGAAGACACTCTGGAGTGCCTGGAGAGTATCTTTCGGAGTGATCCAATCGCTCTTCCCGTAATTGTGTGCGACAACGATTCCGGCAACGGATCGCTGGAGCGCATAAAGGCCTGGGCAGAGGGCAATCTTGACGCTTACATCACCATCGACAACCCCCTCCGCTCGCTCTCGAGCCCTCCAGTATCGAAGCCTATCCCCTATGTGGAGTACGACCGAGAGAGCGCCGAGCGGGGCGGTGACCCCCGCGAAGGCCCTCCGCTCATACTCATTCAGAACGGTGATAATCTCGGCTTCGCCGGCGGTAATAACGTCGGCCTCCGTTACGTGATCGCGCGCGGCGGCTTCGACTACGTATGGCTCCTGAATCCGGATACGGTGATTCGAGCCGACGCTCTGGAGCGGCTGATCGAGGTCATGAGAGCTGATCCGACGATTGGAATCTGCGGGTCGACCTTGCTTAACTATGGTGATCCGGACCACGTGCAGGTCATGGGCGGCGCGGAGTACAACCGCTGGCTCGCCCTGCCGCGCCACATCGGCTCAGGCGCACCGGCGTCCTGTCCGATAGACCAGAATGCGGTCGCATCCAGAATGGACTTCGTGTATGGTGCGTCAATGCTGGTGTCGTCGAAGTTCCTCGCTGAAGTAGGCCTCCTCGAGGAGGACTATTTCCTGTATTTCGAGGAGCTGGACTGGGCACTGCGGGCCAAGGGCCGATTCCGCCTGGGTTACGCGAGCGGTAGCATCGTCTACCATAGAGAAGGGAGCAGCCTCGGCAAAGGCGCCGCGAAGAGCCCTATCGCTGACCACCACTTCATTCTCAACCGCTTGAAGGTCACCCGTAGATTCAATCCAGCGGCCGTTCCAACGGTGTACCTGGCCCTGCTTATCGCCTTGCTGCGGCGGGCGCGCAGAGGCCAATGGGACCGGGTCAAAATGGTCGCGGGCGTAATGCTCTCGCGATGAGAGATGCGCTCCTGATCCTCTGGCTGGCGACAATGGGCGCCGACCGGATCGATCTGCTGGCTGGCTCCGGCCCATTCGTGCTGACGCCGTTCCTGGTCCTGACCCCGATCATTCTGGCGATGAGTGCTGCCGACTGGGCCATTGGACGACGAAGGATCACCATCCCGCGTGATACTGCGCCTTTTTTGCTGGCCGCTACGGGTCTCGCGTCGGTAGTTCTGGTGTCGGTACTCTTCAGCTCCGACCTCGAGATGTCCGCGAAGCGGACCGCGTTGCTATTCGCGCAGCTCTACGGCAGCTTCGTCATAGCGCTCCTGTTGATCAACCATGCGCGACCGGAAAGCATTCTTGTTCGGGGCGCGTACTGGGGGATAGGCATAGCTATCGCGTTCAATATCGCCCAGGTCTGGTTCTGGGTGACCGAGGGCGCGACCTCGGCCGTCTGGGGTGTTATCGATCTGACGCCGCAGGTTTATGGCACCTGGGTGCCAAGGCTCTCGGGCGCAGTAATCGACCAGAACCGGGGCGGACTTCTGCTGCTGGTCTACCTGTTTTTATTGGGAAGATTCGCCCGACCCTCCCGGCTTCGCTCTGTTTTCATCTTCGTCGGCGTGCTGGCAGTCATCACGACACTATCCAGATCCGCGATGCTCGGCGGCCTGGCGACACTGGGGGTTTTCTGGATAACAGGCGGGCTCACCCGCTTCTCTCGATTACAACTCTTCGGGTTCGCATGCGCTGCCGCGGCAGTTGCTGTTCTCCTGATCGCTATGCCGCATCAGCTTGATGTGGTGGCGGCATATACCGAACCCCTGGCCGGAAGATTCTCGGTGGCCGAAGGATCCTCACGAGTCCACCTCGGGCTGATTGAGCGAGGCTTCGAGGTTAGCACAGCGAGCATCCAGAACGCCCTGATCGGCATCGGCTTTGGAAACTCGTTCGTGGTACTCGAGGAGTTCTTTCCCGGAACGATGTACGCGAACTTCCACTCACTCTACCTTACGCTCCTGGCCGAATCGGGGGTGTTCGCGCTTGCCTTGGGCCTCATATTACTGCTCTATCCCGTTGCCCGTCCGGGTCCGTTCCTGGCCATCATCGTCGGTATGGCATTTTTCAATCTCTTCTACCAGTCTACCACGGACCCGGCGTTCTGGTTGATGATCGCGCTGGCATGGCTCACGGCCGGCAAGTCCGGTCATGCCCGCGAAAGCCGGCATCCAGCGTCCCTCCGTGAAACGACGCTGGATGGCGCTGCGCTACGCGCACCGGACCACACCCACGTTCGTGGGAATGACGAATTTATTATTCTCAATAGGCTGAAATCATGCGAAGTATGATTCTCATGGTTGGAGCGATCCTGCTGATGGGCGCATGCTCCAGCTTGCTTTTCGATGGCGGCAATTACGGCGAGATCCGCGTCGAGGCGGTCACCGCTTCGGGCGACCCGGTTGAGGGTTTGCCGCTGACGCTGTACCAGGCAACACGTCCCATAGCTTATGCGGCCACAGACGAGAACGGTCTCTATGCGTTCGAGTTCGTTCCGTTCGGAAATCACGGGGTGCGGGCCGGAGCACTGGAGGGCTATACCTTCACCAGCCCCTCGTTCGATGATGGGCTCATCATCGGTGACAGCGGAGGCGAAGCTGAGGTCGTGTTTACTCTGCGTAGATGCGAGGGGACCATAAGGGTGTTGGTCGCGGACGAGCTGGGTGAGCCGGTGCCGAATGCGGGCCTGGTTCTGTACGGCGGGGGGGCGGGACTGAATCGCCCCGCAGAAACGCTTGCCGATGGAACGGCGGAGTTCACGGAGGTGCCCTGCGGAGAGTACGGCGTCGCGATCGACCCGCCGGCAGGATTCACAGTCAGGGAGGGGCGGGGGAGTAGCTACATAGATGCAATCGTGATCGAGGAATTCGATGACGTCCAGATAACTTTCACCGTGCAGCGAACGTAGGGCACGGTAGAATGTCGAACGTCGCCGTCGACGTTCGCATGCTGGGGCGATCCGGCATCGGGCGGTATATCGAGCAGGTCGTTCCACGAGTCTTCTCCGCGGGCGGGCTGCGCGGGACCCTGCTGGGCGATGTCGAGTCGATGCGCAGCTGGAATGTTGCCCGTTCGATGCCCGCCTTCGAGCTGCTTCCATGCGATGCGCCGATCTATTCGATCCGCGAGCAGCTCGCGATGTGGCGTGCGACACCGCGCGATTCCGACCTCTTCTGGTCGCCGCATTACAATATCCCCGTGCTCGTCAGCGGCAACCTCGTAGTTACTGTCCACGACGTGTTGCACCTGGCCCGTCCAGAGCATGTCCAGGGCGCTCACCGCCGCCTCTACGCCAGGTCGATGCTACAGGCTGTGCGTCGCAAAGCGGACGCGATTCTGTGCGATTCGCAGTTCACGGCCGACGAGCTGATGCGGCTCACCGGCGTCGGTGCCGACGCGATGCATGTGATCCCGCTAGGCGTCGACGAAGAATGCTTTCGAGTGAGGTCCGACGACCCGCCGCACGATCGCCCATACTTCCTTTTCGTCGGCAACATCAAACCACATAAGAACCTGGGGCGACTGGTCGCCGCCTTCGGGAGCGTTGCTGACGAACTGCCGCACGATCTGATTATCGTTGGACAGAAGGAGGGTTTCCTCAGCGGTGATGAGAGAGTCGTAGAAGACGCTGCCGCGTTGAAAGGTCGGGTCCTCTTCACGGGGCGTGTGGACGATGATGCGGTTCATCGGTACCTCGCGCATGCGGAAGCGCTGGTGCTCCCATCTACCTACGAGGGATTCGGCCTCCCCGCTCTGGAGGCGATGGCGGCGGGCTGCCCTGTCATAGTATCCGACGTTGCGTCACTCCCCGAAGTCTGTGGTGATGCGGCAGTTTACATCGATCCGTACGATCCTCGAAGCATCGCGGATGCCATGCGACGGGTCGCGGAGAGTCGGGCGCTACGCGATGAGCTCAGGGAAAAAGGGCTCAGCCGAGCTCGCGAGTTTTCGTGGGACGCCTGCGCGAGAGATACGCGTCAGGTCATTCAAGCAGTCCTCGCAGGGTAAAGGATCTCAAGCTTTGTTCAGGACCACCCCGAGAATGCTGGCACTGAGCCGTTCGAGCTGAACGACCGCCGCGTTGAGATTCTCCTGCTCGGTTATTCCCTCCCGCGCGACGAGGATGGTGCCATCTGCCGAGCGTCCGAGAAGGGCGGCGTCAGGGGTCTCGCCGAGTGCTGGCAGGTCGAAGATGATGCTCGTGTAGCTCGATCGCATCTCGCGGAGTAGCGAAGCCATGGCGGGCGAGGCGAGCAGATCCGCCGATCCGCCCACCTCCGCACCGGTAGCGAGGACATGTAGCCGACGATCAGCCGAATCGAGCTCGACCTCATAGATCGCCTCGGAGAGTGGTATCTCTCCACGCAGCGCCTCGGCGAGTCCTGGGCGATCGTGAGCGGCGAAGAAGCTCGAGAGAGTACCGTCGCCAAAATCCGCGTCCACCAGCAGGGTGCGGTGGTCCTGCTGGGCCAACGCCATCGCGAGATTGGCCGCGGTCGTCGATTTGCCTTCGCCCGGTTGGGCGCTCGTAACGATGATCATCTGGGGAGCTGCATCGGCGGCGGAGAACGCTATGTTCGTCCGCAGCGTGCGGAATGCGTCGGCTACCGAACCCTTCCGCACTCCGGCGGCCGTGCTCGGTGCCGCTATGAGCCCGCCAGGCGACTGAGGCGATATCTTTCCCAGCCATTTCTTACCGCGGGCCGAGCCGTTGGTGGAGGGCTGTAAGTAGTTGATCTTGGGGATAGTTGCCAGTACTGGCAGCCCCGCCGCCCACTCGGCCTCTCCGCGGCTCCTTACCTTCGTATCCATCGCTTCGCGGCCAATCACGGCCATCATCCCCAGCATCAGGCCGAGCACTCCGCTCAGAATGGTCATGACGACCGGCTTGGGGAAGTAGGGCTCTTCGGCGACTATGCCGGTGTCGATCACGCGCACTGCATCGCGCTCGATCGCCTCCTGGATCTCGGCCTCCTTCAACTGCGTCTGAAGGAGGAGGTAGACCTCAGTGAGGAGCTCGATGTCGCGGGTGAGACGGGCGAACTGGATGGCGTCCGCGGGAATGGTAGCGAGCTCCAGACCAAATGCGTCCAGCGCGCGATCGGTCGAGGCTATCTGCTTGCCCAGGCTTCCGACGTAATCGGTAGCCATCCTGTACAGCTGAAGCTCCAGCTCGTCTATCCGCTGATCGAGACCGATCACATCCAGGCTTTCCTCCGTTCGCTGGATCAGGAGTTCAGCGCGTCGATTCTCGAGAGCGTTCAGCGTCGCCAGGAGGTTCTGGACTGCCGAATTGGTTATGAACGATGGGAAGGTCGCGAGCTGTCGATACGGTGACGGGCCATCGCCTCCGGTAGGCGCCGCTTCGACCTCCTTGAGCAGCTGGACGAGCGCGGCGCGCTCGATCTGTAGCGCATCGCGCGCGACCTGCATCTCCGCCAGCCGCTTCACCTGCTGGGTCGCCGCCTCTTCCGGCGCGATTACCTGCTCCTGCTCCTGGAACTCGCGGAGACGGATCTCCGCTTCACGGAGGCGGACCTCGTATTCGGCAACCTGCTCGCGGAGCTCCTCGGCCTTGCTGCGCGATTCGAACTTGCTGGTGCGTAGCTTGTAATCCATGAAGATGTTCGCGACCGAATTGACTACCGCGGCCGCGATGTACGGATCGTTGTGTCGATACTGGATCTCGACCAGGTTCGATCCGCCCTTCTGGGCCTCTATCTCGATCTGCTCACGGAGATCGTGAACGGTCTCCTGGAACGGGAGAACCTCGAAGCGGATCTCGGCCGGCGGAGCGGACTGGCCCTGGTCAGAGATTGCCAACTTCATGTTCCCGATCGCGAAGGGCTCCCCGGCAGCGACGCTCGTCGGTAGATCTACCGGTCGCTCCAGATCGCTGGCAGAAACGTCGTAGAGGCCGTCGGGTCGGCGCGTCAGCTTGTATTCACCCTCGACCGCGTTCGCGTCTACCTCGAGGATCTCGAGCACCCGGTGGCGCGGGCGATCCGGCTCGTCGAGCTCCAGGTTAAGAGCGAGGGAGTCCGTGACAGCGGCGGCGATATAGCGGCTCCGCAGCACGCCGATTTCCGTATCGATCTCGCCGCCCCCAAGGCCACTGAGCCCGCCGAGCGCCGCGAGCGGTCCCATGTTCTCGAGCAGACCGCCGGCACCCTTTTCAGACTCGATGCGAAGGACCGCCTCACTCTCGTAAATTCGTGGAGCGAAGATCGTTATGGCGCCCACCACCAGCATGACGCCCAGGGTCACTTTGACGATCAGCCAGCGGTTCCGCGCTACCGCGTCCCACAACTGTGGCAGGCTCGTGGCTGTATCGTGAGGCGTAGGGAGTGATCGCATTATCAATGGAGGGCGCGCAGCGTGAACTGAGCCGTGAAGTTGCGGATATCGACGGCCGAGACATCGTCGATGGCACGCGCATAGTTCTGGAAGAGGTAATTGTAACGGTTCCCCATCTGAAGTCGAGTGGAGATCTCGAAGCCGCGTACCTGAAGAGCGCCGCGAACCCCGGCGAATATCGATACGTCGTGGCCCAGATAAGTCGCATTGGGGATCACATCGTAATAGGCAGCATTATCCCAGCGGATGCGCCCTCCGAAGGCGCCGAGATTCCAGCGATCGTGAAAGAAATCCGCCGCCAACCACTGGCTTGATGCGCCCGGGCCGATGCTGGCGCCGATCACCTGGCCGCGATTCGTATACCCCTGCGGGATCACCGTGCTCGCGTAGGAGCTTATGACGCGGCGCGTCCGATAGGTCGAGCTCAGCTCCAGGTTGGTAAGCTCGCCCTGTATTCTGAGCGTCGAAAGCTCGTCGATCGGCTTAGCCCACTGGAGACCGAGCGTGTAACCTTGCGTGTGGTTCGGCGTCTCCAGGAAATCGCCGAAGGAACGCGGCTGCTCAAAACGTGCCCATTCGGCGTAGGTCTCGAAGCCGGATTGCGGGAATAGCCACCGTCCAAAGAGCGAAAATATCTGATCGTAGGCGCGTCCTTCCGCGTCTGTGTCGCCGTTGGCAGCGTTGGGTCTGCCGATATCGCGGAATACGTCGAAAGGCGAGGTGATCTCCACGCCCTGGCCGCTTTCGAGGGAATACACCGCCCGGGTGATTCCAAGGCTCAGATTGGGCTGGAAGGCCGGCCTCAGCACCAGAGCAGCGGCGCTGAGCACCCGATCATCGTTCGACCGGTCGGCGTCGAAGTAGTCAGACTCGGCCAACTCGCCCACGATCCACCTCGCTTCCAGCTCGCCGAGTCCGGTGTCGAGGGGATCGCCCGTGCGCAGGAAGGCATGTGGAAACCCTGCGGCGTTATCGCTCATCACCAGTGCATTGCGAATGCCGGGCCCCCACCAGAAATTCTCAGTGGCAACGCCCACTTCGATCGGACCGGCGCCCACCGTGAGACTGCTCTGCCCGAGACCGATCCGGGTGCGGGCGGTCGGGCCGAATCGCAGTGGCGTATCAAGCGAGTGCGGCGGCGCGTGGAACGGCGATGCAAAGGTGCTGCGGTGCGGGATTTTGCTCAGCGGGTAAACTATGGTCTGGAAGTCGGTGTTATCCTGATACGTGAGCTCTGGCGCGAGAATTAGCCGGACAGGACCGTAGCGAAGCTCGACCCCGGTGGTGAGCAGGAGATTGGATGCCCTACCTTCCCATCCCGGATACTCCTGCGACGGCACGGGAATCCCGGAGTTCCAGACCGAACGTATCTCCGGAAGCAGCAGAGTGACACGAAGCCATCCGGGCGGAGGCGGAAGAGTCTCGAACAGGGTCGACGGCGCGCGAAGGAGGAGGCTGTGCTCATCGCCCACTCCGCGGAGCTGGTCAAGTCGCTTGCGCTCTACGGCCTGGGCGTGAATGCCGGGCAGATCTCGCCATCTGAGGCCGACGTTCGGAAGACGCGAGACAGAAATGACCGTATCGGCAGTCACCTGCGCGGCAAGGGGCCGGGCAGAGGTGATGAAGCTAGAAATCAGAGCCAGGAACACGATCGATTGTAGACTACGGCGCATACTTTCGGAAATCAGTTGATCGTCGAACGGAACTCGCGCTGGACACGAGGCGTGTCGGAATGATAGCATGCTGTCTGGCACCGGTCCAATCTTCAAAACAGAATCAAGGCTAAGGTGGCGAGTGCGGTTTGATACACGGGTAGTCATCCTGCTGCTGGCGTCGATGACGGTGTCAGGAATCGATGCCGCGGGGGCGCAGGAACGGGAGCCGTGGAGTATATCGCACTCGGTGTTCGTCGGTGGCGAGCTCGAGGGATACCTTCGGAACCTCCAACTTCTGGGAGAGTCGCCGCTCTATCCTTGGTCTATCCGCTCCTTTTCGGCGGGTGAGGTCGAAGCACTCGCACCAAATAGCTCCGACCATCCCTGGTCCCACCGCTTCGACTTTTCGGCAGCCGAGGGCACTCCGCTCGAGTTCCGAATCATCGCCCCCCAAGCCGAGTTGTTCTACAACTCGGCTTTCCCGTATGGTCACAACGATGGGGCGATATGGGCGGGGCGCGGACTAACGAGCTCTGTACGCGCGGGCTTTTTCGCTTCCGCCGGACCCCTCTCGCTCACGGTGGCGCCCGTCGCCTTTCGCTCAGAGAATCGGTCTTTCGGCCTGGAGCCGAACGGCCAATCGGGGAAGTTGCGGTTCCAGGACCCGCGAAGCCGGAAGATCGATCTTCCGCAGCGGTTCGGAGATGACGCGTATATGCGGGTCGACCCGGGTCAGTCGTCGCTCAGGTTGGATCTCATGGGTGCCGTGCTGGGCGCTTCCACGGCGAACCAGCACTGGGGGCCGGCGGTAGACTACCCGCTGATTCTGGGCAACAACGCTGGCGGCTTCCCGCATGTTTTTCTCGGCACCTCGCGGCCTGTGGACCTTTGGGTCGGGACGGTCCACACACGCATCGTATGGGGGCGGTTGGACCAGTCTGAATTCTCGCCGATCCAGTCGGGTGAAGATCGTCGCTTCGCGTCCGCGCTGGTCGCGGTGTTTTCGCCGGCGTTCCTCGACGGTCTGGAAATCGGCGGCGCGCGATTTTTCCATACCAACTGGCCGTCAGGAGGCATCGATGGTGACGACCTCCTTACTCCGTTGCAGGGGATTCTGAAGACGAATGTCGGTGGCGGAGATGCCGACGCGGCGGGCGAGAATCAGATTGCATCGGTCTTCGGGCGATGGGCGCTCCCGTCGAGCGGTGTGGAGGTCTACGGTGAATACGTTCGGGAAGACCACAGTTATGATCTGCGAGACCTCACGCTGGAGCCGGACCATATTAGCGGGTATACGCTCGGACTAAGAAAAGTCTGGGAGGTGGACGACGCGGAGATGGTGGCGATGCGCGCGGAGCTGTCCAACACCGAGATCTCGCACCTCGTCCAGGTCCGCGGTCAATCGGCCCTGTACGAGCACAGCCCGGTGCGCCAGGGGCATACCCAACGCGGGCAGGTGCTCGGATCCTACACTGGATTCGGCGGGGGCGGCTCGACGCTAGCGGTGGATTGGTACACACCGGAGGGAAGATGGAGTGCTTTCTGGAGCCGCGCTCTGGTGGATGAGCTCGCCGGGGAGCGGGACGTCAGACATGCGCTCAATCTGGAGCGGCTGATGTTTCGAGGCGGGGTGGAAATCGAGGCGGGGGTTACAACCGTCTACGAAATCAATCGTACCCCGGGTAAGGATGCCTGGAATGTCAATGCGAACCTTATTGGCCGATACCGATTCTGATCGAGTCAGCGCATCAGACTGATCACGATGCTGGTCACGGAGAGAAGCGCGCTGACCAGAAAGGTACTGTTCCGATCGAACCAGCTCCGCCGGCCGACGAACACCTGATCGCCTGAAAGGACGTGAATGCTGGCGAGAGCACTTTCAGAGGGAACCTCATCGAGGATGACCTCGTTGTCGCGGATCACCTTGAGGTTACTGAGATCGCCCTCGGCGTTGGCCCCGCCTGCGAGAGCTATAGCGCCAGCCAGGCTGATAGTCGGGTTGACCTCGTACAAGCCCGGCCGACTTACCTGACCGAGCACATAGATACGCCTGAGCGGTGTGATGGTGATGGACGGATTGCGCAGCTGCACGCGGTAGAGTTCGAGGAGTCGATCGCGAACCTCGTCGAGCGGCATTCCGGAGACCATCTGCTCCCCGATCAGCGGTAGGGTCACGCGTCCGGACGTATCTACCGGGAACCGCCCGCTCAGCTCCTGCTCTCGCCAGATATCGATTTCGAGAATATCTCCGGGCTGAAGGCCGGTTGTGATAGGTTGGGCGGCACTCTGCGCGTGTGCGGAGAGAGGGGCGATCATTAGCAGCAGAAGTGCGATAACTTTCAAGTGACTATCTTAGGAGGTCCGTGGCTTCTGGGCCACGAATAGGTAATTCTGACAAAAGGGTGAGCTCAGCATGCTCAGGAAGTCGTCGCTCTTGTTCCAGAGCTTGGCAAATAACCCTGAATTCCGAAGCCTGGCTGGAAGGCGATGGCAGACGTTTCTGGGTAGCGCTCCGTAGCGTCGCACCTCGACAAGGCTAAATCCCGCTTGTCGGCAGAGTTCGTGAATGGTCGCAGAGTCGTAGCGATACAGGTGGTGGTGTTTACCAGGTATGGCGGCATTGCTAACCTCAATTAGACTGAACCTATTTGGTAGATGAAAGCAGATGAAGAAGCCGCCGGGCTCAAGCACCCGAAAAATTTCACGCAAACTTCCGGCCTCGGTTCCGCCGGTTTCACGTACATGTTCTAGCACTCCAACAGAAGTTACACCCTGAAACGTCTCATCTTCGTATGGAAGGGCTCGGGGGTCAGACGGCGAACCTAGCGAGAAGCGGTACCCGGACCTTAACAGCGGACGGATGCGAAAGTCCTCGAATGAAAATCCAGCGGTGCGATAGCCGAGTTCCAGTAATCCAAACGAGAAGTGGCCATTGCCACAACCCCAGTCGAGAATCGATGAATCGGGTTTGAGATATTGAGTCAGGGTTCTATAGAGGAGGCCGTATTGATGCGCAGTGGCGAGGCTGCGGTACTGGAGTAAATCAGTACCCGATGGATCTTCCTCTTGAATTCTGATCAAATCGGCGAAGATTCGATCTAGCTCCGAGTTAGTGCTGTGCTTAGTCGTCATTTCCGACAGAACATTTCCCTAATCTTAGCGGCATTTCGTATTCCTACATACTGCTCCTTACACATAAGCGCCATGAAGTTAGGCCCCGTCAGCGACTTTCGCCAGAAATGCTCGGTGGACATTTGCCAGAGCCAATGATAACATCCGATTCATGAATGGAACGGATGTGTACCTCGTTACCGGTGGCGCTGGTTTCATTGGATCGGCCGTAATACGTAAGCTGGTCGAGCAAACCAATGTAAGCGTCGTCAATCTGGACAAGCTCACCTACGCGGGTAATCTCGACTCCTTGGCGAGCGTGAGCGACAGCCCTCGCTACGCGTTCGAGCAGGCTGACATCTGCGACGCCGAGGCCGCCCGAAGTATATTCGCTGAATACCAACCGACTGCCGTCCTCCACCTGGCGGCCGAATCGCACGTGGATCGTTCCATCGATTCCCCGCTCGGATTCGTTCAGGCCAACCTCGTGGGCACGTTCACCTTGCTCGAGGAGACGCGCCGCTACTGGAACCGCCTCGGGGAAGCGGGACGAAAGGCGTTCCGGTTCGTGCACGTCTCCACCGATGAGGTCTTCGGGTCACTGGGAGAGACAGGCTACTTCAGCGAAGAAACCCCATACCGGCCGAATTCGCCCTATTCCGCAACCAAGGCAGGCTCCGACCACCTGGTTCGCGCCTGGCACCATACGTACGGCCTGCCGACCATTATCAGCAACTGCTCCAATAACTACGGTCCATACCAGTTCCCGGAGAAGCTGATTCCACTTGTTCTCCTGAATGCGCTAGCGGCCAAGGCTTTGCCAGTATATGGCACCGGCGATAACGTTCGCGATTGGCTGTATGTGGACGATCATGCGGACGCGCTCCTTACCATGTTGCGTGACGGCGAGCCCGGCGAGTCGTATGCGGTCGGCGGATCCAATGAAGTTACGAACCTCGAGGTCGTTCGCAGGATCTGCACGCTGGTAGATGAGCTGGTCCCGGACGGTCGTGGTTCTTCGCGCACCGAGCTCATAGAGTTCGTAGAGGACCGCCCTGGCCACGACCAGCGGTACGCCATCGATCCGTCGAAGATCAGAAACGAACTGGGATGGTGCCCATCCGAATCGTTCGATACCGGCCTTAGAAAAACCGTTGAGTGGTACCTCGCGAATCCGTTGTGGTGTGAGCGGGTACGCAGCGGAGCCTATCGCGGCGAGCGATTGGGTCTTGCAGCCACGGGTGGGGGAAAATGAAAGGAATCGTTCTGGCCGGCGGATCCGGAACCCGGCTCTATCCCATCACCCATGCGGTGAGCAAGCAGCTGCTGCCGGTCTACGATAAACCAATGATCTACTACCCCCTCAGCACGCTCATGCTGGCGGGGATTCGTCAGGTTCTCATCATCTCCACTCCCCACGATCTGCCGCTCTTCGAGCGGCTGATGGGTGACGGCTCCCAATGGGGAATGCAGCTCGAGTATGCCGCGCAGCCTCGGCCTGAAGGTCTCGCGCAGGCGTTCATTATCGGCCGGGAGTTCGTCGGCGACAGCTCTGTCTGCCTGGTCCTGGGCGACAACATCTTCTACGGTCAGGGACTGAACGAAGCGCTCAAGTGCGCGGCAGCGCGCGAGACGGGCGCCACGGTATTCGGCTACTACGTGAAAGACCCGCAGCGATATGGCGTGGTGGAATTCGACGCCACGGGGCAGGCGGTCAGCATCGAAGAAAAACCCGAGCGACCACGATCGAACTACGCGATAACGGGCCTCTACTTTTACGACAACCGTGTTCTAGATGTTGCGGCCTCCCTTACGCCTTCGCGTAGGGGCGAGCTCGAGATAACGGACGTCAATAAACGATATCTGGAGAATGGCGACCTCACTGTCGAGACTATGGGACGCGGAATAACCTGGCTGGACACAGGCACGCACGAGTCGCTCGCGCAGGCCTCGAATTTCATCCAGACCGTCGAGGAGCGTCAGGGGCTTAAAATCGCATGCCCGGAGGAGATCGCCTACGATCTCGGGTGGATCTCCGCGGAGGAGCTTCGGCGAGTCGCCGAGCCGCTGCGGAAGAACGCGTACGGCCAATATCTGCTTGCGCTGGTTGATCAGAAGCCGCCGGTATGAAGGTAATCCCGACCCGTATACCCGAGGTCCTGTTACTGGAATTGGCCTCCTTCCCTGATGAACGTGGATTCTTCATGGAGACCTGGAACAGGGAGCGGTACGAAATTCCCGGGATGCCGGACAATTTCGTTCAGGACAATGTCTCCCGGTCCGGGCGTGGAGTGCTCAGGGGACTTCACTTCCAGAGCCCGAACGGGCAGGGGAAACTGGTTACGGCACTGGTCGGTTCGGTATTCGACGTAGCCGTCGATCTCAGGCGGGACTCCTCGACATTCCGTAGCTGGGTAGGCGTGGATCTCTCGGCTGATAACCATCGCCAGATGTATGTTCCGGAAGGTTTCGCACACGGATTCGTGGTCACGAGTGATGCCGCTCTAGTATCATATAAGTGCACCCGATCGTATTCACCGGAGCACGAGCGAATCCTGCGATGGAGCGATCCCGAGGTGGCTGTCGACTGGCCGGTAGCGGAGCCTATACTGTCGCTCAAGGATGCCGCCGCCCCGCTGCTGAGCGAGATCGACGACGGGCTGCTCTTTCACCGATGAGCTCACCGGCACGCCGAATTCTCCTGCTCGGCCATACCGGCCAGGTGGGTTGGGAGCTACAGCAAACCCTCCCGCGCATCGGCGAGGTCATAGCACTCGGCAGGTCGGATGCGGACCTTGCGCGACCCGCCGACCTGCGCGCGGCGGCGCGAGCTGTTCGCCCTCAGGTGATAGTCAATGCGGCTGCGTACACGTCGGTAGAAGGTGCGGAGACCGATGCGGGGACCGCCGAAGCAGTCAATGCGATAGCTCCTGGTGTCCTAGGGGAGGAAGCTGCCCGGATAGGCGCCTCCATGGTGCACTTCTCAACCGACTATGTGTTCGACGGCGAGAAGCGGACTCCGTACCTGGAGACCGATCCCGAGCGGCCACTCAACGTTTATGGCAGCACCAAGCTCGCTGGAGAGCAAGCGGTCCGTGACGCGCTGGATCAGCACCTGATCTTTCGTACGAGTTGGGTTTACGGGGGGCGCGGCAGGAATTTCCTCCGGACGATGCTTCGCCTCTTCATGGAGCGCGAAGAGGTACAGGTGGTGGATGACCAGGTCGGGGCGCCGACGTGGAGTCGCATGATCGCCGACGCGACTACCCGGGCGATCGCTGATACTTTTGGTGAAGGCGGAGCTCCCCACGGGACCTACCACCTCAGCGCCGCCGGCCAAACCAGCTGGCATGGGTTTGCAGCGGCGATCCACGACAGGGTGTGTAGATCGTGCGTTACGCGGAAAGTATCACCCATACGAACCGGTGACTTTCCGTCCGCCGTTCCTCGCCCCGCATATTCGGTTCTTTCGAACGAAAAGATCGCGGAACAGCTGGGAATCAGGCTGCCGGATTGGCGTACGAGTGTGGATTTGATGCTGGCGGAGATAGGGTACTGAAAGCATCGTCGCGAAACTGCGGAAACGTTTGGAGTTGCGAGACTCTTGTATTCCGTTATCTTCCGCGGGTTGCTTTACCCGCCCGCGGCGATCAGTCATGCCGCGAGATGCCGCATGATCCGGATAATACAAAGACATGCAGGCGCGTAGTTTGCGGAATAGAAGGGACTTTATGAAGAAAGCATCCACTCTGCTCCTCGGGAAGCGATAACTTGCTACCAGACGCTCTTTTACAATTCAGGCGGCCGATTGTTCTAACGCTTCACCTCGCGCTGATTCCCCTCGGGTATCTGGCGGCGTTCGCGTTGCGTCTGGACATTCCGATTCCGGAAAATTACCTGACGATGTTCGGCGCGACGGTGTTCTATCTTGTCGCAATTCGCCTGGTATCGTTCGCCCTCTTCGGTCTGTACAGCGGATGGTGGCGGCACGTCGGCATGCAGGATCTTGCGGACCTGCTTAAAGCAGTAACTCTGTCGTCAGCCGCTTTCCTGGGCGTGCTCTTCCTGAGCGGTCAGCTGATCGCCTTCCCTCGTTCGATCCTGGTCCTCGACTGGCTCATCGCCATCTTCCTGTTCGGCGGAATCCGCTTCGCCGTGCGCGGAGTACGCGAGAAGCGGTCCGGCTGGTCAGGCGTCGAGCGGCGCGGCACACCGACACTGCTTGTGGGTGCAGGCGAGGCGGCGGAGCGGCTCATTCGGCAACTGCGGCATGGCGGCTCGGGCCTTCGAGCCATCGGCCTTGTTGATGACGACGAAGCAAAGCACGGTATGCGCCTGCATGGAGTGCCTGTCCTGGGCTCGACAGAGGATCTTGAGCGGATAATCTCCCGCTATGGGATCGAGCTGCTCGTTATCGCCATCCCGTCGGCCACACGCGAACAGATGCAGCGGATTATCAACTGCTGCGTAGAGACGAAGGTGGAGTTCAAGATC
>DASSKB010000078.1:0-11273 GCA_035690925.1 Longimicrobiaceae bacterium
AGTAGCGTCGTAGCGATTCTGGCGTTTGATCGGCGTCCCAACGACAGTTGGAACGCAGGAACTCGACCAGCGGAAGAGCGCGGTCGAGTGACCCCGGATGGGGGGTGGGGGACGTGGGAGATTCCGCTTGCGAGTCGTTCACAGTCGGCCTATACTACAGCGCCTGTGTCCGAGCCGTCAACCATGTACCGGTCCCGCGCGTGGGTCGAGGTCCACCTGGACCGACTGCGCGACAACGCCCGCGAAGTCCAGAACTCCGTCGGGCGGGCCTCCGGTATTCTACCAATGGTCAAGGCGAACGCCTATGGCCTTGGTTTGGAGGTGGTGACCCGGGCGCTCCTCCCCGTTGATCCGTGGGGGTTCGGCGTCGCTACGGTCAGCGAAGCGGTAGCCCTCAGGAACGGCGGTTGGACTGGCCCTGCCCTCGTTTTTTCCCCCGGAACCCCCGATGATCTGGCGCGCGCGGCCGCGGCCGACCTCACGCTCTGCCTTTCCAGCGTCGACATGGTGGAGCGCTGGGCGGCAATGGCGGCTTCAACGGGGCAGAAACTCCGATTTCATATCGAGATCGATACAGGTATGGGCCGCGCGGGTTTGCCTGCGGAAGAGGCGGGTGAATGGGGCGCGGCCGTGCAGCACGCCGCGGCAGGGAAGCTCGTATGGGAGGGTTGCTTCACGCACTTCCACTCGGCGGACGAACCCGATCCTGCCCCCACCGATCTGCAATGGAGCCGCTTCAATGATGCTCTTGCCGCATTACCGGCGGTGGCGCCGGGCGAGCCCGAGCGTCTGATCCATGTAGCAAACAGCGCCGCGTGCATGCGGCGCGGCGGTTTCCATTGTGATCTCGTCAGACCCGGAATATTCCTTTACGGCGGGTACGTAGGCGGCGCAGTGGAGCCATTCCCCGTGGCGGAAGTTCACGCGCGATTGGTGCATGTCCGGGAGGTACAGGCTGGCGCTACCGCCGGATATGGTGCTACTTACACGGCACAGAATGGGCAGAGGTGGGGTACGTTGGCAATCGGGTACGGCGATGGTTTGCCGCGAGCACTCGGTGCAGCGGGTGGAGCAGCGCTCGTTCGCGGGCATGTGGCTCCGATCATCGGCAGGATATCGATGGATATGACAACCATCGATCTTACGGATGTCCCGAATGCCAACGTCGGCGATATTGCCACGCTCATCGGCCGCGACGGCGATGCCGAGATCCTGCTCGACGAAGTGGCCCGTCAGGCGGGGACCATCTCGTACGAGATACTGACGGGACTGAGTCCAAGGCTGCCACGTATATACAGGGACGACTGACCTCGTCCGACGCGAAATCCGCCTGCGCGACGCCATCGCCCGCAGGCCTTCACATTTGTGCTGAATCGGTAATGAGTCATATCTCCACTATACACCGGGGGCTGGGCGCTCTGCTACTCCTCGGCTCGCTCGTCGGCTGTGCCGACGAGATCCCGACGGCAACAGGCGGTGACCTGTTTCCGGAGGGGACACTCCCCGTCACCATCGAACTGATTGTACCCGCCAGCGCATTCCTTACGGAGGATACCGTCTATACCGGGTACACGTCTCGGCGCGACGCGGACTTCCTCCTGGTGGCCGATCACTTCGACGGCGTCCTGTCGGCCCACGCTCTGGTGCGGTTCACGGATTTCCCCGATACGGTTAGCGTGACAGTGGACGGCACCACGCATAAGGATACGGTCTTCACATACGGTGCGGGACAGGTAACAGCGGTGGTGGACTCGATCGCGTCAACCGAGGGTCCGGTCCTGCTGCGCCTGTGGGCTCTGACTCAGGAGTGGGACGAGGAGTTCGTGACCTGGGAACTGGCCGAGGAAGGTGTTGCGTGGGAGGAGCCAGGCGGAACGCGCGGCACTCTGCTATCCGAGACCATATGGGTGCCCAGCGACACCGTGTCCGGCGATTCGCTGACCTGGGAGGTCGATTCGCTCGACGTGGCGCGGCTCTCGCGCGAGTCGCCAGGATTACTGGTAACCTCGGCCACGCCGGGGTCGCGAGTACAGATCTCGGATCTAGAGCTGAGCGTACCCGTGCACCCGGTCTCAAAAGACACGGCGCTGGTACAGGAGATTTCAGCCGGACCGCAGACCTTTATAGTCACGCCCCAGCCCCCCGAAAGGGGTGTGGCCTGGGAGGTGGGCGGGCTGGCGTCCTCACGCACGGTGTTCACGCTGGACCCCGAACAGGAGGTCCCTACCTGCTCGCCCGATTCAGGGGCTGTCTGCCCGACGATTCCTCTGAGCGAGGTCACACTGAATGCCGCCAGCCTGATCCTGGAGGGTGTTCCCGTTCCGAACGGGTATCGGCCAATACACGCACTCGTTCTTACCCTCCGAAGAGTGTTCGAACCGGAGATAGGCGCGCGCGCACCGCTCGGATCGGTCGTTTCGGTAGATTCGGCGGCAGCATCACTCTTCATTTCCGGGTCGGAGGGGTTAGTGGAGCTCCCGGTCACGCAGCCGCTGCGGGCTATTTTGGCCAGTGACTCCGCCGCGACAATGGCTCTGCTGGCGGAGCCCGAGGGTTCGACCTTCGGCATCGGTTGGTTCAAGCCGGCGCCACGGCTCCGATTGATTTATACGCTCCCGTTGGAGCCACGCCTGCCATGATGCGTTTTATGAATTCCCGATGCCTGCTCTTGGTTCTCGTTTTTCTCGGCATATCCGCCGGACCTCAGGTGCTTTCCGCGCAATCGCTGCTTGCGAACGGCGGTCTTGGTCTGCCGGTCGAGCCCATCGACGCACGGGGAGCGGCGCTGGGTGGCGTGGGTCTCGCACTTCCGAACAACTATCTGTCCTGGGCCAACCCTGCCGAGAGCGGCGGTGTGCCCGCGCCCGGGCTGCTGGCGACTTTTCAGTTCGACCAGTTTTCCGCACAGTTCCGGGGCCGTGAAGACGACGGCAGCACCGCGCGATTTCCGCTCCTCATTGGTGCATTTCCCCTGGGGAGCAACTGGTCACTGACGTTCGGGTACGGCGGCATCCTGGATCAGAACTGGTCCATCGAGCGCACCGACACACTATTGCTCGGATCAGACAGCGTTCCGATTACCGACAGGATTTCATCCACGGGAGGTGTGGCGGCCTGGAGATTGGGCGGCGCGTATACCTTAGGATCCAATCTCTCGGTTGGAGCAGGGCTTAATGCCTACACCGGTTCCGTTGAGCGGATTACCGGTAGACGGTTCGGGATCAACTTTACCCCGGCCGAATCGTCGACCAGTTCGAGCTACAGCGGCCTGGGCTTTATAGGAGGGATCCGCTGGACACCATCGGAGGCGCTCACTCTCTCCGCCGCGGCGTCCGCGGGCGGAACATTGACTTCCGAGACCGACGACAGCCTCTCAATAGCGACTGAGTACGACCTCCCGCTCAGGCTGGATGTAGGCGCCAGCGGCAGGGTGGGCTCCAACACGCTCGTTGCGCTTGGCGCCTCGTTCGCCGGCTGGTCGACCGCCAATGATGCTCTGGCGGCCATGGGCGGCGCTCGCGACAGCTGGAGTTTCAAGGGCGGCATTGAATGGGACGCGATTCAGCTCGGAAGCCGGCCCATCCCGGTGCGCATCGGCGGCAGGATCGGCGCACTCCCGTTTCGATGGGCAACCGGCGGCGAGCAGGGTGACTGGGTAGACGAGAGCGCCTTTACGGGAGGCCTCGGATTGATCCTTGCCGAAGGAGCCGCTCGCGCGGATTTCTCGGTTGAGCGTGGTACCCGCGGCGGCGACGCCGCCGGGATAACCGAGGACTACTGGCGTTACATGCTTTCCGTTTCGGTTCTGGGGCGGTGAACACCGCTCCCGTCGTCGCGCCCCTCATACTGGTCGTCGACGATAATCCGCTCAACGTGGAGCCGCTCTGCGACCTGCTCCAGGCGATGGGCTACCGCGTAGAGAAGGCGCTCGATGGGAACACCGCGCTGGATCTGGCGCAGAAGCTGATGCCCGATGTCATCCTGCTGGATATCATGATGCCCGGGATGAACGGATACGAAGTTTGCCGCGCACTAAAGCAGGACCCCGCCACCACACGGATACCCGTCGTGTTCGTCACGGCCCTTTCCGAGACCGAAGACAAGCTGAAGGCCATAGAAGCGGGTGGCGACGACTTCCTTACGAAGCCATTCAATAGACCGATTCTGCTTGCGCGCCTTCGGTCCCTGCTGCGCCTCAAATCCGTAACGGACGAACTGGAAGAGTCCTATCGTAGATTGCAGGGACTCGAGCGTATGAAGGACGATTTGATGAAGATGATCGTCCATGACCTGAAATCGCCCCTGACGGCTATTCTGGGGACGGTCGAGATGGCCGTTGATGGCGATTTCGGCACCATGCCCGAGGAATTGACGCGACTTCTATCCGATGCACATCATCGGGGCGGCGACGCACTTCAGCTTATCGACGACCTGCTCGAGCTTACTCTCCTGGAGGGATCGGAGATGACGCTCGATCTGCGGCCACTCGACGCGGAGGAGCTGCTCGGGGGAATCGCCAGGGAGTGGGACGTTCGGGTGGAGCGCAGCAAAGCGCGCCTGGAAGTGGACGCCCAACCCGGGTTACAGGTGAGGGGGGATGAACACCTCATCCGTCGCGTCTTCTCCAACCTGATCGGCAATGCCCTGCGTCATGCCGGCAGGTCGGTGACCGTCCGGATAGGAGCCAGGCGAGCCGCAGACGGTTCTGGTGTCGAGTTCACTGTCGCTGACAACGGGAAAGGGATACCGCCGGCTTTTCACGACGTCATCTTCCGTAAATTCGGGAGTGTCCGTCAGGGTGCGTCACAGAATTCGTCGGGTCTTGGCCTGACGTTCTGCAAACTCGCAGTGGAGGCGCACGGCGGGGAGATCTGGCTCGAGAGCCCATTGGAAAGCGGGTCCATCTTCCATTTCACCCTGCCGTTCGGCCGGACCACCGAGGTGGACGAGAATGGCGGCTGAGATCACCAATTCTGGCCTTTTCCTTGCATTTGAAGGTGTCGAGGGGGCGGGGAAGAGCACGCAGGTCAGGCTACTCCTGGAGCACCTCACCCGGTGCGGGGTTCCAGCCATTGCGGCTCGTGAACCGGGGTTTACTCCGCTGGGAGAGCGCATCCGCTCGACCGTTCTGGATGACGTCGACCTTCACATCCCCGCTGAGAGTGAGCTCTTCCTCATGCTGGCGGCTCGCGCGGCGTTCGTCGAGCAGGTCGTGCAGCCGGCCCTCGCTGCAAGCCGAACGGTGATAGCGGACCGCTTTGAATTATCCACTCTCGCGTACCAGGGTGCGGGTAGGGGACTGCCGCTGGATGACGTCACGCGATGCAATCGGTTGGCGACCGGTGGCCTCGAGCCGGACGCAACCATCCTCCTCAGAATCAGTCCCGAGGAGGGGTTCGAGCGGCAGAGCGCGGCTGGCAAACAGCGCGACAGACTGGAACGGGAAGGAACAGCGTTCCACGAGCGCGTAGCACGTGGCTACGACGAGCTCGCCACGCGCGTGCACGGCGTCCTGGCCGTGGACGCCTCGGGTTCGGTCGAGGTGGTACACCGGCGAGTACTTAGTGCTCTGGCGGATCGCTTTCCCGAAACCTTCCCCCTGGACGGGGTTACAAATCAACGCCACCGCGGCTCAGATTCAGAGCCGGGGTCGTCAATCTCTCAAGCAGTTGCAGAGGATCCATGAAACTCAAGCGAACTTTCCTCGGACCGGTTCTCGTCGTTCTGGTGGCCTTCGTCTCCGGCGGCTGGCTCCTGCAGCGCGGCGCGGGTGAGGGCGGCGGCGAGCCAAACGCACAGATCTTCAGTGAGGTCTTCCAGCGGGTATCGCGTGCTTATGTGGAGCCACACCCGAGCGGCGAGCTCTACGAGATGGCGATCGAGGGGATGCTGCAGGAGCTCGGCGACCCTCACACGACGTTCATGACCGCCGATGAGTACAACGACCTCCGCATTCAGACTACCGGCGAGTACGGCGGTCTCGGAATTCAGATCGCGGAGCGCAATGGTTGGGTAACGGTCATTGCCCCGCTGCCGGGAACTCCGGCTGAGCGAGCCGGCCTGCTGGCTGGCGACCGCATTGTGGAGGTGGAGGGCGAGAGCGCGGCTGGTTGGACGTCTGACGACGCTGTTCAGGCGCTCCGCGGCAAGAAGGGCGAGCCAGCGCACATCAAGATTGGTCGCGTAGGTGTGGACGAGCCGATTCCTTACACGATCGTTCGGGACGAGATCCATGTTCAGTCGGTCCCCTATTCGTACCTCCTGGACGAAGGGATAGGGTATGCGCGGCTGACGCTGTTCAGCGAAACCTCCACGCAGGAGCTCAGGAATGCGATCGACGAGCTGCGCGGTAAAGGGATGGAATCGCTGATCCTGGACCTTCGCATGAACCCGGGCGGTCTGCTGGACCAGGGCGTCTCCGTATCGGACCTGTTCCTTGAGGAAGGCGAAGCGATCGTGGAAACCCGGACTCGCGATCCCGAGGACAACCAGGTGTTCCGCGCGCCTCGCGGGAAGGAGTTCCCCGGCATGATGGTGGCGGTTCTGGTCGACGAATATTCGGCGAGTGCAGCCGAGATCGTCGCGGGAGCGCTCCAGGATCACGATGAGGCGCTTGTCGTCGGTGCGACCTCGTTCGGAAAGGGTTCTGTGCAGACGCTATTTCCGCTCTCTGGCGGCAACTTCCTGAAGTTGACGACCGGCAAGTGGTACACACCTTCTGGCCGCTCTATCCAGAAGGAGCCGGACAGGTCGCGCCTTGGCAACCCCGTGGAGCTGCTTGACAACGAGCCAATAAGCGAGGGCGGCGCGCCACTTACCGCAGCAACCGACTCGACTCCACCAGAGGCGCGCGAAGCCTACCGCACCGACAGTGGCCGAATCGTATACGGCGGCGGCGGAATAGTGCCCGACCTCACGGTACTGCCCGATACACTGACCACTGCCGAGCGCGAGTTCTTTGAGGCTGCCTCGAAGGCAGGCAGCACTTACAGCGATGTCGTTTACCGCTACGCGGTGGAGTTCGCGCGCAGCACGCCGGATCTGGATCGTTTCTTCGTTGTCACCCCCGCCATGCACGAGGAATTCTTCGAGCGTTTGACAGCGGCCGGTGTGGAAGTGACTCGTGAGCAATTCGAAGGGGCGAGCGATCTCATAGATCAGCGACTCGGCTACGAGATAGCGCTTGCCGCATTCGGTCGGGGCGCCGCGTCACAACGCGCGACAGCGAGTGACGAAGTCGTAAGCACCGCGCTCGAGCTCCTGCGCCAGGCCGATTCGCAGGAGGCGCTCTTTGCGCTCGCCGAGCGAATGGAGAATCAGGCGACCGCATCACGCTAAGGCGTCATGGCAGACGCTACAGTCGATGTCGTGCGTGGAACGGTGGTGGAATCACGCCACCGCATCCACGCTGCCGTTGTGGATTCGAGCGGCGTTCTGCGCGCATCGGTAGGTAATCCGGAGCTGACCACGTTCTTTCGATCGGCGGCGAAGCCTTTCCAGGTGCTGCCGCTGGTCGAGGACGGGGGTATGGATCGGTTCGGATTCACCCTCGAGGAGCTTGCGCTCTGCTGCGGCTCGCATTCGGGAGAGGATCGGCACGTGCGGACCGCCGAATCCATACTGTTCAAGGTGGGGCTCGATGGTGAGGCGCTGGAATGCGGACCTCACGCTCCCTTCGACAAGGCTTCGCGCCGCGATCTTACCGAAGCGGGCCTCGAGCCGATGCGGCTCCACAACAACTGCTCCGGCAAGCATGCCGGGATGATGGCCCTCGCGCGGGTGCACGGGTGGGAGCCAACGGGCTATCATCGCCCGGAGCACCCGGTGCAGCAGCGGGTACTGGCAGAGCTTGTGCGCTGGGTGAACATGCCGCCGGAGGCTATGGCACTCGGCACGGACGGCTGCGGAGTCGTCTGCTTCGGGTTGCCACTCTACAACATGGCGCTCGCGTATTCGCGTCTGGCTAAAGCTTATCGATTGGGCGAGCGCGAGCCGACCTATGTCGTGGGCGCGATGGTCAATTACCCGGAGATGGTCGCTGGCGACGGACGGCTCTGCACCGATCTCATGCAGCAGACTGCCGGGCGGGTTTTCGCGAAAACCGGAGCGGAAGGCCTCTACTGCGTTGGAATCCCCGGCGCCGAGCTGGGCATTGCCATGAAGGTGGAGGACGGATCAAGTCGAGCTGTGGGACCCGCCGTTCTCGCTATCCTGCGGCAGCTCGACCTGATCTCGGAAGACGATCTGGGCGCGCTCGCATCACACGCCTACCCGGAATGTTCGAACACCCGCGGCGAGACGGTGGGCCACATCCGATGCTCGATTCCTCTGCGAACGCCGGATGCCTGAGGAGTCCCCGGACGGCTGGGAGGCGCTTGTAAGGGTCGCTGCAGCGCTCGGCTCCCGGGACCGCGGTGCCATTGTAACCGCACTGGAACTTGCCGCTGTCGAAGCGGCTCCCACCGCCGTGGACGAAGTGCTCCTCCAGTCCCACCTCTTCATCGGCTTCCCCGACGCACTGAACGCTATGGTCCTCTGGCGCCAGGTGAGCGGAAGCGAGCCCCCCGAAGCAACAATTGAATCACCAGAAGACTGGGTAGAGAGGGGAGCCAGGGTCTGCGATACGGTGTATGGCGGGAGCTACACGAAGCTCCGCGCGAACGTAGCAGCGCTGCATCCGGACCTGGATAAATGGATGGTGACCGGCGGTTACGGCCGGGTTATAGGCCGGCCGCAGCTGGATCTCGTTACGCGGGAGCTTTGCATCGTCGCGCTGCTCGCTGTGTGGGGCGCGCCGAGGCAACTTCACTCACATCTTCGAGGCGCGCTGAACGCCGGAGCGACGCCGCGGTCCATCGACTCCGCGTTGGATATAGCCACCACTCACCTGGACCCGCAATCCACAGGCAGGGTACTGGATCTGTGGGAGAGTATCAAAGCACGAATCCTACCATAGCCGATTTTCCTCCTAGGAGCCTATATGTTTCTGGATCAGGCCAAAATTCAGGTGAAGGCCGGATCAGGCGGCGATGGCGTGGCCTCGTTTCGTCGCGAATCGAAGGTTCCGCATGGCGGACCCGACGGTGGCGACGGCGGTGATGGCGGCGATATTGTGCTGCGGGTGGACCCGCAGCTTTCCACCCTCCTCGACTATCGGTATCGGCAGCAATACAACGCTGATAAAGGCAAGGACGGTTCGGGTAGTAACAAGACGGGCCGGAGTGGTGCCGACCTCCAGCTTTCCGTACCACCCGGCACCGTGGTAAGGGACGTTGAGACCGGTGAGTTCCTGGGCGAGCTCATCGAACCTGGCGATGCACTCACCGTCGCCCGTGGTGGTGATGGCGGCCGCGGCAATCAGCACTTCGCGACAGCCACCAACCAGGCACCCAGCCGCTTCGAGCACGGCCGCCCCGGCGAAGAGCGCGAGATCGAACTCGAGTTGAAGTTGATAGCGGATGTGGGGCTCGTTGGTGAGCCGAACGCCGGCAAATCCACCTTCCTCGCGACCGTATCCGAGGCAACGCCCAAGATAGCCGACTATCCGTTCACCACACTCACCCCGAACCTCGGGGTGATCCAGCTTTCTGACGCCCGCTCGTTCGTGGTCGCTGACATCCCGGGAATCATCGAGGGTGCCCATGAAGGCAAAGGTCTCGGGCTCCAGTTCCTGCGCCATATCGAGCGGACGCGTACGCTCGCGGTGATGATCCCGGCAGATACACTGGAGCCACAGGCCGAATACGAAAGGCTCCGGACCGAGTTGCGCAACTATTCGCCCGAGCTGGCCGACAAGTCCCACTGCGTAATATTCACCAAATCGGACCTGCTTCCCCCCGACTGGCCCGAACCTCAGGTCGACGCGCCGAACGCATGGGCGCAGTTCGTCATCTCGTCCGTGGCCCACAAAGGCCTGGATAGAGTTCTCCAGGATCTCTGGTCGCACGCAGCTACCGTAGCCGACGAGGACCTCGCCGTCGCACCCGAATCCATCCCACCCTGGACCCCCTGAACGCCGTGCCTCTCCCTTCCGAGGCGCTCCTACCGACCCTTCAGCTGGCACTCGTACCCGGAGTCGGTGCGCGCCGTCTCAACGCGCTGCTGCATATTTTCGGATCGCCCCAGGGCGTCCTTGGAGCTCCGGCATCCGAGATCCAGTCACTTACAGGATCGAAGCCTGAACTCGCACGTCGTATAGGCGGTGCGAACAGTTCAGAAACGCGGGCGCACGCTCTCGCAATTCTCGAGCGCCTGCACCGGTTCGGCGGAGTGGCTATGGTTTCCTCCGACGAGGAGTTTCCGGATGCGTTTCGAGAGCTTGTAGATCCTCCGCCCCTCCTATTCGCCTGCGGCAACCTCGAGCTGCTGACCGGACCGGGCATCGCCATCGTCGGAACGCGGCATCCAAGTGAGTACGGGCGGCGCGCCGCGTCCCAGCTTGCGGCTGATCTGGCCAGAGCCGGGTTGATTATAGTGAGTGGAATGGCCAGAGGGATTGATGCTGCCGCGCACTCGGCGGCCCTGGATGCTGGTGGACCGACGGTGGGTGTGCTTGGTCATGGGATCGACCGCGTCTACCCCGCATGCAACAGATCGCTGTTCGGGCGCGTTCGCGAAGAGGGCCTACTCATCAGCGAATTCCTTCCGGGCGAGCATCCGCACGCGGGCAATTTTCCACGCCGAAACAGACTCATCGCGGCACTGAGCCGCGGAACTCTGGTGGTGGAGATGAGCGTCAAGAGCGGCGCGCAGCACACTGTGAGTTATGCGCTCAACCAGGGGAAAGATGTGTTTGCTGTTCCCGGACCGATCGGCGCGCCTATGAGCGAGGGGACCAACCAGCTCATCAAGGAAGGCGCCTGCGTCGTGACATCGGCCGCCGACGTACTGGCGGAACTAGCCGGTGCGCGGGACCTGGTCCTCCGGCCGCTCGCGCCGATTGCCACACCGGCGCCCGAGCCAGTCGAGACCACGGGTGAGGAAGACCAGGTACTCGCGCACGTCGGGGCCGCGCCGCTCCATGTAGACGAGCTGGCCGAGCGGTGCGGGATACCCACGAGTGAGCTCCTCTCGCGGCTGCTCACCCTCGAGATGAAGGGATCGATAGAGGCGCTGCCAGGCAAGAGATTTCACCGCACTTCTACTCTGAACCTCACTGGATGAAGCCGCGCTCTCTTTATGTTCATGTGCCGTTCTGCACGCGTCGATGCTCATATTGTGATTTCGCCGTTCAGGCCACTTCCAGCGCGCCGGTCGAATCGTGGGTCGATTCG
>DASSKB010000079.1:0-2855 GCA_035690925.1 Longimicrobiaceae bacterium
ACGAGATTGCGCTCGATCAGTATTTCAAGACGGTGAACATCGAGGGTGAAACCATGGCGGACATGGCGCAGACGATGATCGTGCCAGCCGCCGTGCGATACCTGAATGAGCTCCTGGCCGTTCTGGAGCGCGGCGCCGCTCAAGGGTTGGATGTACGTGGAACCAGAGATATCGCGAGCCGCGTCAACGATCTGGTCAACGAGCTACTCGATGTGCTCGCTACGCTGGTCGCGGAGAACGCCGAGCTTGGCGGAGACGACGTGCGATCGAAAGCCCACCACATGCGCGACGACATCGTCCCGGCGATGGCGGCCGTAAGGTCGGTCGCGGATCGCCTCGAGAAACTCATACCCGACGATTTCTGGCCGCTCCCGAATTATCGCGACATGCTGTTCGTGAAGTGACCCGGGCGTCAGGCGAGCTCCTCGCGCACCAGCGCGAGGAGCTCGTCTTTTGAGTTGAGTTCGGGATCGTCGACTACCCGGTTCAGCAGTTCGCGCAGAATCTCACCGTATAACGGACCGGCAGGAATACCGAGACGCCGCAGATCCTCTCCGTTCACCGCCAGATCCGATATCTCGAGCGGTGGCCGCGCTCGGATGATCCGCAGAACACGCCGGTATACCTTGTGGATTTCCCGCGTCTGCTCATCGCCATAATGGGCGCACCTGTCGGCCAGCCGAAGCCTGTAAAGGTCAGGGGCGTATTCAGCACCCACCACGCGCAGCCACCGCCTGATTTCTAGCGTGGATGCGCCTGCCTCCGGCACGCCGGAATGCTGCGCTACCAGATGGACCACCCGGTCGGTTGAAGCGTTCGACGCTTTAAGGCGCCGGAGAATCTCGCGCGCCATAGCGGCTCCGGCGGCGGCGTGGTCCGGGAAGGTGAGCGTGCCGTCGACTTCTACGGCAGTAGCGGATTTGCCGACGTCGTGCAGGAGAGCGGCCAACCGGAGTAAGGGCAGCTTCGGTGGGCAGAGATCGACAACTGATAAGAGGTGCGTGAACACATCACCGGCGTGCTCGCCATCAGGCAGACCGATGCACCGCTGAATTTCGGGGTAGATTTCGCGCAGCACGCCCGAATCGGCGTAAAGTTGAAGAGCACCGGCGGGGCATGGCAATGCCATTACCTTAATCAGCTCTTCGCGAATGCGCTCGGCGGAAAGCATATGTAGGTCTTCAGCAACGCTGCATGCGGCGGCCCAGGTAGCCTCATCAATCCGCAGCTCGAAGCGGCCGGCGAACCGTAAAGCCCGTAATACCCGTAGCCGATCCTCGGCAAAGCGCGACGCCGCGGCTCCCACAGTTCGGAGCAATCCGTTCTTCAGATCGGTTGCACCACCATGGGGATCCCGAATTTCGTCGGTGAGTGGGTTCCAGGCCACGGCGTTAATCGTGAAATCGCGCCGTTCCAGATCTTCCTCGAGCGTATCCGCAAACGCTACCACCGCATGCCGCCCCGAAGTCTCCACGTCGCGCCTGAAGGTGGTCACCTCATAAAGAACGCCGTCCTTCCCCAACACACCTACGGTTCCGTGCTCGACGCCTATGGGAACGGTTCGGCGGAAGATCCGCTGCACGTCGGCAGGCCTCGCCGAAGTCGTCAGATCCCAGTCGCCCGACGGCATTCCCGCCAGTGCATCGCGTACAGCTCCGCCGACGGCCCAGGTGTCGAAACCGGCATCGCGCAGGATCCGCGTGATCCGCTGGACTTCGCGTGGTGCAGGAAGTCGTGCTGACGATGAGCTACCAGCGGTCATTACGGACGGGCGACCGGCGGGAGATCGCGCTTGTGCTCGCTGGCCTTGCTACGACCGAGGATGATCGCATCCACTTCGCTATCGCCCGAACTGCCTGTCTGTAGATAACTGTCCAGCTGGTCGTAGGTTATCCCCATTTCCTTCTCGTCTGTCTGCCCCGCCCACAGCCCCGCCGAGGGCGGCCGCTCGATGATCGCGCGCGGAACTCCGATTTCAGTCGCTACCGCGCGCACCTCCGCCTTTGTGAGGTCCCCGAGCAGCAGAAGGTCCACCCCCGAATCCCCGTGCTTCGTGAAGTAGCCTACGGTAAGCTCCGCCTTATTGCCGGTACCCAGTACGAGGTAGTCGAGCAGGTTGGCGTAATAATATACGCTGAGCATCCGCAGCCGCGGCTTGAGGTTGGCGGTCGCGAGCTGCTCTACCGATGCGGAGGGCGGAGTCGTTCCGAGGTGTGAACGTTCGCTTTCCAGCGAGCCGAGAAGACTGTTGAAAGCCGGCAAAAGATCGGGCTCGATCACGCGGACGCCGAACTCGTTGCCCACCTCGCGCCCTAGTGTCTCGTCTTCCGGCACATTCCCTATCGGCATAATCACGCCCAGGACGTTCTTCGGCCCCAGCGCCCGTGCGGCGATCCCGCACGCCACGGACGAATCTATCCCCCCTGAAAGGCCCAGGACTATACCCTGGGCGCCGGCATCTCTCACCCGTTGTGCGAGCCAGTCCGAAAGGAAGGCTGTGAGTGCGGTCGGGTCACGGCCGGAATACGACATCAATCACTCCTTTTCTGTGGACCTGTGACGAGAATCACTTTGGCGACGTTGAGATCGGGGTTATATTGAACACCGCCCCCCAACCAAACGTTTACATGAGCCTGATACAATTTCTTTCGCATTCCAGGGCCGGTGACGCATTCCGTGAGGCTGTCGCTGCCTTCTGCAATGAGCGCACATCGAATGCCCTGATTCGTTTCAACCCGGGTTCGCCGGCAGTCAAGGTCGAGCGGACTCTTACGAAGTTGCTGAAGAGTCACCCGGAAATGGAGATCGACAGCGTAGAAATTGATGCTGTCGCGGGCTGCGAATATTACCGGGGT
>DASSKB010000080.1:0-23341 GCA_035690925.1 Longimicrobiaceae bacterium
GTCACCGAGAACATGTTCGGGGACATCCTCACCGACGAGGCGTCGATGCTCGCCGGCTCCATGGGGCTGCTGCCCTCCGCCTCTCTCGGCGCCGAGCAGGGCGACGGCCGAACGCGGATCGGGCTGTACGAGCCGATCCACGGCTCCGCTCCCGACCTCGCCGGGCAGCGGGTCGCGAACCCGCTCGGAACCATCCTGAGCGCCGCGATGCTCCTCCGCCACTCGCTCGGCCTGGAGGCGGAGGCGAAAGCGGTGGAAGCGGCCGTGGAGCGCGTGATCGGCGCGGGCCTGCGCACCCGTGACCTCGCCGCGCCGCACGAGCCGTGGGTAGGGACCGAAAAGATGGGAGCGGCAGTGGTGGACACGCTCACCTCACCATAATCCATGAACCTCCGCCCGCAGGGCGGACCAGGAGGCCAGATGGCAGATAGTTTTCCGAAGACCGAGTGGATCTGGAGGGATGGAGAGTTCATCCCCTGGGAGTCGGCGACTCTCCACGTGATGAGCCATGTCGTGCACTACGGCTCGTCGGTGTTCGAGGGTATCCGATGCTACCGCACGCCCCGAGGGCCAGCGATATTCCGGCTCCGGGAGCACATCCAACGGATGGCGGACTCGGCGCGCATCTATCGTATGGAAATCACGCATTCGCGCGAGGCGCTCATGGATGCGTGCGTCGAGCTCATCTCCAGGAACGGGCTGGACGAGTGCTACCTTCGCCCGATCTCCCTGCGCGGCCTCGGCGCGGCGGGGGTGAGCCCGCTAGCCAGCCCGGTGGAGACTTACCTCGTCTGCTGGCCATGGGGAGCTTACCTGGGACAGGACGCATTGACGAACGGCGTGGACGTGTGTGTGTCATCCTGGTCTCGCCCCGCGCCCAATACCATGCCCGCGCTCTCCAAAGCCGGTGGCCACTATCTAAATTCGCAACTCATCAAGATGGAGGCGATGGCCAACGGCTACTCCGAGGGGATTGCGCTCGGTTCGACGGGGCTCGTAAGTGAGGGGAGCGGTCAGAATATCTTCCTGGTACGTGACGGGACGCTTATCACCCCGTCGATGGACGGCACAATCCTCCAGGGGATCACCCGCGACTGTGTCATCACCCTCGCCGGCGACCTCGGGATTCCGGTGCGGGAACAACCGGTGCCGCGCGAACTCCTCTATCTAGCGGACGAGATGTTCTTCACCGGTACCGCCGTGGAGGTCACCCCGGTCCGCAGCGTGGACAGGATCACCGTAGGGGCCGGTCGCGCCGGCGAAATAACGCTTGCTCTCCAGGATCGTCTCCTCGGAATCGCCCAGGGTCGCCTTGAGGATAGCCACGATTGGCTCACCCCGGTAAATCAGAAGCAGGCAGCGACGGTGTGACACGCCCGCACTTCGCACCTCGCACTTCGCACTCGTCATCTCTCGCACTCGAAGTCCCGATTGATTACTTTCAACAGCATGACAACACGCACAGAACTCGTCGAAGACCTCATTGCGCGCTTCCCGCACATCCCGCCGGAGGCGGTGCTGAAGGAGGATTTACTTCGCTCAGGCATCAATTTCCACGGATCGGCACTCACCGAGGGCGATGAGGGCGAGGTGAAGCCGAAGTCCTACTTCATCTTCTCGTTCGACCACAAGCCGCTGAAGGAGCTCGGCGAGGCCGCGCTGCGCCGGCCGCCGGAGGAGATAGCGCTAACAGGCGGGCCGCTGAATTTAAGGCGCACCATAGTATCAGTGCGACTGAACCCCGACTCGCCGTATTCCGTGCAGCGCGGCGAGGACGGTGACCTGCGACTATCGCTGGACGGCAAGGAGCTCGCCGAGGTCGCGCTTCCCCCCATGCCCGAGTACTATCGCCATCGGCTGTCGAACGGCAAGTCGGTGATGGAGATCGCGCCTACCATTCAGTGGGGCTATCTGATCTACCTCACCGTGCTCCGGCTGTGTCAGTATTTCGGCGCGAAGGAGGAATGCAAGTTCTGTGATATCAACCACAACTGGCGTCAGCACAAACAGGAGGGTCGTCCCTATACCGGCGTGAAGCCGGTCGAGGAGGTGCTCGAGGCGCTCGAAATCATCTATCAGTACGACACCGGCGCGTCGCACGCGTACACCCTGACGGGCGGCAGCGTGACCTCGAAGGTCGATGGTCTGGCCGAGGCGGATTTCTACGGGCGGTACTCCAAGGCTATCGAGGAGCGGTTCCCGGGAAGATGGATCGGGAAGGTTGTCGCTCAGGCGCTGCCGAAGGAGGAGGCGCAGCGCTTCAAGGATCACGGCATCCAGATCTATCACCCGAACTACGAGGTCTGGGACGAGCGCCTCTTCAAGATCATCTCGCCAGGCAAGCAGCGCTACGTGGGCCGCGAGGAGTGGCATCGCCGGATCCTCGACGCGCGCGACATCTTCGGCGCGCGCTACGTGATCCCGAACTTCGTCGCGGGCGTCGAGATGGCGAAGCCGTACGGGTTCGACAGCATAGACGAGGCGATCAAGTCGACCGGCGAAGGGCTCGACTACTTCATGTCACGCGGCGTGACCCCGCGGTTCACCACCTGGTGCCCCGAGCCCTCCACGCCGCTAGGCAAGGAGAACCCGCAGGGTGCACCCCTCGAGTACCACATCCGCCTCCTCGAGGTCTATCGCGAGACGATGGAGAAGTACGGCCATCGCCCACCACCAGGCTACGGCCCTCCGGGCGCCGGCAATGCGCTTTTCTCCGTAAGCTCGTTCATGGACACGCTCGCGCCGAGCGAGGAAAACGCCGACGAGCTGATGCGGGCGGCGGTTTAAGCCGTAGGGGCACCCCTCGTGGGTGCCCAAGTGCGGAAGTGCGGGAGTGCGTTTCCCGGGCGGGTATTTCTTTCCTCTAGCCTGAGTATAATGCCGATTCGCATTTTTGCGGTGCCCCTAAACCTTCATCATACTCTCCCTAGCCGCGGCTCCATTGATAGGGCAGTCCGGAAATCAACTCGAGCCGAATTCGCGTGTAAGACTCAGAATCACCCCGGACAATGAACAGGATCGTGGTGATCCAGTTGAGATTCGTGGTCGTGTCGTCAGTTATAATCCCGACACGCTTGTAGTTCGGATGCATTCTGCAATAAGTGATTTAGTAATTCCAACTGCCTGGATCGATCGTTTAGAAATTAGCCGTGGGCCCGCCTCGGCTGCTGTCGGCGCATGGCGCGGCGCGCGCGCGGCGTTCATGCTCGGTGGAGTGATCGGGGGCGTTGTCGGCGGCGAAATTGCCTCGATGGGTCACGAATCGTTTTTCGACGCAGTGCCTAAACGAATTGCCTTGTACGGACTCGCCAGTGGGATTTCCGGTGCTGTATTGGGAGCGATGAGCCCGGGTGAGGAATGGGCTGAAATCTCTATCCACCTCATTGCTGCGCGCGGGCACTCGCAAAGACTGCTTCTCGGCCTGTCGTTTCCCTCACAATGAACTGGATGAACGATGATAGAGCACAAGCGGATCAGTGACCTAAGTGATGCCCAAACTTTACCATCGTCAGAAATTCTCGAGGTCAACGCGGAGGATCTCAAGCGCTGGTATTTAGAAATGCAAACGCTCAGCGATTCAGTTAAGACCGAGCGCGAAGAGTGTATCATGATTGCAGAACATCACCTTGGACAGCTCTATCACGGGCATGGCGCAGGTGGCGAAATGGCGATTGCCGCCATCATTCGCGACATTAGGGCACGCGGGGGTTCATGAATTTTAGTTATTACCCGCTAGGTTTGATGTAACTTGGCGTTGACAGAACCCTCCAAAAACCCCTTCCCGAGCAATGATTCGACGATCATGGTCGTCAATTTAACGATCAAAACCCATCAACAAATAGATCTGAAAGAAAGAAAAATTGAAAATCAGCAAAGCAATGCGCGGCAGGTGGTCGATCCCTTTTGCATTAGTGATCCCTGTAGCGTTAGCCTGCGACGGTCCAGTTGAACCTGGTGCAGATCTGATTGCGGGCAGCTATTCCGCGACCACCTTTATAGCCATAGTGGAGGGAGAAACGCTGGATTTGCTCCCTGAAGGAGCCTCCTTCACCATAGATCTCAATCGGGATGGGATATTCAGCGGGACCCTAGTAATTCCTGAAGGGCTCGGCGCTGTCGGTGCTGTCGATACTCAGCTGACGGGAACGTGGAGATTCACAGACTATGCACTTTTTTTGGACGGTGCACCCGACACCTTCATCGACGACGTAGCCATGCCCGTCCTGGACGATCCCACTGGAAAAGGAAAATCGCTGCTACGCCTGTCGGCGCCATTCGGTGAGGCTGAGATAAAAATCCTCCTCCAAACACGCTGATCTGCGCCGCACTCCCGCACTCTCGCACTCCCGCACTCCGGCACTAGTCCTCACAGATTCATCGCCACCGGCGGATCCTGCGAGTAGTCGTAGAAGCCCTTTCCACTTTTCCGTCCGAAGTACCCAAACGAGACCATTCGTTTAAGTAGCGGCGGCGAAGCGTATCGCTTCTCCCGGTACTCCTCGAACATTATGCCGCCGATCTTGTCGAGCGTATCGATGCCGACGAAATCGCAGAGGGTGAAAGGCCCCATCGGGTAGCCGGTGCCGAGCTGCATTCCTTTGTCGATGTCCTCGATGGTGGCGACGCCCTGCTCCAGTGCGCGGATAGCGTCCATCATGTAGGGAACCAGCAGGAGGTTGACGACGAAACCCGAGTTGTCCTTGCACGCGATGGGCTGCTTGCCGAGCGAGCTCGCAAAGTCGAAGGCGGTGCTGAAGACTTCGTCGTCCGTGGCGATGGTTCGGATGACCTCGACGAGCTTCATCACCGGGACCGGGTTGAAGAAGTGGAGGCCAATCATGCGGTCGGGGCGACTCGTAGCCGCGGCCATGTCCGCTATCGTGAGCGAGGAGGTGTTCGAGGCGAAGATAGTTTCAGGCCGGCACACTCCGTCCAGCGTCCTCCACATCTCATTCTTAACCCCCAGGTCCTCCACCACCGCTTCGATTACTATGTCGCAATCTGCGAGGTCCTGAAGGCGCGACGTGCCACTGAGGCGGCCGAGGGCGGCGTCGCGCTCATCCCCGGTCATCTTCTCCTTCTCAACAGCCCGGCCGAGGCGCTTTGTGATGCCGGCGATCCCACGCTCGTGCAGCTCGTCCGAGATCTCGCGGACAATCGTGTCATAGCCCGACTGCGCGCAGACCTGAGCGATCCCACTTCCCATCAACCCACATCCCAGAACTCCCACCTTCCGAATTTCCTTCATCCGTGTCTCCTTCTCATGTGCTGTTTTGATGTGTCGATTACCTCAGTAATTCGTCAGGCGCCTTCGCTGTGGCGGCGGCAGCTCGTCGTGCTGGATCCTATCGAGCAGCGACTCGAGTTTGAGGAGTGCGCCTTTGACGGCGCTGCCGTAGGTCGTTCGCATCAGGAGCATCATTCCGGCGAAGACCGGCAGTCCTAATAGCGCGGCCGGCGGCGCGACCGCGATACCGAACGCGATACCGGTCGCCGCGCCGCCTCCCCCACCACCCAAAAATGCGCCGAGTGCCGAGCCCGTCCGTTGTCCCGAGAGATCGGTTCCGAGGGTAACATAACTGAAGCCGTCCTCCAGTGACTGGACGCCGACTTCGAGGCGCTTGAACCCGAGCAGGCGCGAGCGCCCGAACGCCTGACTCATCGACCTGCCAACCGCTGCGTTCACCCCGGAGGCCTGTTCGTAGATGGTCCGATCGTGAAAACGCCGTAGCACAGTATAGTACTCGCGATCGACAAGGTAACGCTCGAGCTCCTGCCGCACATCTTCCGCGTCGCTAGGAACCGTTCGCGAAGCACGAATCAAGGCGGGTCCGAAAAGCTTGTGGAGCATGCCCGCCTCCGCGGGTCCACCGCCGCGCACCTCGGCGATCGCCTGCTGGAGATGGGCGGTGGACAGCCCCAGCTCCTGACCGATTCTGAGCAGCTCCGCCGGATCCATCCCTTCGTTGCCGTGCTGCTCGGCGGCCCGCGCCTGTAGCTCGGCAGCCCTGCGGATCACCGCCTCGAACTCCTGGGTTGAGAGCAACTGACCCGGTGGATTCACTGGGGTGAGAGGCCCTTCGGAAGGCGAGGTCACTGTTTTCAGAATCCGCTCAGGACAGTAGTGATTCGATCCTCGAGTGCGGCTGCCAGGTCGGCGGGAATCGGAAACGCTGCTTCGAAGGAACCGGATTCCCCCGCCCAGTCCATGTACGCGCTGCGGTACTCCGCGGATTCCGCTGGCGCCACCTTTTCGATGAGGATGGCACCCGCGCGAATGGCTGTGCGGCGGGCGAGCGCTTCGCGGTCCAGCTCCCGAAGATCCGCTGGCGCGATCTCATCTTCGATTATCGGACCGACAAAGGGGTACATCAGCTCGTGTATGAACGCCCACACCGCGTGGCTCGGCGTGGCCGGGTCGGGCATTCCCGTCGCCACGCGATTCGAGTTACGGCCGAGTGCGACGGTTCGACCCTCAGAGCCTATCGGCACGGACAGGATCAGCTCGCCGCCGGAGAGCATGACATAGTCGAGAAACGGCTGTAGGTTCGGCACAAGGCCGTCCCATGCCGACTGCACCGACCGCGTCACCCCCGCAAAATCCGAGGTCGCGAGACCCTGCCGATAATCCTCGAAGAATACGCGGTCCTCCTCTGCAAGGACCTCGAGCCAGCTGGCGATCGTTCGCCGCTGCGCAGTCGTAGGTAGCTGTTCGGCGATGAACGCGACCGCCTGTGCGCGGGCGGGATCGCTCACCGCCTGCGGGTTGCCATCGGCCTGGATCCAGGCATTCAATGCCGCGAAGAAGGCGTCACTGGTCGCGAAGTAGAGCGGTAGAAACTGGAGGATCGAAAAGCGCTCATCGGCGGCAAACTCCTGCGCGAACTCCGCCGCGCGCTGGTCCAGCACGGTCGGGAAGACTCCCGCGGCCTGTTTGGCCGACACCACAGCCGGCACGTACCCTGGTTGATATATGGGTGCGTCGCCGTCCGCACCGAGACCGGTATACGCCAGGCCATGATACCAGAGGTCCATGTCGGGTCGGGTGGTGACTGTCCATTCCGAGGTGGCCGCGCCGGCCGGAGGCGGCGCCGGGTCCAGGCCGACGTTGGCGCAGCCGCCGAGAACAAAGGCTATGCTCATTAGAACTGGATATCTCGCTGAGTACCTCATATACAATCCTCAACTATTTGAGAGCGTTGCGACACCGGATCGCTGGGAGCGGTCATTTGTCGCGTAGCTGCTCGAATGTGGCAATTAGCGCCGGGTCGCTCACCTGATCCGCAGGGTTCCGGCCGACCTGCCGAAACCTGATCACTCCATCGCCATCGACGATCAGTGTGGCGGAGCGCGGGGCTCGGTGCTCCGGGTCATAGAGCTCCCACCTGCTCAATGTTGCCGAGTCAACGCTCACGATCGGGAACTCAGAGCCGGTCAACTCACGCGTTTCCAGGATCGCGGCGAGCGAATCCGCCGTCAAAGCCACCAGTTGAACCTGGAGCTCCTCATAGGCAGCCCGGTGGTCCTGCAACCGCCTCAGTCGCTCCCGACAGAGACCACAATAACCACCTCGGTAGAATACGAGCAGCGCGCGAGAGCCCTGCATGTCCGCAAGCGCAAATCTCTCACCGCCAGCGATAGTTCCCTCCAGTGCAGGCGCGAGATCACCGACAGCCGTGCCAACCTGCGGAGCAGCCCCGCGTTCCGACTCGTCGCCGGAACAGCCGGCGAGCAAGGTCAGCAGGACGACGGGTGCCAGGAGAGTTCGAGTCAAGGTATGTGCCAAGGAGGGCTATCGGCTATCGGCTATCGGTCCTTGGTGGCCGATAGCCTGCTGTGGTCGAACGCCTGAAGTCGAGGCCGACAGGCGAGTCCCTGCGGTATCCGATGACCGATGACCGATGACCGCTAGCCCCTCTCACCCCCCCACCTCCACCACCACCGCGATGCCCTGACCGCCTCCGATGCACGCTGATCCCAGCCCGTAGCGCTTTCCGCGGCGGCGAAGCTCGTGCAGCAGGTGTGTGGTGATGCGTGCGCCTGAGGCGCCCAGCGGGTGGGTCATGGCAATCGCGCCGCCCGAGACGTTTACCTTCTCACGGTCCAGACCGAGTTCCTTCTCCACGGCGCAGTACTGGGAAGCAAACGCCTCGTTGACCTCGATCAGGTCCATGTCATCCAGTGTAAGACCGGCCTTCTCCACGGCCATGCGCGATGCTGGTGCCGGGCCGATGCCCATGTACTTCGGCTCAACTCCAGCGACACCCCAGGATAGCAATCGTCCGATCGGCGCCACCCCGTTCTGCTCCGCCCAGCCCGCGGAAGATATCACCAGTGCCGATGCCCCATCGCCTATACCCGAGGCGTTTCCGGCCGTAACGGTGCCGCCCTCCTTGAAGTACGGGCGAAGCTTGGCCAGCCCCTCGGCGGTAGCGTCGGGGCGCAGGTGCTCGTCGCGGTCAAACGTCTTCTCACCCTTCCGAGATTTGATCGTAACAGGCACGATCTCGCTGGCGAATCGGCCTTCTTCCCACGCCTCGTGGGCCAGACGTTGCGATCGCAGCGCGTACTCGTCGACGGCCTCGCGCGAGATGCCGTAGCGGTCGGTCAGGTTCTCTGCCGTCATCGCCATGGAACACCCGGCGAACGGATCGGTCAGCGCCTCCCAGAGGAGGTCTTCGTAATATTGGCCGGCCGGACCCAGCCGTTGGTCGCCCCACCTGGCACCGCGAACCACATGCGGCGCCTGGCTCATGGACTCGGCGCCGCCGCAGAGGACCACGTTCGCCTCACCCAGCATGATCTCCATCGCGCCGGTCACCACCGCCTGAAAGCCGGAGCCGCAAAGTCGATTCAGCGTGAGCGCCGGGACCTTCTCCGGAACGTCCGAGCGCAGCCCGATGTGCCTCGCCAGATAAATGGCATCTTTCGAGGTCTGCAGGGCGTTACCGAATACAACATGGTCCACCGCGCTCGCCGCGATTCCGCCACGCTCGAGCGCGCCCTTCGCCGCGACCACACCGAGGTCGGTTGCCGACACGTCTTTCAGCGTCCCGCCAAATGTGCCGAAAGCCGTTCGCGTAGCCGAGAGAAAGACTACGTCCGTATCCTTACCCTGAGTCGCCATGGTGGCCTGTACCTTTGCTGTTGAAGGCAAAATCGCTGTTCCCACGCTGCTGAATATGCCCGCCGGACGACGTGAGCGTCAAGCGGACGGGGCGGCCGGGGCGGGGTTGCTGAGGTGCCAGGTGATTCATAGCTTCGGGGCCGTGAACTACTATACAATTCTGCGCAACGCGCTCTTCACCCTTCCGCCCGAAGCCGCCCACGAGGCAGCGACCACCGCTCTCGGAGTCGCGGCGGCTTCCGAAGGTGCCCGCCGGCTCCTACGCGGCCTGCATTCGGTGGATGATCCCGCCCTCGCGGTATCCCGCTGGGGCATAGATTTTCCCAATCCCGTGGGCGTCGCCGCCGGTTTCGACAAGGCGGGAACGCTCTTCAACCCGCTGAGCGCATTGGGTTTCGGTTTTGTCGAGATCGGCACCATCACCGCCAGCGCCCAGCCCGGCAACCCACGGCCGCGGCTCTTTCGGCTCCCCACCGACGAAGCCCTGCTCAACAGAATGGGGTTCAATAACCCGGGCGCGGAGGCAGTGGCGCGCTCACTGGCTGGCTCAAAGGTCGAGCCTGTCCTCGGCATCAATCTGGGTAAGAGCAAGGTCACTCCGATCGAGGATGCCACCGATGATTACCTTCGTAGTCTGGAGCTCCTCGAGGTTTACGGCGACTACATAGTCGTGAACGTGAGCTCTCCTAACACGCCCGGCCTGCGGTCTCTCCAGGACGCGCGTCCGCTCCGTGAGCTCCTGCGTTCACTGGGTAAACGCGCCACGGAACTTGCGGTCGCTCGAGGCGGCACCGCCCGCCCACTCCTCCTGAAGATCGCTCCTGACCTCACCGACCAGCAGATCGGCGAAGCGGTAGATATAGCTTGCGAAGAGGGCGTCGCTGGGATCATAGCCGTCAACACTACTATTTCACGCGCAGGTCTGCTCACCGATTCAGCCGAGGTGGACGCAATGGGCGCCGGCGGCATAAGCGGGGCACCCATCAGGCAGCGCGCACAGGAGGTCGTCGGCAGGATATATCACCGGACGGCCGGCGAGCTGCCGATTATCGGGGTGGGCGGGATCAGGAGTGCGGCCGACGCGTGGGACCGGATACTGGCGGGCGCAAGCCTCATTCAACTTTACACTGGCTTCATCTACGGCGGGCCCGGCATAGCGCACGAGATCAACCGCGGCCTCTCCGAACGAATGGCCCGTGAGGGCGTAGGCTCCCTGGACGAGATCGTCGGCAGCGCACCCCGTACGTCGATCTGAAGAACATGCTCCACGTCGCCCGCTTTCTCCAGTCCTACTTCAGGGACGACTCGGCCTCCCCTATGACCGAAGAGGTGGAGATCGCGGTCGATGGCACCACCGTCCCAGCGACGCTGATCCAGACGAGTGCGCGACGCGCCCCTGCCTGGGTCGTGCTCCACGGGATAACCGTGCCCGGGCGACAGCATCCTACCCTCCTGCGCTTCTCGCATGCGCTCGCCGCGGCGGGCGGGACCGTCCTCATCCCCGAAGTCCCCGCGTGGCGTGAGCTCCGCATCGATCCGGCTGCGGCCGGTGCGACGATCAAGTCGGCAGCACAGTTCCTTCGTGACGAATTGCCCGAAGAGCGCGTTGGGGTCATCGGATTTTCCTTCGGTGCGACCCAGGCGCTAGTAACGGCGGCCGATTCCGCCTCTCACGATCTCATCGACACAGTCGTTGGCTTCGGCGGCTACTGCGACCTTGAGCGTACGCTGATCTTCATGATGACGGGCGAACACGAATGGAAGGGGACATCCAGGAAGGCCGATCCGGATCCGTATGGCAGATGGATTGTCGCGGCCAACTACCTCACAGATATCCCGGAGTTCTCCGGCATGACGGCCGTTGCCGACGGGGCGGTGGCGCTAGCCACGAAGGTGGGCCAGGCCGGGACCTTCGCTGGCGACCCGATGTATGATGAGCTGAAATTAGAGGTCCGCAAAACGCTGAGCACTGCCGAACGCGAGGTCTGGGACCTCATCGCGCCGCCAGCGGGAGCCGCTGTACCACCCGAGGCGGCTCGAGCACTCGCGAAGCAACTCGTGGCAGCGGCCCTCGATCGCCACCCCGATCTGGACCCGCGTCCCGCGCTTGGCGGTGTCCGCCAGCGGGTTGTACTCGCCCACGGCTTCGAGGATCGGCTCATCCCGTTTACCGAGACGCTCCGGCTGCAGAAGGAGCTGCCGGCGACAGTAGAATCGAGCGTGACCATCACCCGGCTATTCGCCCACTCCACCGGTGGTGACGCGCTCCGATCGTGGCAATACCCTGGCGAGGCGCTTCGCTACGTTCGCCTTCTCGTGCGAGCCCTCAGGCGGCGTCCGGGTTCTCGGTGAGATGTATAGGCGCTATAACAGACCGGTACTCCCCGAGGTGCAACTCGAAGAGATAGGTGCCTGCCTGAGGAAAGACGACGTCTTCCAGTGGTAGGATCAACCTCGTCTGCGGCGGCGCCTCGCCCGCGGATGCCCGGCTCACGTCCGTATGGCCATTTATGGTAATCGCGGGACTGCTGTTCGGATCTACCAGATCGAACCGAAAATCGTATCGCCCTTCCTCGTCATCGTCCCACTCGATGGCAACTGCCAGAACCATCTGATCCTGCTTCGCTGGAAAGCCCGGCGCGAACAGTTGATGAAAGATGCCGTGCACGTCCAGCCGACCATCCTGTCTTACCTGCGCATCCTCGCAGATCAGTGCATATAGAACCCTCAAGAGCCAAATCCCGGTTGCCGGTTTTCTTGATAGAAAGTCGTACTACAGATAACCGTCAGCCACACGTCGAGGCAACCTCTCCTGGGGCGGCCAGAATTCGGCACGAGGATTGCTCTATGGCGCAGAATCAGGCTTTATGGAGCAGGTTCACCTCCTTAGGAGAATACCCGTGGATATTATTCTGATCATCGGAATCATCATCCTTCTGCTCGCGCTTCTGGGTTTCGGCGGAGTGATCGCGGCGCTGGCAGACATCGCGTGGATCCTACTCATCATCGCCATAATCGTCATTGCGTGGCGCGTAATTACAGGACGGAAACCCGTCTAACTCGAAACAGGCTGCTCCGGTTCCTCTTTTGCGAGGGACCGGAGCAGAGCCGCCACCTCGGCTGGATCCCGCACGAACGATTTCGCTGACGTAGAAGCCGACGCCGGATCACCGACAAGCACGCCCTCACCCCTGCCGCCCGGCCATTCGGCGATCGCCGCGAATGCATCCTCGTCGGTGGTATCATCACCTATGTAGATGGCTGGCGTTCCCGCTGGTGGCGATATATGGGCGAGCAGGAAATCCACGGCGCGCCCCTTGTGCCAGTCTACCGCGGGACGAACCTCGACTACCTCCTTACCTTCGGTAATGCGCAGATCAACTTCTGTCGCTACCGACTCAGCGACAGCGCGCCTGACCTCATCGATCTGTGAGCGATCGACCTGCCGATAGTGTATGCTCAGGGTGAGCCCCTTGTCCTCGACCCATGCTCCCTCGACATTCGCCAACTTCTTCTCGAGCGATTCGACCACCGATGCTAGTGCCGGTCGCGCCGCCGCGGCCTTCTCGTGGGTTTTCTCGATGCCCGGGCCGCCGATCTCCATACCGTGATTGCCCGCGTAGACGATCCCATCTAACCGTGCGACGGATCTGGCGTCTGCCATCCCGCGACCACTGACTATCGCTACGCTCACTCCGGACGCGTTCAGGATGCGATCCAACACCGTCCGCGTACCCGGCGGGATATCGGCCTGTTCGGGACGATCCACGATAGGAGCCAGGGTGCCGTCGAAGTCGAGGATGACTACCATTCGCCCCGTCCTCCGCCACGCATCCCGCCACGAGTCGACCCGCGTGGAGGCGTGTGGGAGGTCCTGATCTGAGCGTACTATGGACATGTGTCTCCTGAGAGATTAGATCGAGGAACGAGGCTTGCGCCGCAAACGATAAGCCGCGAACCGCGACCGGTTGACCTGCGGCGACGGCGCGCGGTACATTGAGCGCGCCTCCCCCCACGCAATTACAATCGGACTTTAGATGCCAACTAACCGCCGCACTCTTCGCCCTTTCCTGCTCGCGATGACTGCCGTCCTTTCGGTCGCTGCGTGCGATAAGCCGCAATCGCTGGGCGATGCTAACAGCATTATCGTCGCCGTTCCGGATTCCGCCTGGGACGAGCTGGAAGGGGTGGTCGAGCGGGCGCTCGAGCCGCGTACATTCACCGTCAGAGACGAGCGGATATTCAACGTTACGCAGACCGACCCGGGCCTCGCACCCTGGAACGACCTGCAGAGGTTCCAGAATATCCTGGTTATCGGGCAGCCGAGTGACCCGTGGGTCGCTCAGGCGCTGGAAGAGGTCTCCCAATCCGTGCCGGAGCCGCCTGCACTACTGCGAACCGAAGACGTTTGGGCGCAGGGTCAGGGCGTCACCATAGTCCTGATCCCGGAAGGTGCCGGCCCTGAGGAGGCAGCACCCCTCCTGATGCAGGCAGGCGAGAATTATGTCCAGGGCTTCCAGTACTACGTCAAGCGGCGGATGTTCGCCAGTGGTGAGGACACCGCGCTGGCAGACTCGCTGGCTCGGAACGCCGGGTTCTCCATCCTCCTCCCGAACGTGTATTACGGCGAGGAGGTCGAGCCGGGCGTGTTCATGTACCGCAACGATAATCCGGACCCGTCGGAGCTTATCAGGTCCGTTCTGGTGACCTCAAGACCGAGCGACGAGGTGGTGATGGAGCCCGAGACGGCCCTGCAGTGGCGGGCGGAGTTGGCGGAGAAGTTCACGGAACCACCGCAGGTTACCGATTCGACCATCGCAAACGTTTTCCGAGGTGAAGGTCCTGAAAGCCATGTGCTCAGGATTCAGGGAGTGTGGTCCAATCCGCCGGGCGGATGGCCGGCCGCGGGTCCATTCCTGACGCAGCTCGTGGAGTGTCCGGAGCAGGGCCGGACGTACATAATCGATACCTGGCTATACGCGCCAGGCGAATCGAAGTTTGAATATATGGTGCAGCTTGAAACTATACTGGACAGCTTCGAGTGTGCCGGTGGGAGCGCGACTTCCGCCTGAGCTTCAGCTGCTCGGGAAGGCGGCATCGAGGATCATCTCTTCCTTGCCCGGATCGCGCCAGCCACCTTCGATCGGCTCGTCCCAATCGACCCGTTGGCCGTCTGCCCTGTAGGGTTGCACAAAGAAGAGCCGGGTACCCAGTCGATCGCGGGCTTCGGCTATAAGGACGGGCTGCTCGGCGCCCTCGGGCGACATTGTCACAGCATCGAGCACGAGGAACAAGCAATCAGGCCGTTTAGACACGGCGTAGCGTGCGATGGCTTCCGAGAGGATTTCAGGAGATTGACCGCCCATATCGTCCTGCACCGGCACTGCCAGTGTACGGTACTCCGGCGTCGCGTGGCCAGCGCGCTCGTGAACACTCCGGATGCGAGGCGGCAGGTCGCTGCCCTCGACAGCCGCCCGCTCCAGGTCCCGCCGCATTTCCGTCAGGAACGCAGCTGCCATCTCAAATGTTCGCTTGCTGTTCATCGTCGTCCTGCGTGCCACATTGCCCTCCAATCTGAGATTTTCAGCTAACCACGCTTCTTCTCCGCCGCTTCGATTATGGCCCGGCTGAGCCGCGGCCATACCGAGGTGGCCAATCGAAGAAAATTCGCTCGTTCGATCGGCCTATCTTCCAGATACGCCCATGCAGGCAATGACGCCTTCTGCGTATTACACGGACGGCAGGCTGTTACCAGGTTGCCTTCGGACTGATCGCCGCCACGCATTCTCGGCTCCACGTGGTCGAGCGTTAGCTGCTCGCCGGGGAATTCTTCTCCGCAGTAAACACACCGATAGCTGTCGCGCCGAAAGACACGCGCCCGCAGCGGTTCGTCGCGCTCAGTCCTCGTGGACCTCATAGCCCGATTCGGTCAGTCGTGTGATGATCTCCTGAACGTGGGTTTTTCCGCGCGTCTCGAGTGTGAGGCCCACCTCGGCCTCTGTCAACCAGAGGCCAGCGGTGCCACGGCGATGGTCCAGGCGGAGCACGTTGGCTCCGCATTCAGCCAGAAGCGCCGTGAGGCTGGCGAGCGCGCCAGGTCTGTCCTGTACCTTAACCTCGAGGTCCTTGAGCCGCCCGTCGTTTATCAGGCCGCGGTCGATTATGCGTGACAGTAGATTCACATCTATGTTGCCGCCGCTCAGGACCATAACGACATTCTTCCCCTCGAGCCCGCCTATGCGCCCGTTGACTACCGCGGCGAGTGGAACGGCTGCGGCTGGCTCCACCACCGTCTTTTCGCGCTCCAGCAGCAGGAGAACCGCGCTGGCTATCTCCTCTTCCTCCACCGTGACCAGCTCGTCGACATATCGCTCGATGAGTGGGAAGGTCTTCTCTCCGATGCGACGCACCGAGATTCCGTCGGCGATGGTTTCGGCTACAGGAATCTCGACGCGGTCACCGGCCTCGCGGGCTCTGTACGCGGCCGGAAGATTGGCCGCTTCCACCCCAATGAGGCGGACTTCGGGACGTGATTCCTTGATGGCCATAGCGATCCCCGAGATCAGGCCGCCACCACCGACGGCCACCACCACCGCATCCATCTCAGGACACTGCTCGAGCAGCTCCAGACCAACCGTCCCCTGCCCCGCTATCACGGCGGGATCATCGAACGGGTGGACCAGCGTCAGGCCCTCGTTCTCGCGAATCCGCATCGCCTCCTGCATGGCTTCGTCGTAGTTGCGACCGTGAAGGACCACGCGAGCACCGTGGTTGCGGGTATTGACGACCTTGATGAGCGGGCTGCGTTCAGGCATGACGATTGTCGCAGGCACACCGAGTCGGCCAGCATGGAAGGCCAGGCCCTGCGCATGATTCCCCGCGCTGGCCGCGACAACGCCGCGCTCGCGCTCAGCGGGGGTCAGGGCCAGTATCCGATTGAGCGCGCCGCGCTCTTTAAATGACCCCGTCCGTTGGAGATTCTCGAACTTGAACCACGCATGTCCGCTGAAGAGATCGCCGAATACTTCGGAGGGCGTGCACGGCGTCTTTACCAGCTGGCCGTCGAGGCGACGCTGCGCGGCGAGGATGTCGTCGAATTTGATCATGGAGCACCGAGCGAAGCGAGAGAACTGCCGTTGCCGGAGGAGAACAGATGTGGTAATGTCTCGCGCCTCGCGAGCAAGGACAACCCCCACCCGATGATTCTGCCTTGAACGGACCGACGATCGATTCCCTTCGTCGCGCGCTCGTCGGCTACGCCGCCCGGATAGCCACTCCGCGCGGCCAACCCTCAGCTTCCGTGGCACTCATCGTGCGGCCGGGACCGGCCGATATGGAGCTGCTACTCATCAAGCGATCTGTGAGGCAGGGCGACCCCTGGTCTGGCCATATGGCACTGCCTGGCGGCCGGCACGACCCGGCCGACAGCAGCGCCGCAGAAACAGCTATCCGCGAGACGTGGGAGGAGGTGGGAATCGACCTGCGGCTCGCGGACAGGAGGTTGGGGAGACTGGACGACGTGGAGCCGGGCTCGGCGAAGCTCCAGATAGTGGTATCACCATTCGTCTTTTGCGTGCCGCCCGGCACGACGACGACCATAAACGAGGAGGTCGAGCGCGCGTACTGGGTCGGATGTCGACGACTGGCGGCACCGCAGGCCACCACCGAGTACCTGCACGCGCTAGAAAGTGGAGAGCAGGTCAGCTTCCCCGCGATCGGCTATGAAGACGATGTGATATGGGGGCTGACCTATCGCATCCTCAGACAGTTTATCGAGATCGCCTTCGGCACGCCGGACACGGGAGCAGGATGATAGAGAAGCGCATATTGATCCTTGGTTGCGGCTACGTTGGTGAGCGGCTGGCGTCTCGCCTGTGCACGCCTGGAGCGGAAATAGTCGGAACCACTCGCTCACGCGACCGCATGCAGGCCATCGAGGATTCAGGGGCCCGGGCGGTAATCGCGGACGTTACAGATCCCTCGAGCCTTACCGCGCTCGCCCGGTGGCGCCCACATATTGTCTACGATCTGGTCCGTCCGCAGCGAACGGGTGACGACCGCTATACGGCCTGGGGAACCGGAAACGTTGCTGCCGCGCTCAAGCAGTGCGACATTGAAGCACTGGTGTACCTGAGCAGCACGTCGGTTTACGGTCGGCGTAGCGGTGAATGGACCGACGAGTCGACTCCGGTTCAGCCCAGTTCGCCGCTCGGTGAGGTCCGCGCCCGGAGCGAGCAGATTTACCTGGACGAGTTCCGACGCAACGGCTTTCCCGTGCGGATCTGCCGGTCTCCAGGAATTTACGGCCCGGGCCGTACGCTGCGGCAGAGACTTGAAAGCGGCGCTTACCGGCGCGTGGACGACGAGGGTCTCTGGGTATCGCGAATCCACGTGGAGGACCTCGTATCGGGCCTCATTGCCGCATGGAAGTCAGGGCGCGACGGCGAGGTTTACCTGCTGTGCGACGACCATCCCGTAACCGGGCGCGAATATGCGGAGCTGACGGCCGGGCTGCTCTCGCTGCCGCTCCCCGCCGCCGTGGATCGCGACGACATCCGTCAGGAGCTATCTCACAGCGCGTACGAACGCCGAGTATCCGCGCGGCGGTGCAGTAACAGGCGGATGCACGACGAGCTGAAAGTGAACTTACGTTTCCCATCCATTCGCGAGGGTGTTCCCGATGCCCTCCGGGAAGAAGGAGCCATCTGACACCCATGGCCCAGCACGGAGAACTAGATGATCAGTGACGCTTCCTTCCCGTTTCTGGAGAAGCTGTTGAACACACCGGGCCCGTCCGGGTTCGAGATCGGGCCTGCCCGGGTCTGGCGTACGGAGGCCGGCGTGGTAGCGGATCAGGTCGATGCGGACGTAAGCGGGAACACTCTGGCGACGCTCAATCCTGGCGGGAGTCCGCGGGTGATGCTTGCCGGGCATATCGACGAGATAGGACTCATCATCACTCACATAGATGAGGACGGTTTTCTCTATATCGACGGTATCGGCGGCTGGGATTCGCAGGTCGTGGTAGGACAGCGCCTCCTGATTCTGACCGGGTCCGGCGAGGTGATAGGGGTGGTCGGTAAGAAGCCGATCCACCTCATGAAGGGTGATGAGAAGGAGAAAGTATCGAAGCTATCTGACCTGTGGGTAGACATCGGCGCAGGATCGCGGGCCGAGACAGCCGAACGAGGCGTCCGGGTGGGCGATCCGGCGGTGATCGACGCGCGGCTCGCGCGACTCAGCGACGACCTGATTGCCTCGCGGTCGATCGACAACCGGATAGGTGCATACGTCGTCCTGGAGGCGCTGCGGCTGCTGGCGATGGAGGAGAGTCCGCCTGAGGCGCAGGTTACGGCGGTAGCGACCACGCAGGAGGAGATCGGATTTCACGGCGGCGGTGCGCGGACCAGTGCCTACGGCCTCGATCCGCACATAGCTCTGGTGGTCGATGTGACTTTTGCGAGCGATTCGCCGCAGGCCGAGAAGAAGCAGTCTGGCGAACACAAGCTGGGCGGTGGTCCGGTACTCGGGCGCGGTGCGGCAATACACCCGCTCGTCTTCGAGCGGCTCGCGGAGACCGCGAGCAGAGAAGGCATCCCCTACACCATTCAGGCGAACGCCCGGTACACCGGAACGGACGCGGACGCGATCCATCTATCCCGCGCCGGCATAGCCACCGGCGTCATCTCCATACCGAACCGCTACATGCACAGCCCCAACGAGATAGTATCGCTGAGTGACGTCGACGCGGCGGCTCGGCTGATCGCGGCGTTCTGTAAGGGGCTCACCGCCGACAGCGACTTCGTGGCGAAGTAATAAGTGCATACCGTCGATGAGACCGTCGCCGATGCGCCGGTCGACGTATGTTTCAGGGCAGCCGCCGACGTCGAGCGATGGCCTGACATTCTACCGCACTACCGCTGGGTGAAGTTCCACCGTAGAGACGCGTTCGGCACCGGCCGCGTCGAGATGGCCGCGCGCCGCGACTTCGGGCCGCTTTCATATCCTGTCTGGTGGGTCTCGGAAATGCACCTGGACGAACGGCGTCCCGCCGTACTTTACAGGCACGTGGATGGTGTCACGACCGGGATGGATGTGGCCTGGACCTTCTCGGCCAGACCCGACGGGAGAACCGAGATTCGTATTGTACACGAGTGGGACGCCGGTCCCGACTGGCCACTTCCCGCACCAGCCAGGCGAGCGATCGCACAGAGGATAATCGGCCCGCTCTTCATTCAGAACGTGGCCAACCTAACGCTGGAAGGCATCCGGCGAACCGTGGAGAGGCGATGAAGGGTAACCCAACCGCGATGAGACGGGTGGCCGTCACCGGCATAGGCTGCATAACCCCGATCGGGATCGGCGTCGACGAGCTCTGGAGCGGGCTCCGACGAGGCGAGTCGGCTGTTAAGACCATCGATCGGTTCGACCCCTCAGCCTTCCGTTCACATATCGCCGCGCAGGTAGATGACTTCGACGCTTCGGCCTTCCTGGACCGAAGCCAGTTGAGGAGGATGGACAGGTTCGCCAGATTCGCCGTATCATCGGCCCGCATGGCGCTGCAGGACGCTGGCCTGAATGCCGCAGCGGAAGACCCCGACCGTGTAGCGGTACAGCTGGGGACGGCGCTCGGCGGGATAGGGTACGCCGAGGAGCAGCTGGGCAAATTCCTGGCGGGTGGTGTCCGCGCGGTCGATCCATTGCTCGCGCTTGCGGTATACGGCGGGTCGGCGTCGTGCAATGTAGCCATAGATCTCGGTTTTACCGGTCCGAACTCCACCAACGCCATGAGCTGCGCATCCGGAGCGATAGGAATCGGCGAGGCGTGGCGGCTCATCCGCGACGGGACCAGCGACGTGGCGCTGGCTGGTGGAGTCGAGGCGCCGCTGGCACCCCTCTCGTTCGGCGCATTCGCCATAATACGGGCCATGTCCACGCGCAACGACGATCCCGGGAGAGCATCGCGTCCATTCGATGCTGGTCGCGACGGCTTTGTGATGGGCGAGGGTGCTGCGGTTCTTGTGCTGGAGGAGATGGGACGGGCTCGAGAGCGCGGCGCTCGCATCTACGCCGAGCTCAGTGGCTACGGTACAACCAACGACGCCCACCACATGACCGCACCGCGGCCCGACGGCGCACAGGCCGCGCGCTCGATGCGGCTCGCGCTAGCAACCGCGGGTATCCAGGCGGACCAGGTCGACTACGTGAACGCACACGGGTCGTCCACCCCGCTCAACGATTCCACCGAGTCCCAGGTCATCCGCGGAGTGCTCGGCGAGCATACTGACAGCGTCTCGGTGAGTGGCACAAAGGGCTATCATGGTCACGCGCTGGGGGCGTCGGGTGCTATGGAAGCCGCAATCACTGCCCTCGTAATGGAGCGCGGGTGGATCCCACCTACACTGAACCTCGAGGATCCCGGCGAGAGCTGCGATCTTCCATACGTGGGCGGCAACGGGACAGAACGATCTGTCGAGTACGCTATCTCCAACTCTTTCGGGTTCGGCGGGATCAATGCCGCTCTCGTATTCGGACGCGCCTGACCAGCCCTTTGCGAATGGGATCCGCCACAGGAGCGCAATTGTGGAACCAATCTGAGGGTGCGTGACTATTAGCTATGTCTCGGTGACCGTACAGCGCTCGTGGGAAGCCCGACTTCCCTGTCGTCCACTGCTACTTCAGGATGGATATGATTCGAAATTCCGGGGACGAAGGCCTGTGCGACTAACCCAGGGGCGGCGAGCGTCGAATACCGACGAAGCTCGCTGCCCCTGTCGTTTTCCATTCAGAACGAGCCGAACTTATGTTCTTCAGCTCCCGTGCCCTTGACTCGTTTGACCAGTACCTGCACGACGTCGAGAAGTATCCACTGATCGAAGACCCCCTCGAAGAGCGAGCTATAGCGCGCAAGGCGAGGGCCGGAGACAAGCTGGCAGCCGAACGGCTGGTCACCGCGAATCTTCGCTTCGTGATCTCCTACGTGAAGAAGTATCAGGGACGCGGGCTGGGCCTGGCGGAACTGGTCTGCATCGGCAACGAAGGACTCCTGAAAGCCGTCAAGAAGTTCGATCCGGAAAAGGGAGTGAAATTCATCTCGTACGCCGTCTGGTGGATCCGCCAGACAGTGCTCCAAGCATTGGCTGAACAGACGCGCTCTGTTCGCATACCGCTGAACCAGAATTCCAACCTGGTTCGCCTGTCGCGTACGGAGACAGCGCTCACCCAGACTCTCGGCAGGTCGCCTACCGACCAGGAGATCGCCGAAGAGATGACGGAGCCGATCGAAACCATCCGGGCGCTTCGCCGGGTGGCCGCGAGCGAGCTCTCGCTCGATGCGCCGCTGGACCGCGGTGATCGCGACTCTTCATCGTTCGGTGAGCGCTTCGCAGGCGCCGAGGCTGAAGAGATCGAGGAGGAAGTGGAATCGCAGGCCCGTCGCGAGTTCCTGGAGAGGATGTTCGAGAAGTACCTCACCGAGCGCGAGCGTAAGATTCTCTATCTCTACTACGGTCTGGATGAAGGCGAGGAACGAACCCTTGAAGAGATCGGGATGCTTCTAGGTGTGACTCGCGAGCGGATTCGTCAGATCCGGAACAGGGCGTTCGAGAAGCTGCGGGAGAGTCCGGACGGAGCTGCCCTCGAAGGATTCTGGGCGGTTACCTGATCACCCGTCGGCAGGTTCGCGCGGACTTCCCTGCCCTGACGCGAACTGTAAACGGTCACCCCGCGGCTTTCCTGGACGGTCCTGGCGGAAGCCAGGTTCCGCGCGTGGTGATCGACGCGGTGGCCGATTACCTCGCGTACCACAACTCCAACACCGGCGGCGCTTTCCTGACCAGTGTCGAGAGCGACGAGGCGTTGTGGGACGCGAGGAAGACGGTTGCGGACTTCGTGGGTGGCGTGCCGAACGAGATAGTTTTCGGCGCCAATATGACGACGCTAACGCTTGCCTTCTCGCGGGCGCTGGCCCGCGAATGGGGGCCGGACGATGAGGTGATAGTCACGCGGCTGGACCATCAGGCCAATATCGCGCCATGGCTCCGCGCTGCCCGGGATGCGGGCGCGACGGTCCATGAAGTACCGTTCGATGCCGAAACACTGTCCCTCGACTACTCCCGCCTGTACGATCTTATCGGCAGCCGCACGCGCGTTGTTGCCATGGGCTACGCATCAAATGCCAGCGGCACGATAAACGACGTCGAAGGCGTGTGCAGCCGGGCTCGCGAGGTCGGCGCTCTCACGTATGTCGATGCCGTCCACTTCGCGCCGCACGGCGTGCTGGACGTGCAGCAGATCGGCTGCGATTTTCTCGCTTGCTCCGCATACAAATTCTTCGGTCCGCACGTTGGAATTGTTTGGGGCCGTTCGGACGCGCTGGCGAGCTTCCTCCCGTACAAACTGCCGCCGGTCGCGGACGACATTCCCGATCGGTGGGAGACAGGCACGTTGAACCATGAGGGGATAGTCGGGACAGCGGCCGCGGTAGATTGGATAGCCGGTCTGGCGGGCGACGAGCTGGTGGAAGACCGGCGCGCCCGGATTATCGCGGGGATGGGAGTGATTCAGGCGCTGGAGGATCCGCTGCTGGAGCGACTCCTTACGGAGCTACCGCGCATTCCCGGCGTCCGGATATACGGACCACCGCCAGGTTCGCGGCGCACGCCCACGGTATCCTTGGTTGTCGACGGCGTCCCGCCGTGCGAGGTCGCTAAGCGCCTGGGCGAAGAAGGCCTCTTCGTCTGGGACGGAGACTTCTACGCGTCATCGGTGGTCGACGACCTGGGCCTGAGGGATGCAGGCGGCCTCATCAGGATAGGACTCGCCCCGTACAATAACGACGACGAGATCGACAGATTAGTCGACGGCATCAGCCGTATCGCTACCTAGTCATCACCCTGTCCATACGTTGTTCGTACGATCGACATCCGGGAAGTGATGCTCGGCATCTATCTCCACACGTGTAACTGGCGATCCGTCCGGTACCATCACCCGCGCCGTTCTGTCTCCCGACAGCCATATCGACACGGGGACTTCGCGCTCGAGCACCTCGCCATCCGCTCTCGTGATGGTTAGGAGCGCTGGCATCGGCGCCAATCCGAGGTCCCGCACCACGATAGTCGTTCCCGACTCGGTGGCAGTCACGCTCTCCACCGCCTGATCCAGCATCCAGGTTTCGTAGTACCAGGTCCGCCAGAACCAATCGAGGTCGCGGCC